>CAILNN010000201.1 GCA_903835555.1 uncultured Verrucomicrobiota bacterium
ATCTCGCGTGACCCCAGGTACACCGCAAAGCGCTTCGCTGGAGGTATCGCACCCCATGGAGAACTCTCCTCCCGGTATCCACACCATGCCGACGGGAGCCGGAGAAGGCGCTGGAACGGTGTTTGGAATGGTCGGGCCAAACGAGGGATTGGGTTCAGATTCCACGATTCCCCTGCTGGAAAAAAGGTTGCGGGATGATCTCCATTTATAATAAATAATAAAATTTATTAATGCAATTACCACAACGTAGAGAATGGTGAGCAACATCCTCGGTTTCAGCCTCTTGCGCCTAACTGAGTCTGGACTCATGACCGGTTGTTGCCTCGGAATCCAAATACGCGCCAGCGAATTCCCGGATCCGTTGATTCAACGGCCGTTTCCAAAGCGCCAGAGGACTGGCGCAGTCCAAGACATGGCGGAAATCCCCTTGATCCTTCACATGAGAAACGTCTCGGACTGTTGTAAGCAAAACAGAAACCCGTGTCCCACCTTATCCCACCTTAATCAAGGACCACTGATTCAGTTGGATTGAATGAACCCAACCTCCACCCGGGGTAGGCCCGCAGACGGGCCAACCCCGGGCATTATACCTCAACCCCCTTTGGGTTTGGCAGAATTACACTGCGTTTGCTCTCCATTTATTATACCTGGAATGGTTTTCAAGCAATAGCATCGCTACGCTCAACTACGTGCCGCTTAAAAGCTTTCCGCTTCTACAGTATGCTTCCAACTGTAACAAAGGAGAACCAAGCGAATGATTGGGGACTTCGCTCCATCGCCGTCCTGTACAGGGTCTGGATCAATATCCGATTGGCAAATCCTAGGTTACTTTGCTTTCAAAGCCTCCTCGATCGCGGAGGTTACGGAGGCGTCGTCGGGCTTGGTTTGGGGCTTGAAGCGTGCCAACACTTCGCCATTGCGGCCAACGATGAATTTCCCGAAGTTCCATTCGATGTCACCCGGAAACTTGGCGTCTTTACCGGTCAATGATGTGTAAAGGGGGTGTTGCTCGGGCCCCTTTACGTGAAGCTTGGACATCAGCGGAAAGGTCACGCTGTACTTGGTTGAGCAGAAGGTCTTGATTTCCTCGGCGGAACCCGGTTCCTGGCCATTAAAGTCGTTGCAGGGAAAACCGACCACGACCAAGCCTTGTTTCTGGTACTTCTTGTACACCGATTCCAACGCCTCGTATTGAGGGGTCAGGCCGCATTTGGAAGCGACATTGACGACCAAGACGACCTTGCCTTGGTAGGCTTTCAGCGAGGTCGGCTTTCCATCAATATCCTTGAGGGCGATGTCTTGAATGGAACCAGCAGCGAATGCAGTCATGGCGAGCAAAAGACCGGCAGCAAAAGATTTTAGGGGCTTCATAGGTGGGCGATAATATGAGTTGATTTCCAAACGTGTCAAAAGGGGCCGGTCATTCGTGATATCGGAATCCAGCCGCCTTCCCCGTCTTGATGAGTTCGCGACTGGCCTGGGTCCAGGGATTATGACCGAGATAAACCTGGACGAACGGGGCAAAACTCTTGGTGCCCGCCAAGTCCTTTTGAAAGGCTGCGTCCAGCGGTGAAAAATCCTGCAAGTCGTTGTATTCTAGAAAGATAAAGGTAGGAGATCGCAGGCCCTGAAGCGGGGTGAGATCGGTAACTCGGTTGTGTGCAACTGACAGACTGCTCAGCGATGGTAGTTGTTCCAGTCCGGCCAGACTGGTAATCTGGTTGTTTTCCAAGTAAAGGGAAACGAGGCGGTGAAAATTGGTAGCCGGTGCCAAGGATGAAACCGCATTGAATCCGAGATACAAGTTGGCGAGGTTACTCAGGCCACGTAACGAACTAAAGTCCTGAACATGGTTGCGGGAAAGTTCCAGGTACTGAAGGGCTCCATTGGACGCCAATGGGCTCACGTCTTGAACGTGGTTGGTCGCCAAATTCAGGTACTGAAGCAGCTTTAGCCCGGACAGTGGGGAGAGGTCAGTGATTTGGTTCCCCGCAAGGTCTGCGGATGCCAACTCATGACAATGCTCGAGGCCGGTCAGATTGGTGATTCCCAGTCCATTGGCATTGAACGTTGCCACATGGACGACATCGGCAGCGGTGAGCGGAGAATTGGTCCAGCGCTTGGCGAACACCTGCTGCCGAACAGCGTTTTCGAGTCGACTATCGCGAAAGATGGAAACCGAAGGTGCCGCTGGTTCGTCAGCCAATCCACGGCCAGTGGCGAGGATGAATAGAACGCTTGCCAGCAGACGGACGTTTAGCCAGCAACGCATAAAATCGGGAAGTAGCATCATCGGTCCTAGAATCATGAGACAGACCGTTGTCAACAACAACGGACCTTTTCGTCAAGACGGTTGTTTTCCGGGCGGAATTCAAGACGATCGTCCATTCGATGAGTCGGGCTTTCAGCCCTTAATCACTTCCGTGGTGCTCGGCGTCAGGCAAGGGATAATTGCGCTGTGCGCCTGGTTCGGACCACCTCCGGCTCGACGGAGTCTCGCCCCACCGATGTTGCTTTAAATCAATATGTTACGATTGAATTGAGAGGACGGGAAGAAACGACGTTATTGGGAAGGCAGGCATGTCGACGGTACAAGGCGTTCCCAATCGGTCATTCCTATTTCTTTTCTTGCTGCTGAGCGGCGGACTCCCGCTCCTTCTTGACTTGGTCGACGAGGTTGTTGAATTCGGTCACCGCTTTGTTGTAGTCCTCGGCCAATTTATTGTACTTGTTTGCCAGGGTCGTACGTTCTTCGGCCAGCGTCTTGAGCGCTTCGTTCTGAGTCTTAACCGATTCGTTTTGCTGGAGGATTGCCGCATTGGCCTTTTCGTAGGCGGCCTTGTAGGTTTCCAGAGTATTGGTCAGTTTCCCCCCTTCATACTCCAATTTCTTGAGTTCAGCCTTGAGTCGGCTGATTTCTGCTTTGTTGGTGCGGACGATCTCCTGGTTTTCCTTGCCCTCTTTGTCCAACCGCTCGATCTCAAAACTGTACCGCTTTGCTTGGGCTTCATTCTCCGCTGCCTTGGCCAGAGCCTCGTTCTTGGCTTTGTTTTCCTCCTCGATGCGCTCACGCAGCTTGGATTGCACCACCCACTGGACAACACAAAGAACACAGATGGCAGCGGATAGACCGACCAGGATACCGATAGCGGCACCGGCGTTTGTTCGACGACGTGGAGAGATGGTGACTGTTGTCATGTCGAAAGCAGAAATCGGCCGTTCAAAACGGCACGGCTTGGGTTGAAGCCGCAGGGGCAACGTTGTCGGTGAAGTCCGGTTTTGTCAAAAGCCCGTTGCAAGATTGTGACGGACTAGATTTTGACCATTCCTTCAGGCATTGTTACTGCCCTTAAAAGACCATCGAATTCCCTACAAATGCCCACCCCTCAAGCGATGATCGATGGAATCCAAGTCCTGCTGACGGTCACGCTGCTTATTTCGCTCGGCGGAGCAATCGCTGCATGGCTGGCCTTTTTCCGCAAGCAACCGGTTCCGGAGCTACGCGTAGAAGCCGAACTGCGGCAGCAATTGGCAGCTAGGGAGGCCGAACTTTCGACACTCCGCCAGAGCCTCGGGGACGTGCGGGCTTCCGCTGCGGCCTCAGATGGACGGCGGCTGGCTGCAGAGCAATTGGCAGAACTTCGCACACTGGAGTCTGCCGAGGCGCAGCGGATCGCTTCCACCCTCCGTATACAGGTGTCAGCGCTCGAATCCGATCGTGCTGGCCTGAAGGCCGAGGTGGAAAAGGGTGCGGCCTTGCTCGTCGAGCAACGTCGCTTTCATGAGGAAAGTGAACGTAACCAACGGGAAAAGCATGAGTCTGCCGTGGCTGAACTTCGGCAGGCCGGGGAGCGGTCGCTGGCCATCCTGCGGGATCAATTCAAGGGGTTGGCGGCGGAAGCGTTGGCGGCCAATAGCCCTGAATTTCTGCGTCTAGCTGGGGAAAAATTCGCCAGTTTCAAGAGCTCGGCGGAAAGCGATCTTTCACAGCGACAAACCCGGATTGAAGCGTTGATTCGCCCTTTGGAAGACCAGCTACGCGCCTACCAGCAGCGGCTGCAACAATCGGAGGCGCATCAGCAAGCGTCGCTCGGCCAAGTCCAGGAACAGCTCAAGCAATTGACCGTCCAGAGTGAATCGCTGGCGAGCGAGACCCAACGGCTGCGGGTTGTCCTCAGCTCCAATCAAGCGCGCGGACGCTGGGGAGAGGAAACCTTGCGCCGTGTCATCGAGGCAGCTGGCTTGAGCGCCCACTGTGATTTTACCGAGCAGGTCAAAGAGGGAGATGGCAAGCCGGACCTGGTGGTTCGGCTTCCGGGCAATCGGGTCATTCTAGTCGACTCGAAGGTTCCCGACCTGGCTTTCCTCGACGCCCTAGGCACCGCCGATGAGGTGAAACGAAGGACGGCCCTGGAGACGCACGCACGCAATCTCAAGGATACCATCAAGGACTTGGCAGGCCGCAACTATCCAGCCGCATTTAGCAATGCCTTGGATTTCGTGGTCCTGTTTCTGCCGGCTGAATCGCTCTTCAGTGCCGCGTTGGAAGGAGACCCCGAATTGATTCTATGGGCAGCGGAGAAACGAATTCTCCTGGCCACACCGGCTTCGTTGATTGCCCTTTTGCGGAGTGTGGCAGTGAGTTGGCAACAATACGAGCTATCGATCAACAATCGCCAGATCGGAGAGGCAGCCAAGGAGCTGTTTGACCGGGTACAGATATTTCTGGGCCATTTTGAGAAAATCCGCAAAGGACTGAGCGACGCATCCGATGCGTACAACAGCGCGGTGACCAGCTACGAGCGGCGGGTTCGTCCGACCGGCGACCGGCTCCAAAAACTGACCGGTAAGGCGGAGCAGGAGGTCTTGGAGGAAATACCTCCACTGTCGGGAACACTCCGCGATGTTCCACGATTACCGGCAGAATCGGTTTCAAAATCCACCGTCTAAACAAAAAGGGCCTAAGTCCGATGCGTGCGCTCAAAAAATCAATCGTTTACCATGTCTAAACCAGAAACCTACGACGCCATTGTCATTGGCGGTGGAAGTGCCGGCTATGCAGCAGCCCGTACATTTCACAGTGTCGGCTGGAAAACCGCCGTGATCGAGGGCAGTCCAACCATCGGCGGTCTTTGCATCCTGCGCGGATGTATGCCGACCAAAGCCATCCTCCATGGTGCCGAGTTGCGACAGGGCATTCGGGAAGCCCGTCGATGGGGTATTGAGGCTCGGGAGGTGACGGTGGATTTTGCCCGGTTGATGGCTCGGAAGGACGAACTGATCGCGGACTTTGCCGGCTATCGCCAACAGCAACTGCAAGACGGGCGGTTTGCCTTTTTCCATCAATCGGCCGTTTTCGTTGATCCGCATACCATTCGACTGACTGGCGGAGGCTTCCTTTCGGCTCGTTATTTTATCATCGCCACCGGATCAAAAATAGCGAGATCACCCCGCGCTGATTTGGAAGCGGTGGGATACCTGACCAGCGACACCGCCTTGGGGCTCGCCTCATTGCCCGAGTCGTTGATCGTCCTTGGGGGGGGGCCGGTTGCGCTCGAGTTTGCGCAGTTTTTTCATCGCTTGGGCACTGCCGTGACGGTGATCCAGCGGTCTGCGCATGTGCTGCGGGATTCCGACACGGATGTTGCTGAAGAACTTCAAGCGGCACTGCGTGAGGAAGGGATGACCCTTTATGCGGGGACCGAGATTACGGGCGTATCTGCAACCGCAGGCGGAAAAGCCATTACTTTTCGCCACGGGGCCAATCTGGTCACGGTGGAGGCAGCCGAAATTTTCAATGGCCTGGGTAGAACTCCGGCAACCTCCGGATTAGGCCTCGAAGCGGCTGGCGTGGAAGTCACCGGGTCGGGTCAAATCCGGGTGGATGCCCACCAGCGGACCACGCAGCCCCACATCATCGCGGCCGGCGATTGTTGCGGCCCTCATGAAATCGTCCATATCGCGATTCAGCAGGCGGAGGTTGGGGCCAAGAACTTAATTTATCCCGACCGATTGCAGGGAATGGATTATCGACTGCTCGTCTCAGTAGTCTTTACCGAACCGCAGGTGGCCACCGTGGGAGCCTCGGAACAGTCGCTTCAAGCATCAGGGGTGGCGTATCGGGTTGCGACCTATCCGTTTAACGATCACGGCAAATCCCTCATCCTCGGATGCACCCGCGGTTTTGTGAAATTGATCACGGCGGCGGCAAGTGGTGAAATCCTTGGAGGAGCGGTTGTCGGACCTCAAGGCGGTGAATTGATCCATGAAATTGTGGTGGCCATGAGCCAGCGAATGACGGCCGCACAATTGGCGGCAGTTCCCCATTACCACCCAACTTTGGCGGAAATCTGGACCTATCCCGCTGAGGAATTGGCGTGATTTTGGAGAGGAGAAGCTGAGAAGGAACCGGAGCCGATCCATTGGACGAAACTAGTTTGCGAATCCATTGTGAGCGGGAAAAAGCGCTTTTATTGGGAAGGCTGGGATTACATCCTTCGGATCGGAAGGCCTACCGAACGAAACTGGTTAATAAGTCGTCAAAATTGTGAACAACTATTCACTCGTCCGACATCTTTTTGTCACGTAGTCGTCGCAAGCTCTGTTGCGTTTCAATGAAAAAGGTCCTCATCCTGACAGCTGGTTTTGGCGAAGGGCACAACGCGGCCGCACGTAATGTCCGGGAGGCATTGGAACTGGCGTCCGACGACATCAAGGTTGAGGTCCTTGATGTCCTGGAGATTTCCTACGGTCGTCTCAACCAATTGGTTCGATCGACCTACGAGAAGGTCATCGACTATGCGCCGACCGTCTGGAACGGCATCTATGAATGGCTGGATGGAAAGCGGTGGCCACATCCGGACGGAGCGGTAGGGCTATTTCGACTGCGCGAGCATTTATCCGATATTCTCAAGTCAACGGAACCAGATTGCGTCATCACGACGTATCCGTTGTACGCTCCACTGATTCAATTGCTGTATCGAGACCACTCCGAGCGGCCATTTAAACTCATCTCGGTGGTGACCGACTCTATCACCGCACATTCGATGTGGTGGCGTTCGCCGTGTGACTATTGGATCGTCAGCAATGAATCGACGGCTCAGGTGCTCCGTGCTGGCGGGGTAGAGCCGGACCGGGTCAAAGCATTGGGTTTCCCGGTCAGTCCCCGATTTGCGGACCTCTGCCAGTACCAGATTGACCCACCAGAGACCGCTGCCGTGCGTCGAATCTTGTGGGTGGTGAACCACAATAAAAAGAAGGCTGTACGGACGTTGGAAGAGTTGCTCGAAATACCGCGGGTTCATCTAACCGTAACTGTTGGGCGCGATGCGGAGCTAAAAACCGAATTGGTGGAAGCAACTCAAGCGCACGCGGACCGAGTCACACTGTTGGGTTGGACGAACATCATGCCCCGTTTGTTGGTCGAGAGCCACCTTGTCATCGCGAAGGCGGGGGGGGCGATTATTCAAGAAGCGTTGGCGGCCCGTTGCCCATTGATAATCAACCATGTCATTCCAGGGCAGGAGGAAGGCAACGCACGTTTGGTCACGGAGAACGGCTATGGAGTGGTGGCGGAACGACGGAAGCAGGTCGCCCATTTTGCGGAGGAGGCCTTCGCCCACAGTGCAGCGCGATGGCATCAATGGCGCATGAATTTGGCCCGCGATTCTAAGCCGGACGGTGCCATTCGGTTGGCCGAACTGGTCTTGAAACTTTGCCGGGAAAATGATGAGGAACGGCAACCGCAATCGCTTTTTGCTCATCCGAATCATTCGTCCGGGCAAGTTGCTCCGAGCGTTCCCATCGCGCCGATTTCCCCAATTGAACTGGCGTCTGAGCACGACCCAGATTTTATCGAGACTCGACGGAGTCACCCCCGTCGCCGCGAACTGCCACAACTTCTTTGCGATCTCCACACCCACACTACCTACTCAGACGGCAGCTTGTCGGTGGCAGAATTGGTTGATTTCTATGGTCGGCGGAGATTTGACTGCCTGTGCATCACGGACCACTTGGCGGACCCGCGGCGCGTCTTGGGTAAACTGGTTCGCCTGACCAACATGGTTTTGTCTCCCAATCAACTCGATGAATACTTCGAGGTCATTGCCAATGAGCGTCGGCGTGCCTGGCGCAAATATTCAATGCTTCTGCTGACAGGCATCGAATTCAACAAGGATGGAATGACTCCAAAGTCCTCCGCGCACCTTTTGGGGATCGACCTGAAAACCCCAATCAATCCGGCATTGGACCTGATGGATACCATCACGGAAATCCATCGCCAAAGCGGTCTGGCAGTGGCGTCTCACCCGCATGTGATGACCACCGAGTGGGGCAAGAACACACTTTACCTCTGGGAAAACCAGGAACGGTACGCCCCATTGCTGGATGCCTGGGAAATCGCCAACCGAAACAACATTTTCAGCCCCGTCAGTCTCAAACGGCTTCCGTTCCTGGCCAACAGTGATTTTCACAAGCCGAAGCACATTGAATCCTGGAAAACCATTCTGCGTTGCGAAAAGCATCCGGATGCCATCAAGGCCTGTATCCGCGACAATCGAAACGTATCGATAACACTGTACCGGGATGAGGCGGTCGGGGAGCCAGAAGCGGCAGACCTTGGACTTCCGAAGGCAGCGGTTGAAGAAGTGGCAGCGGCGAGGCGGTCTTTGATTGCGGCTCGGGTCTGATTCGATTGGCCGTGAGGAAATCTCGCGTTACCGTTTCACAACTGCCGGGTGCGGATGGTCCGTCCATTCC
Organism: uncultured Verrucomicrobiota bacterium; assembly: GCA_903835555.1. Taxonomy (GTDB): domain Bacteria; phylum Verrucomicrobiota; class Verrucomicrobiia; order Limisphaerales; family UBA9464; genus CAILNN01. The sequence goes on from CAILNN010000201.1 coordinate 8,758, forward strand.
GGAGTGATTCTCCATGACCATGACCACCGCCGCTGACAATCCTGTCTGGCTCGCCAAAACCCAGGAGCTCTGTTCCATACTGCTGGAATTGCCGGAATTTCAATTAATCCGCGCGAGCGTTGAACGATTTGCCGCAGACCCCAACCTGCGTGAGCAACTCACCGAGCTCAATGAAAAGGGAAACAGCCTCCAACAGCGTCAACAGTTTGGCGTGCCGCTGGATGACGATGAAGTCGCGCAATTCGAAACGCTGCGGGATGGGTTTCTAGATAATCCGGTCGCTCGCCAGTTTTTAGACGCCCAAGAGTCCATGCGCCGATTCCAAATGGTGGTGGGCGAACATGTCGCTAAGACCTTTGAACTCGGTCGAATTCCGACAGCAGATGATTTTCCCGAGGACTGTGGTGAAGGCTGTGGCTGCGATTCCGAGGAAGCGTAACTGGCTCGGTAAACGATTCGCGTTAGGTTGGGCAAGATCAAGCCTCAGGACTGCTGACCTCATGGAAGTGTCGTGGCCCCGACTGGTTGAAAAGCGCGGCGAATAACCGTACCACCGACAGTCCTATCGGATGTATCGCAGGTCACCAGACCTCCCCGTCCGCCCGAACCGTGCCCCACTGCAAACGAAAAGCCGAGCACACTTAAAGTCAGCGCACACCCCGTTGGGGTTGAAAGAATCTTAAACGATCACCCAGGGTAGGCCCTCAGACGGGCCAACCCTGGGCTTTGTTTCTCAACCCCCATTGGGGTGGGCAGAGGTAAAATCGGCGTCTCCTTTCCTTTCATCTTTTGGGGACCACCTTTTTTCATCCTCTTCATTGCGCAAAGCGCGAGGTCAGAAGTCCTGAGCTTATTTCTTCCAGCCGCTCTTACCGTCGAGCTTGGCCGCCTTTTCCCGCGAGGCTTTCTCCTGGGCTTCGAAGTTGATTTCCAGTTCGCGAATATCACCGCTTTCATGTTGCTGGCGCTCAGCCAGTTTGGCGGCCTCGCGCGGGCTGGTGAGGATGGTGGGACGAATCAGGACCATCAGTTCGCTTTTTGAGGAAGATCGATTATCCGTTTTGAACAGGTAACCGAGAACGGGGATGTCTTTCAGGAAAGGAACCCCTGAACTGGCGCGATCACGTTGGTTATTGATATAGCCGCCGAGCAAGATGGAATCACCACTCATAACGGAGACGACAGAGTTGGCGCTTTTCTGCGACGTCTGGGGAGGGATGCCGGTGGAAGTATCGACGGTACCGACCACGCTATCGATCGATTGCTGCACTTGCATGACGACCAAACCATCGGGAGTGATGTAAGGTTGAACCGACAAGCGGATGCCGACTGGCAAGGATGAATAGGTGTAACTCTCCGAGCCTCCATAGCTGTACCCGCCCTGGCGATACGGGATGGAATCACCGACAAAGAATTCTGCCTGGGTAGCGTGAGAGGTAATAATTCGGGGGCGTTGGATGATTTCCGTACGCGAATCGCTGGCCGCTGCGCTTACCACGGCATTCCAGTTCTTGCCCAACTGCGCCACGTATCCAAAACCATCTGCCGTGGGAAGATTGGTAATACCACTCGTAAGGGAGCTGATGGCACTCAATGGGGTCGTCTTGCTTGGATTATTGACCGCTCCAGCACCCAAAACACTTGGCTTAGAACCAAAGGACTTCACGCTTTGGCCGCCACTGGCCGACCAATCCAATCCTTTGGAGAGGTCCACGGTCATGATAACCCCTTCGATCAATACCTGAGGAAGCAGCGTATCCACCTTTTCGAGAACTCGCTTGATCGTCGCCATATCTTTCTTGTTGGCATAGACAATCAGTGAATTCCCTCGCATATCGGGGGTAATCTGGGCGTCGCCCACTAGCGGTTCGACGTCGCCTCGCTGTCCACCGCTTCGATTGGCCGAATTATAGCGCTGCTGGAAGGTTCCGCCAGCACCGGCTGCCGGTGCGGTCGTGCGAACTGGGGCGGCCACCTGCATGGGGCTGATCGCCCCAGAATCGGATGCCCCGACGGGAGTAAATCCTTCATTGGAGTATGTCCCATAGCCACCGGTTCCGTAACTGGTTCCGCCTGTACCATAACCGCCAGTGCCATAGCCACCCGTTCCGAATCCGCCTGTTCCGAATCCACCGGACCGAATACCACCCGAGGTGCCCAGACCACCCGAACGACCCAGCCCCCCTCCGCCAGCACCGAAGCCGCCCGCTCCTGTTCTACCAACCCCTGCCCCACCAAATCCGCCGCCACCGCCACCGCCGATCACGGCACTCATCGTTGCGTAGATGTCTTCCACGCGACCGTATTTAATGGGAATGACCTCCAGCTCGTAGGTCTGCTCAGGCACGACATCGACCTTGGCGAGCATTTCCAGCATTCGCTTAATATTAATCGCATAATCGCGAATAATCAGAGTTTTAGCTGAAGGAAGTCCGATAATGCCATTTTGGTTCTTGGCGAATTGGCGACAAAGATCGGCGGCTTCCTCGACCTGCATGTGCTTCACCTGCACAATGTGGGTGGTGTAAACGCTGGCCTCGGGATAATTGGTCGAACTGGTAAATTTGCTGAAGGCTTCACCTTCCTGGCCGGCTGAAGCTGAGGGGACAGCCAAGACAACCTTTTCGCCCGTCGGCACGATGGTGACACCGTTCAAGGCGAGAATGGTGTCAAAAATCTGGACCAATTCGTCGTGAGTCAAGCTGGTCACTGGCTTGAAATCAATCTGGGGTGTCGGCAGACCGGGGCCCCGGAGGACGGTCTTCTTGGCAACTTCCGAATATTGGTCGAGGAACTGGTTGAGGTCCATTTTCCGGAACTCGATGATATCATCGCTATCCCCACCGGTGACATCGTCGCCCGGGGCGTTGGTTGCCCCGTTGGCCGCCGCAACGGCCGCCTCGGTCGAGGCATTAGCCGCTGCTGCTGCCGCTGCGGCGGCGGCGGCACTCGGCGGTTGGGCGGTTGGGACACCGGGGCGCACTTGCGCATTAGGACGGACTGCACCCGGAAACGCCGGTCCGCCAGGTGCAGCGTTCGTTGCGGCACCTGGAGGCCGACGAAGCGCGGGCGGGTTACCAGTAACCGGACGACCGGGAGCCGGAAGGTTTGGACCGATGGTAGGGCGTGCGGATGGAGCCGTCGGATCGCCTGGCGGGGTTGGGCCGGGAGGCGTTGGGTCCTGAGCCAATATCACACCGGCAAACAGCGGCGGGACAAAGAAGAGCGAGCGGAATGCGTTCACGAGAGAGCCTATTTTTTATTGGCCGACGGATTCGTAGCCGACGGGCGGTTGGTCGATGCGAGTCCTCTGGGGCCATTGGTCCCGGGATTCCTGGCGGGTAAATTGGAATTACCCGCTTTTATTGGGGCGTTGGTCTTGGGCAACACCGTTGTCTTCGCTGTGCTTTGCTGGGCGGGAATTGCCGCAGCGGCCGGTGGAGCGATAACCTTCTTTTGGAAACTGGCCACCAAGGAAAGTTTAGCCATCAAGCGCTGCTGGCTGGGGTCCAATCCGAGGTTGTTCATGTCGCGAACCCGGATCATCGAATCACCCGAACCGAGTGCGTGAAGGAAACCGATCAGTTCATCTTCGCCAGCAACGACATCGACGACCGCCACCTCTTCATTGAAGAAGGCGTTGGTAGGCCCATAGCCGCGGGTTGCGGTGAGCCGGGTGATATTGATATTGTGATTGAAGGCCTCGGTTTGGATGGTTGCCTGGACACGATTCGCCTGGTCTTCCTCCAAGACTCCACCGGCTCCCTTTTTCTCCAACTCAGCGAGGCGAGTCTTATAATCCTTGGCCTTGGCAATTTCTTTCCGAAAGTTCGCGCAACGCGCCTCCGCCTTTTCCAGTTCGGTATTGACCTGGGACCATTCGGAAAAATACGGCCAGATGAACCAGTAGTTGAAAACCAGAGCCAGGAGGACCAGACCGGCCAGAACGGCACGCCGCTCCTGCGGTTGCAGATTGAGCTTGTCGAGCCAGGTGGTCATGGGCTTTCCGAGCGGCGCAAGACCGCTTCAAAGTCCCACGCGGATGGTCCGGCCTGGGAACGGATATTGGCAGGCGTCACGCTGGCAAAGAGCGGCTGTCCGTCAATCATCACCTTTTTAAGTTCTGAATTAAAACGGGTCACGTCGGGAATATTTTCCGCCGGGACGGTCCCAAGGAGCTTCAGCGTGCGCCCCTTGTCAAAATTCAACCGTGAAAGCGTCATGGACTCAGGGAGACGCTCCACTGCGGCACGCCAGGCATTCAGGGCAGCGAAGCGCAGGTCGATTTGCCCTTGGATCACCGTGATACGCTCTTTTAGCTGGAGGGTGTTGGTATAGGTTTTTCCCAGGGAAACAGCCTCGGCGCGGGTATCGTCCAGTTGATGCTCCTGATATTTGAGAACGGCGAAATAGCAAAAAACAAAGAATAGATAGGTAATCCCCACGTTACCAAGGCCCTTGATCCAAAGGCGGTCGATCAGTTGATTCCTGTGGCGTGCAACGACCTCGGGTGGCACGAGAGATGACGCGGCACTCTCCAGATGGTAAGTAGCACCGGCATGGGCCAATACCTGAGGTGCCAGTCGGGGTTCAACCTGAACCTCCTGCCCCTGCCACCTAGCGAGTGGCTCGGTCAGCAAATGAGCCGCTTCGGGCGAACCTCTCAGGTGGACCGGGGGCACCGCCTGCAACCAACCCGCCAATTCTCCGCCCCAAGCTCCGCAGGCCAATTGTTGAAGCAACTGTTCTGCTCCGGCATCCCCCTCTGCCAAGCGAATCAGGGTGACCTCGCGCCAGATACCACCTACCCTCCAGGCAGCCAAAACGGTCCGTTCCGATTGGCTGTCCTCGACTAATATCCAAATGCCGTCCTCAGTGGGCTGGAGGGACCGCAATTCACGAACCAAAGGCACATCCAGGCAATGGGCGATGAATCCACCAACCTCAAGGCCTCCGAGGAACTCTTCAACGGCATTGCGCGCTGCAACAACGACCAAGACCGTAGAAAGGCCTTCGGGTGATCGCTCCAAAACTTCAAAAGTCCAGACAACCTGGGCGGTTGGAAGGGGCGAGACCTTCTCCAACTCGAACTCCACCATGCTGGGAATTTCGTCCGCTGATCCTGCGGGCAATTGGATGACCCGCACAAACACCAATCCCGACGGGAGGCAGGCAATGTTCAGGCGAGGTTGGAGCAACTCCTGCCAGTCGCGCTGACGCGTCCCAGCGGGCAATGGTGACTCGTGAGCGGCACTGACTTCGGACGAGAAGGACAGTTTATCTTTACCAACCGCAAACATCCAAACCTGGCGGGAGTCCTTATTGCGCAGAAGAATCTGACAGCTCTTGACCCGTGAACGGTTTGTTTTCATTCGGCGACCACCTTTACTTCTTCAACCAGAGCGCGGACATGCTCCTCATTTTGAGTCACGCGGAGCACCTCTTCGAGGGTGGTCTGACCGATCTGAACCTTTCGCCATCCGTCTTCACGAAGGGTCCGCATGTGTTGCCGTCGAGCTGCCTGGGCAATGGTGGAAGCTGCCGCCCGATTCATGACCAATGGACGGATGGCCTCGGTTACCAGGAGTAATTCGTGAATGCCTGTTCGGCCCTGATAACCGAGTTGACGGCATTCTTCGCAGCCAACTCCTTTTTGAAAAACCGTGCTGGCGATTTCGGCTTCGGGGTAGCCGATGCGGAGAAGGTAGTCGCGCTCGACCGGATGGGGACGCCGGCAGGACTTGCAAATCGTCCGGACCAGACGTTGAGCCATGACGGCTTCCAATGAGGATGCCACCAGGAACGGTTCGATCCCCATGTCGATCAACCGGGTAAAGGCGCTCGGGGCATCGTTGGTGTGGAGGGTGCTGAAAACCAAGTGGCCTGTCAGTGAGGCGCGAATCGCGATCTCGGCCGTTTCCAGATCGCGAATTTCACCCACCATGATGATGTTGGGGTCCTGTCGCAGGATATGGCGGAGGCCGACGGCAAAGGTCAAACCGATGTCGGGTCGCACCGGAATCTGATTGATCCCCTTGAGCTCGTATTCCACCGGCTCCTCGATGGTCATGATCCGTTTGGTGACGGAATTTATCGTGCTTAAGAACGCATAAAGCGTCGTGGATTTTCCCGAACCGGTTGGACCGGTAACCAGGAAAATACCGTGAGGCTTGACGATGAGCTCCCGGATGGCCGCGTCTTCGTCGGGCCAGAACCCGAGTTTTTCCAGACCAAAGAAGATCTTCCCACGAGTCAGCAGACGCAAGGACACGGACTCACCCCATACCGTGGGGACGGTCGAGACGCGAATATCGATTTCTTCACCTTTAATCCGGACATTGATACGCCCGTCCTGCGGCAGTCGCTTTTCCGCGATGTTCATGCCGCTCATCACCTTGATGCGCGAGACGAGTGCCGCCTGGTACCGCTTGATTTGGGGTGGCAGCGGCGTTTGATGCAGGATGCCGTCGATGCGGTAGCGGATTCGGAGATCGTCTTCGGAAGGTTCGAAATGAATGTCGGTGGCGCGGTCCTTAAAGGCTTCCCAAATGACCTGGTTCACGAACTTGATGACGCTCGCATCCTGGTCGTCTTCGGTGATTTCTCGGTCATCGGTCAGTTCGAGATCGATGGTTTCCTCTGCTCCCATCTCATCGAGGGTCTCGGCACCGACACCGTAGTATTTCTTCAGGGCTTTTTCGATTTCCCCCCGGGTGGCGAGCCCGAATTTCACCGGGCCCTGGCAATCAAACTGCACCGCAGCCTGCATCGCCGGATCGAAGGGATTATGGCAGGCGAGTTGCAAGACCCCATTTTCGATTCCTGCAGGCAAGACGGCAAATTGGAAGGCCGTCTTGGTGGAGACCCGTTTCCGAACGTCATTGCTGACCGTTAGCTTTGCCGCCTCCAAAAATGGCCAACCGAGTGCGGACGCCAGCCGTTGAAGGAACTGCTCCTCGGACAAACCGCCTTCCTTGGCAAAAAAGGCCAATTGCGGTTCGACATCCCCGGCGGCAGCCAGTTTACGCCAATTGTCGGACCAACTGGTAAATTGGTCTCGGGTCGCAAGACCGGCGCGTTCGAGAATGGATTGGAGAGATGCGAAAGCCATACTGCCGTTTGTTCGTGCAGGGTCTAACAGTCGGCTCCCCAAAAAGTTGCGACGATCCTTGGGGGGAAGGGAATCATTCAAGCCCACTCGGGCAGCGCCAATAGAATCAACGAGGCAATAAAGGCTGCCAGCAAGTCGTCCGCGACGATTCCCCAACCACCTGGAAGGCACTGCAACTGGGCAATCGGCCATGGTTTGAAGATGTCGAACAGACGAAAGCCGAGAAACCCCAGCACCCACCCGGCGCAGTTATGGAGCTTAGGGATATGCCCCGGATCGCCCAAGATTCCCGGGTGCAGCCAGATGGGCAGAGCGAAGGCCAGCGGCATGGCGACGATTTCGTCCAAGACTACCGATGGCGGGTCTTCTCGTCCCAATAGCTTTTCCGCTTTGGAACACACCGGCACAGCCACTGCAATCGCCGAAATCAACCCAACCGACCTTCCTATTGGTGAATCGATGGCCAGGAGGAGCCACGACCATAACAACCCGACCACAGAACCCCAGGTGCCGGGTCCTGGTTTGAGCCTGCCGCTGCCGAACCCTTCAGCGACCCACAAAATGCAACGGTCCATCCCATTCAACCGACTGGGCGGGGCGCTCAACTCGCCTTCGGTCATAGGTCGTCGAGATACAAGCGTCGATTCCGCCAGAGATAGACACTTCCGCTCCAGAGGGTGAGCAGAGCAGCGGTCCAGGTGGATATCCGCGCCAGCCATTGGGTCCAGGGACGCCCGTACAGTTCGGCACCCAGGAGATTTTGAGCCAAATCACCCCAATGCGGATAGCTGAGGGTCAACAGGATGGCCATGATTGCGACGATTTGAGACACGGTCTTGTGCTTACCGTACCGCTCCGCCGCCAAAACCACCTGACGCGATGCCGCCAGTAATCGGAGGCCGGTGATCGCCAGTTCACGGGCCACAATGATCACCACCATCCAGGCAGGAACGAGGCCTCGCTCGACAAAGGCGATAAAGGCGGTGCAGGTGAGTATCTTGTCTGCCAAAGGGTCCATCAGGATACCGAAGTGGGTAACCAATCCCCGTTGACGAGCGATTCGTCCGTCGAGGAAATCGGTTAGTGCAGCGACGCCGAAAACAAGAAAAGCGGTCGTTTCATAGCCGGGAAAACGGGAGAAAATGATCCCGAAAAAGGCTCCCGTCAGGACAAAACGAGAAACGGTTAGTTGATTCGGGAGATTCATGTACTTGCGACACCGGCGACAATCCATATCGCAAGAATTGAGGTCAAGGCGAGCTAAAGCGGAGGAGGTGGGAAGGGATTGCGGACTAAATAGTTGAATTTGATTTATTTTTGAACCAACCTGTTGCGATGGCCACCTCGAAAACATGCCCTAAAACTGCTCCTCCTTGTCTTTGAACAGGACATTGAAGGTGGTCAAGGAGCCGTAGCACTTGGTGATGTACTGTTGCCAGTCAAACTTTTCAGCGCTGGTCAGGTTTTCACTGGCGTTGATCTTTTGCTCCAGCACGCGGAGGTTGTTTCGCACCATAACGATTTTGTGGAAGAAAACCTCGAGCTCGATCTCCTTGGTTGCCAGGGTGGGATCCTGGGGGTGCAGGACCAATTTTCCCCCGCGCCATTTGGGAGCCAGGCTTCGAGCTTGCGTGTCCGGCTTTTCCAACCCGAGTCGGTCGGCCAGGGCTTCGACGGTTTCTTCAATCAGTCGAGCCAGGGGAACATGCAGTGCCGATAATTGCGCCTGCGGTTCAGCGGGCATGAGCGAGCTGGACTCGGGCTCCACCGGCTTTCGTCCATCGCTAAAAAGGATTTCAGCGGCGTGTTCATTGATGGCTTTTACAACGCCCGATCCATACTGGGGATGTACCACCGACATGCCGAGACGCAATTCCGTCAGTTTCATGGGCCTAGGTAAGCCGTCTTGAGGGTCGCAGGAAATCAAATTCCCTCTAGTGCGAGCGGACCCCTGCCCTGACTACGTTCCGTCTGGTGGAATTTAGCGCTTTTCGCTTTACCACTGTTTCGACGAAGCTTCGTCGGTGTTCCCGTTCTTCTTTCGCGCCTCCCGCCTATTAGAGCCGCTCGTCCGAATTGCCCTCATGGGATTCCTGGTGGCGGTTGTGCAAGCGGCGGCCCAATCCAACGCGCAACGGGCAACGGATTTGCTGGCGAACATTCAGACGAACACCCAGTTCGCCATCGTCGGCACCGACGGGATGGACACGCGCGATCTTCATCTGACGCTTCGCTGGGAAGGTTCTGTTTGCCGGCCTCGTCTAACGAATACCGGAGCGAAGAGCATCCGCGTACATGAAGTGGATTTGTTCCGGATTCGCCATGGTCTTGCGCCTGAAACACCCATCTATGGCGAAGGATTCCAAATGCTGTCGCAAACGGCTGGGACGCTCGCCCACCCGGAAGATGTCGGTTCCTACACCGACCGATCCCACTACCGCCTCCCGGAAGCAGCGGGTTTTCGAACGGTCTATGGATTATTGACTCTGGCACCATCCAACGCCGACCGTCTGCTCTTTGGTTTCACCTCCTGCCGCCGGTTCAATGGAAAGTTTGAGATCAACCGAGATGAGGTCCATGGTGTGATTGAGACCGAAGATTTGGAGTTGGCAGCAGGCGAATCATGGGACTTGGAAGAACTGCTCGCGGCTAGCGGTGGAGACCGGGAAAAGCTGTTCGACCAATTAACGGACGGCATCAACCGGAATCATCCCCGACTTCGCCATGATCCCATCCCGACCGGGTGGTGCTCCTGGTATTGTTTCGGTCAATCGGTTACGGCAAAAAACATCACGGATAACCTCGACTGGATTGCCAAGAATCTGCCTGCGTTACGGTATATTCAGGTGGATGACGGTTACCAGCCATGGATGGGGGACTGGCTGGAAACGGGCAAGGCATTTGGCGGTGGGATTCAGGGGGTTCTCAAACAAGTCCGCGACCGTGGCTTTGAGCCAGCACTTTGGGTTGCGCCCTTCATCGCCAGCGGCGAATCGCGATTGTTCAAGGAGCACCCACAATGGTTTGTAAAGGACGACACCGGACATCCGCTTCGTTCGGACAAGGTCGGATTTGGCGGCTGGCGGCTGGGACCTTGGTACGCCTTAGACGGCACCCATCCGGAAGCCCAGAAATTCCTGGAGGAGCTATTTCGCACATTGCGTCAGGATTGGGGCTGCACCTATTTCAAGCTTGACGCCAATTATTGGGCAACTCTCCCAAGTGGGCACCATTATGATCCCAAAGCAACGCGAATCGAGGCCTATCGGCGAGGTATGGAGGCCATTCGACGGGGCTCCGGTGATGCACTTTTATTGGGCTGCAACCACCCTATCTGGGCCTCGTTCGGTCTCATCCACGCCTCGCGCAGTTCCCTCGACATCGATCGATCGTGGTCGAGCTTTTCCCACATCGGTCGTGAGAACCTCCTGCGTGGATGGCAAAATGGGCGTCTCTGGTGGAATGATCCGGACTGCATTGTCCTCAGCGATGGCGGGTCGAAAGATGTGATGGACGCGGGCGGCCATTTAATCACCACAGGCAATGTCCCCGATAATGAATACCAATTCCATGCGACCTGGATATTCGCCACCGGCGGAATGTTGCTGAGCGGAGACAATTTGACACAAATGACCCCGCATCGATTAGAAATGCTGCGAAAGCTGGCCCCGCCGACTGGCGTTTGTGCGCGCTTTGCCGACGAGGAATTTACGATTGGGACCACGGCACTGCCCGGTCGGCAAATGGTCTCCGTCTTTAACTGGAGCGACAAACCGAAGGCACGGAGCTTTTCTTTGCCCGTACGGTCTCGGCTAACCGATTTTTGGACCGGCGAAAACCTGGGCATCCACGCTGGCCAATATGATCTGGGCCAATTGCCCGGAAGATCGGCGAGGTTGATTGAGGTAAAGCCGGTCGAGTAGGCCTTAGAGGAAAATGTGTTCAGTAGAGTAAGCGGAGCCGACGGATTGAGAGGCCCAAGGGCCAATGACCGTCTGACTCCGCCCCTGCATCGAATCGTACGGGCGGTTTTCCCGAATACGGCTCTCCGAGTGCTCGTTATCGGATTTCCATAAAGGCTATAGAACGGGTATTTCGGCTCCGCCTTAGCTTTCCGATATAGCGTCCGTTGCAGTTTCTGAACTTTTGCGGGAGTTGTTGTCCGAGACCACTCGTTTTGCAAGTCATCCCAGTCATCTCCCTGTCCCGCACTACTTCGACTCGCCTGAGCACAAGTGGTTCCCCTTCGCTCCGCACAGGTTCTGCTGTCCTGCGCCTCAACACTACTACGGGAACCTCCGACTTCTCCCCCAGCCCGCTTGGCCTTGCCTTTAAGGCTTGTACCGGCAGTTGCCGTGCCTTGCGGCCCAGCACCGGAGGAAATCTCCTGTCTTAACCCAGCAACACTTCCAGACATGCCGACCACGTTGTTGCTGGCTTCGCCAGCGCACACCCCGATGGGGTTGAAGACTATTAATAAACAATGCCCCCAGGGTAGGCCCGCAGACGGGCCAACCCTGGGCTTTGTAGCTCAACCCCGGTGGGGTTGGCAGAAGCAGAATGGGCGCGTCTGCGGCGGAAGCAGAACGCTCATTTCCTTTCCATTTATGGCCGACTTCAGCGGCCAACAGCGAGAATATCGAGGAAACCGGGGCCGCCGCGTCCGCCTCCCCCGCGACGTTGGCCGTCGGGAGGGCCACCGGCTGGTCCGCCTTCGCGGCCGGGTCCGGGAGCACCTGCGGCGGCCACCGGAGCGTTGGCCGCCCCTGGGGCATTCGGAGCCGGTTCGGTCGTGATCAGGACGATCCGATTGTTCTTGGTGTCCAATGTGGAGGTCTTGGCCCGGGACTTGGTGGTGACGGTTTGGGTGACCTCAAACGAATTCGGGCTGTTTTCGTGGATGATAGTCAACGTGCCGTCACCTTGGGAGCTGAAGGCTTCCAAGGTATTGGGGTTGAAGCCGCCCCCATCGGACCCCTTACCGATTGGCAAGGTCGCCAAAATTTTTCCGTCGGCGGCACTCATCACCACGCAATTGGCCGGGTTCCGACACATGACGAACAAGATTCCATTTTTGGCATCCAATCCTAGTCCTGCCGGCGTGCCACCCTGCCCTCCCAACTCATATTGAGCCGTTACCTTTAGCGATTGAACGTCCACCACGGCCACCTTGTCCTTATCCTCAATATCGACATATAAGTGACCCTTTCCGTCGCTGGCAGCTTGCTCTGGTGCTCCGCCTAAATCGATGGTCCCAACGATGGTTCCGTCTTTGGGATCGATCACTGTAGCATTGGGCTGGCTATGACTGAAAATGAAAACCCGCTGCGAGAGGGGCTCAAACAGGATACCGTCAGGACCGCCTTGGACCTCGATCTTCTTGATGACCGCCAAGGTCTTGGTATCGAACATGGTCACGGGCCGACTGCTGCTAAAGCCATGATTCGATTTGGGGTCCACCGCCACGCCGCGTCCGCCGGTTTCGGGAATTTCGCCCGCCGATTTGAGCGTATCCAAGTCGAAAACAAGGATGCTATTGCCGCGAGGGACATAAAGTCGACGGGCGTCATTGTCGGCATAGACATAGTCGATACCGCCGGTGCCCATGTATTGGGCGGTATTGATGATGGTGTAGGGCTTAGACGTTTCAGCGGCCAAGCAGACGGAAGAAACGGCCAGCACAGCAAAGGCACTAGCGATGGAGAGTCTAGAAGAGGTCAAGAATTCAGCGGACCCATCCTGTCCTGCCGAATCACTGTGAACCGACGTCGAGGCTAGTATCCAAGGTAATGACCAGCCCAAAAGCCATTGGCTACACGACAGCTCGCTCCGCCAACCATTGGTTATTAAATCACTTTTTCTTGGCTGGTGCAGACTTGGCTGCAGCTGCGGCGGATTTTGCCGCTACCGCCTTGGTTTCCTTGGCTTGTTTTTGGCCAGCTTTCTTGTCGTTCGATTTTGGAGATTTGTCGCCCATAGAGTTTTGCGTTTGCCGTTAAGAATGAAGCGGCCAGAAGGAGCTTTCTCGTCGCTCGTGGATTTTTTGACAATTTAGTGACACTTTAGCAACAAAAACGTGATCGAATCGTTCGAGTCGCACGGTTTTTACCGAGCGCGGATGCATCTCCACTTTCAATCAATCGCCTTTGAAGAGTTGAGGAGCCACTTCAGCGAGTTGGCGGCGCCAAAAGGCAAAATTGTGGTGGCCATCCTCGGCGGAGAAGGAGTGGTGAATTGAATGGCGATAAAGCAACTCGGACAAGGATTGGTTGGCATCAAATGCTCCGTCCTGACGACCGCATCCGATCCAGAAGAGATTTAGCTTTCGATTGGTGGAGTCATGGGCTTCCAGCACAGCTTTGAAGCGTTCGTCAAACCTGGACGGAACGGCTGCGCTAAATGCCCCGATGGAACCAAATCGGTCCAAATGGCCCAACCCAATTTGTAAGGCTTGTCCGCCGCCCATTGAGAGGCCGACGATGGCGCGATGCGTCCGGTCGGTTTTGACGCGATAGTTTTGTTCTACGGCGGGTGTTATTTCGTCCAACAGGTACCGTTCGAAAAGCGCGTTGTTGTTGTCCTGAGGGCCGTCGAAAGGGACGGCATGCCCCCAAGGCATCACCATTACCATCGATTTGGCCCGTTTTTCGGCGATCAGATTATCGAGAATAAAGTTGGCTTTGCCAACATCGGTCCATCCAAGCGGGGTATCGTTACTCCCGTGCAGGAGGTAAAGGACGGGATATTTGGCCGAAGCTCTGGGATTATACCCGGGTGGGGTGTAGACCACAAAGAACCGGGTATCTCCCAAGAGGGTGGATTTGGCCCAATGAACGGTCAATTGGCCGTGCGGAACATCATGCGCTTCCCAAAGTTGGGGAGGATTTCCCGGAACGGAAACCAAACTGGCGGAAGTGCGCGCCCGCAATTTGACCCGTGGATTGATCGGATCGGGGGTGGTAACGCCATCGATGTTGACGGTGTAGATGGAAAGGCCAGGGTCGAGGGATGGTACGGTCAGACTCCATACCCCGCGATCGTCCCTGGACATCGGTTCGGGGGTGTTGGGGGCCATCCAGTCTCCCCAGAGTCGAACATCGGAGGCCTTGGGTGCCAGGACGCGAAAGGTGACTCGATGATCGGGTAGGACTTCCGGGGAGACGATGGGGGTATCCCCTGCCCTGACGTGCCAGGCGGAAGCACAGAGGAGGCGCCAAATCCAAAAGGTAGATCGAAATTTCATGAAATCATGCATGCTCAGTGATGGGCGGCCCATCGGGCCTTGTAGGCCTCCAACATTTGCGTCAAGGCCCTTTCGGCAGCGGCAAAATCAGCCAACGCCAAAAAGCCGGTTTCCGTAGTATAAGTCCCTTTGCCGCCTCTGCGTATCTGGCGGTCCAGGATGATATCTCCGGATTTATCCCCATGCGAAACTCGCTCGAAACCTTCCAGACCAGAGTATCTTCCGATTTGCAGTTTCCCTAAAAACAGCTTCTTCCAAGCATTCGGGTGGACGTTCCATGGCAGGTAATCGGTGGCTTTTGGGGACGGTCGACGCACCAACTACTGGTGTCGAAATAAGGACGATTGGGCCAGATGCTGGTCACCTTGGACCTTGTGTCAAGCTTCCCTATTGGGATGCGGTTGTCCTATTGCTTTCGCGTTGGAAGCTGAAGCGCACCTGTGAACTCTGGCCCCCAGTCTATATCGCGGCTTTTTCCAAAACGCCAGAGGGCTGGCGCACTCCAAGACCTGGCGGACATCCCCTTGTTCCATTATTTGGGAACTGCCTTGGACTGTAGTAGCCACAACAAAAAAAGGCAGCGATACACGGACAAAAACCACTGCCCCCCTTTTATCTAAGTGCCATCCCCCCGAGTTGGGGTTGAATACATTTTTCTACTTAAACTCAAGGTAGGCGCGCTACGACATGGACAAATTTGGGAAAGCGGTAAGACGCCGCTTCCACTTTGGGTGGTTACGCTTCTACCTACTGGTAAGCTTCCATGCCGACGCAGGAACAGACCAAGTTGCGGTCGCCGTAGACATTGTCGACGCGGCCAACGGCGGGCCAGAACTTGAATTCGCGGAGGCTTTGCACCGGGTAGGCGGCGGTTTCACGGGGGTACGGACGATTCCAAACATCGGCAGTGACCACATCCGCTGTGTGCGGGGCGTGCTTGAGGAGGTTGTTCTTTGGATCGGCCTTGCCGCTCTCGATTTCCACGATTTCGGCGTGGATGGCGATCATGGCGTCGCAGAAACGGTCCAACTCGGCTTTACCTTCGGACTCGGTGGGTTCAACCATCAAGGTGTTAGCGACAGGCCAGCTCAAGGTAGGAGCATGGAATCCGTAATCCATAAGACGCTTGGCGACATCTTCAGCGGTCACAAACTTATAATGGCGCAAATCGAGAATGCATTCATGGGCCACCAGACCATTCGCCCGATAGAGAGTGGGGAAATGGTTTTCCAGACGTTTCGAGATGTAGTTGGCGTTGAGGATGGCCACTTTCGTGGCCTCGGTCAGACCGGCGGCACCCATCATGGCGATATAAACCCAGGAAATGGTGAGGATGCTGGCACTACCCCATGGGGCAGCGGACACCGCCCCGATTCGGTGATTGCCGCCGAGCGAAACCACGGAGTGAGTGGGTAGAAAATCAGCCAGGTGGGCGGCGACGCCGATCGGGCCCATCCCTGGACCACCACCACCGTGAGGGATACAGAAGGTCTTATGAAGATTGAGATGACAGACGTCGGCCCCGACCTCGCCGGGGGAGGTCAAGCCGACCTGGGCATTCAAGTTGGCTCCGTCCATGTACACTTGCCCGCCAGCTTCGTGGACGAGTTGGCAAATCTCTTTGATGGTAGTTTCGAAGACCCCATGGGTGCTGGGGTAGGTCACCATCAGGCAGGCCAACTTGGAGCGATGCAGCTCGATCTTGGCCCGAAGATCGGCCAAGTCGATGTTCCCATCGGAATCACAAGCGACGGCGGCAACGCGGAGTCCGGCGAGCACGGCGCTGGCCGGGTTGGTACCGTGAGCGCTGGTGGGGATCAGGCAGACATCACGATTGGCCTCTCCTTTTGCTTTGAGATAAGCGCGGATGACGAGGAGACCAGCATATTCACCCTGAGAGCCAGAATTCGGCTGAAGGGAGATGGCATCAAAGCCGGTGATTTCCGCCAGCCACGTTTCGAGGTCTTGAAACATCCGATGGTACCCTTGGGCTTGGGACACGGGAGCAAACGGATGCAGCTTACCGAATTCCGGCCAACTGACGGGCATTAATTCGGAGGTCGCATTGAGCTTCATGGTGCAAGACCCTAAGGGGATCATGCTTTGACAAAGCGACAAGTCCTTCGATTCAAGTCGGCGGAGATAACGCAGAAGCTCGGTCTCACTGTGATAACGATTGAAAACAGCGTTGCGGAGAAACGTGGAAGTCCGCCGTGGAAGAGCCACCTCGGCTGGTTGCAGATCGGAGGCGGCAAAGCCGGGCTTCCGATCGCCATTGAAGACATGAAGCAGGGTATCGATTTCCGCGAGAGTGGTTGGTTCATCGAGCGAGACCCCCACGTGGTGGGCGTCTACTCGGCGCAGGTTGATTTGATGTCCCAGGGCAGTTTGGACGACAACATCGGCATCGGCGACTTTGATGGTTAAGGTGTCGAAAAAGGTGGGATTCACGACCTGAAGTCCCAAACGAGTAAGACCGTCAGCCAGGATTCGGGTCAGGTGATGGACACGGTCGGCGATGGCATACAATCCGCATGGACCGTGGTAACAGGCGTAGGCCATGGCCATGTTGGCGAGCAGGGCTTGGGCCGTGCAGATATTGGACGTGGCCTTGTCGCGTCGGATGTGCTGTTCGCGGGTGCCGAGTGAGAGGCGAAGGGCGGGTTTGCCTCGGGAATCCTTGGAGACACCGACCAATCGCCCGGGCATTTGGCGCTTAAAAGCGTCGCGGGTGGCGAAGAAAGCGGCGTGCGGTCCGCCGTAACCAAGGGGCACGCCGAATCGCTGGGCACTGCCGACGGCAACGTCGGCCCCGAATTCGCCGGGGGGTGTTAAAAGGGTCAGGGCCAGGAGATCGGTGGCTACCACGACAAAAATCCCGGCTTTTTTGGCGGACGCAATGACTTCGCGCAGGTCATCGACGGAGCCCAACGTGCCCGGGTATTGAAGGAGGATTCCGAAGGTCGCTGGCGTCAGTTCCCATTTTCGCCAATCGCTGACCTCGACATCAAATCCCAGGGCATGGGCACGCGTCTGGACCAGTTCTATATTTTGCGGATGGAGATCATGGGAAACGAGGAACTGATTTCGAGCCGTAGCGTTGCTTGTGTTATCGGCAGAAGCGAGGCGATGACAAAAAGTCATCGCTTCGGCGCAGGCGGTCGCTTCATCCAGAAGTGAGGCGTTGGCGATATCGAGTCCGGTTAGATCTGCAACCAGGGTCTGGAAATTGAGCAGGCCTTCGAGTCGACCTTGGGATACCTCGGCCTGGTAGGGTGTGTATTGCGTGTACCAACCGGGGTTTTCCAGGATATTGCGCTGAATGACCGGTGGGGTGATGGTGTCGTAGTAGCCCATCCCCAAGAATGAGCGGTAGATTTGATTACGGCTGGCGATAGAACGCAGATGGGCGAGGGCTTCAAATTCAGAAAGGGGCGTCGGAAGGTTGAGACTGGACTGGAGCCGAATCGAGGCCGGGACGGCGGCATTGACGAGGGAATCCACGGAATCAAATCCGCAGGTCTTGGCCATGGCGGTAGCCTCATCCGTTCGCGGCCCGAGGTGTCGGCGAAGAAAAATATCGGTCAACGGCAATGCGGTGGAACTGGATGCAGATTCAACGAAAGTCATGATCGGAGAGCGTTTTCGGAGACGAATTAGCGCGGGGATGTTCAACAGACGGATGCCTCAAAGAGAACCGACTTTAAAGTCAGATTCTTCCCCTGCAAGAGGTATTGCCGAGAGGCCGATCGGTCAACGTTGCTTAAAGGCCAAACTCAACTCCAGTCCCACAAGGCGCGGGTGACTCCCTGGCTGGAATGCCGGATACGGGAAATCCGCCTATCCGGTTTGGAGGGAGAGTTGGTTGGATAGGGCGGAATCGAGCCCTGTTTTGAGTCGGCGTTGTCCAACTTCTGTCTGTACTCCTATGAAACGTTGTCCTATTCACCTTCAAGTATGATCCTTACCGCCGTTATCTATCCCGATTCTGAGACGGATTGGCTCGTAGCGGAGTGCCCTTAAGTTGGCGGGCGTGTCGACCGATGAATTCATTGACTCGCTCTAAATGTTTTCGGCCTCTGACGAGTCCGCTGAAAAGTCACCCACCCTCAAGTTTTGACCTGCTCGTAACCAGTTTTGGACTGCGGCTTTTATTCCTGCTTTGGGCTCGGAACCTGAGGAATGCGACAAGGAACTCTTGCGTCTTTCGATTTTACGGCTGTTTCCAAAGCGCCAGAGGGTTGGCGCAGTCCAAGACCTGGCGGACATCCCTTCCTCCATAACGCGGGAAGCGCCGTGGACTACGGCTGGCGCAAAAAATGCCGTGCGGGATGGACAAAAACCACGGCTTGATGGCTAGACTCGAGGAAAAGCGGCGAGACGCCGCTTCTACTCTGATGTGCTCCGACTTACAGGGTCCAACCGGCGCGGTAGCGGTGTTGGAGGTATTGTTCGGCTTCGGGCACGCCGACGGCTCGGATGTTGTGGGCATCCCAGGCGAATTCACGTCCGACGCGGTGGGCGATATTGCCCAGGAGAACGGCCTCGGTCAGAGGGCCGGAATAGTCGAAGCTGCACAGGGCCTTTCCACGGCCCTTGCAGGCTTCGGTCCATTCCTTGTGATGTCCGATGGAATTGGGAATGAATTCGGCGGGTGGTTTGAATCCGGCGAAGCTGGCTTCCGGCAGTAGAACATGTTTATCGTAGTCAGCTAGCAGCATGCCTTTGCTGCCGACAAAGAGCGTGCCGTTGCCCCATTGGGGAAGTTTCCCTTCGGCAAACTGCGGTGGGCGTTTGTCCCCGTGGTACCAGGTCAATTTGACCGGGCCGGACTTGGTCCCGTCGCGCTTCACACTGTGGGGGTAATCCAACTGGGAGATGAGCCAAGTGGGGGGACAATTCTTGTCGACGGCTGGTCCATCGACGATGCGGACGTGGGATGGGGTCCGAATTCCGAGCGCCCAATGCGATAGATCGACGTGATGGCATCCGAGATCGGCGAGAGTTCCGCCAGCGAAGGACCACCAATTGCGCCATACAAAGGGGAGGTAATCGGGATGATAGGGCCGGTAATCGACAGGTCCAAGCCAGAGGTCATATTCGAGGGTCGACGGAACCGGCGGCGTATCGGTGGGAACCTTTTTCCCGCCAAAACCGCCGCCCACCCAGACGTGAACTTCATCGACATCACCGATGGTGCCGGATTGAACCAATTCCACAACACGACGGTAATTGTTGCCGCCATGGATTTGGGTTCCGATTTGGGTGACCAAACCGGTAGCACGAGCCACTTCTGTAACCGCGCGGACTTCAGAAATGGTTCTGGCCAACGGTTTTTCGCAGTAAACGTGGCGTCCGGACTTGAGGGCGGCGCAGGTGATCACGGCGTGGGTGTGGTCTGGCGTACCAACTACCACCGCATCGATGCCCTTTTGGTCGAGTACCCGACGATAATCGCGAAACTTGGCGGCACCGGGGTGCGCCGCCGAAGCGGCATTGAGGAACACCTCGTCGACATCGCAGAGCGCCACGATGTTTTCGTGGGAGACATTGTCCAAGTCATACTTGGCCTGATTGGCCGTGCCGATGACTGCGATGTTGAGTTTTTCGTTGGGTGAAACCGCCCACGCGGGGCCGGCGTAACTCAACAAGCGAGTGGTGACGGCCGCCTGAGCTGTCCGGGCCAAAAAGCGACGCCGCGAAAGGTGGGAACTCATATCTCTGTTCATCTTGGGATGCGTTCAAGCGTCGGCGCAAGAATTGGATGGGGTGGAAATTGATTTTTCGACTGCCCGTGATGGATAGCCCGCTGGGATTGATCAGACGGCTGTTTGGAGAGGTGCAAGCTCAGCGGTTGTCAATGCGCCAGAGGACTTGCACAGTCCAAGATCTGGCAGACATCCTCTTGCTCCATTATTCGGGAAACGTCTTACTACGAATGCCAAATAGTAACTAACCATTGCCCATCCGCCGTTATTTGGAAGGTTTGAGAATAACAGGGGCGATGGGCGGAAGAGCGTTGGTGAAGGAGTCGAAGTTGACATCGGTCAATGATTCAGCGGCGAGGGTGCTCAATTGGGCTCGAAGAGCACCCACAGTTCCTTCCTCGGTGGGATGGTTCCGATTGGACATGAACACTACGAACGTTTGGGAAAATGGATCGATCCAAAGAGAGGTTCCGGTCCAACCGGTGTGCCCGTAGGAGCCGCGAGGGAAGCGGGTGCCGCGCAATCCCGCGTAGGGAGAGTCGATATCCCAACCCAGTCCGCGTCGAGCGGTGACGCCGGGTGGGGTTTGCACCTGGGTCATGAGGTCCACGGTTTCTGGTTTGAAGATGGTCTTTCCGTCCGATGTACCGCGCTGGAGCATCATTCGGCAAAAGCGAGCCATATCTGACGCCGTGGTGAATAAACCGGCATGGCCGGCGACTCCACCCATTGCCCGCGAGGTTGGATCATGCACGATGCCACGAAAGACATTGGTTCCGACCCGCTCGGTCGGGGCGATGCGCTCGACAAGGTTTGACGATGGTCTGAAATCTGTATCGACCATTCCCAATGGTTGATAGAAGTTCCTACGAGCATATTCGTCGAGCGGGTATCCCGAGACCCGACGAACCAATTCGCCGAGCAAGATGAAATTGACGTCGCTGTAGGTGAACTTGGTGCCTGGGACTGCGGCGAGTTTCACCCCGCAGGCTTTTTGAATGCCCGCCTCGTAACCCGACCAATGGGAGGCCAACTCGATGCCGGGGGGAAGTCCAGAGGTATGGGTGAGCATCAGTCGAACGGTGACATCGTTGGTTCGCGCGGCAGAGAACTCGGGAAAATAGCGACTGACGGGGTCGTCAAGTCTGACCTGTCCCATTTCGACCAAACGCATGACGGAGGGCGTCGTAGCTAGAACCTTGGTAAGGGAGGCCGCGTCAAAAACGGTGTCTTCGGTCATTTCCTCCAGCTTCGGCCAAACGGAGCGCAGCCCGTAGGCGCGGTGATAGTTGCTACCGTGATGTTCCAACCAGAGGACGCCTCCGGGAAGGTTGGTTTGGACAATCTGTTGCCGGACGGCTGTGTCGATTTGCGCCAGTTTCTCGGGTCGAAATATCGGTTCGGCTTGAGTCAGGAAAATGGACGACTGACAAAGAAAAAGGAGGAGCCAATTGTGCAGGGGCCGGGGAATACAGAAATGGGGTGTCATCCGCTAGTAGAACCGATTGTGATTTGGTGCCTATTCGATGGCGACAGAAGTTATGCGCGATCGAATGGTTGACGCCAAGGTTGCCCTAGCGCCTGCGGAATTCGAGGCGCATCGAATGGGACAACCATCGCGATTGGGTTGAAAGCAGAGAAAATCCGGGAACATATTGTGCTACATTTCTTCCGATTCTGGCCTATAACTGCCTAAGCTGTCCTAGTAAACTCGCGCCCGCCGTTCATTTCGCGCTCTTTCCCAAAGCGCCAGAGGGCTGGCGTAGTCCATGATCTGGCGGACTGTCTGATGGCCAGGTAACGTCGGGAGCGACTTACTTCGAAGGGACCTTCAGATGCTGATCGAAGAACGCCATCATAGCGTTACCTGCTTTTTCCGCGTCGGCACCGTTGAAACCATGGCCAGCGCCATCCAGCTTCAATAACTCGGCTTCGACGGCGGATGCTTTAAGGCGATCAACCATCCAAACCGCCTGTTCGAAGGCAACGTATTTATCGTCCGTCCCATGGATGCACAGTGTGGGCGGGGCTTGGGGGGTCACCCAGTTGAGCGGACTTCCCCAAATATGTTCCCGCCGCTTTTGTTCCAGATTGCCGCCAAAAAAGAGCGGCAGTACTTCATGGGCATCGACGCTCTTACCGTAGGATTGGGTAAAGTCGCTGGGACCATAAAAACTGACCACGCAACTGACAGCGCTCGATTGGTTCAAGTTCCCTTCCCCTTCAAACGAGGGAACTCCGGCGGTGACCCCCAGGAACAATGCCAGATGACCGCCAGCGGAACCGCCCATCACACCGATCTTGGTCGCATTCAGATGGTAGTCAGCAGCGTGCGCCCGCAACCAGCGGACGGAAGCCTTGCAGTCCTGAACGGCAGCAGGAAAACGGTAAGCAGGCGACAGCCGATAGGTTACGGTGGCTGCGACATAGCCATGTTCCGCCAAGGTCAGGCAAAGGCGGTCATAGCCCTCCCGAGTCCCGGCGCGAAAACCGCCGCCGTGTATGCAGAGAATGGCAGGGAACGGACCATCGCCCGCCTTCGGGCGTGCTACGTTTAATTGCAGGTGTTGGTTGTCCGGATTGGCGAACTCGATCCCCCGGTCAAAGCGAACCGTCCCGGGGATCGCGAGGTCGTCCGCGCGCGAGGGGGAATGGGCGAGGACCAATCCCAGAAGAAGATAGACAGGGCTGAACAATGACTTGGGGAGTTTCATGCGGCAAATAGGCGGGAGAGCGGGTGAGAGTGAGTAATCTCTCCAGTGTCCTTTGGCGAGAGAGTTCTTGGATGAAATCCAGGGCTGCTTTATCCGAAGTCAAGAAGGGTTTGGTGGGAGCCACAGGCGCGAGTGATGCCGTATCGCCTTGGGTGAAATCTCAATTGGGTCATCGCTAGCTCGACTGCTTAGAACAGCGGGGGTAGGCTGACTTTTGGAATGCAGGACGAATTTAATTTCGATGGGGATGGACCCGCCGCTGGGATGGCGCGTTGGCGGGCTGAGCAAAAGGCGTGGCAGGTTCAGTTCGCCAAGAACAATGGCCTGCCGATTGGACGTGAATGTCGCGTCGTTCTAAAGAACGACATGGAATTGGTAGGAAAATTGGAAACGGCAGACCATGAACTACCGCTCGACGCCAGCCGCAAGCCGGACCTGCATCTCCGGGTCGATAAATGCAATTTCAAGGCGAGTGAAATCGCATCGGTCGCACGGATGGATTAGGGTGCGTGTCTTAATTTGTCAGGCGGACGGTTCGGGTGCCGTCCATGCGGAGATTTAGGTCGATCGCATCACCCACCCGGACCTGCCTCGGATCGACTTGGTAGGCCCAGACCTCAAAGTAGTCCAGGGTCGCCTCGCCGTAGATGGTGGTAAATGCGCCATCGACGGCGTCCAAACCGTGAGCGATCTTGATTCGACCGATGCGCGGTACATTGAAGCGGGGATCAAACGTCAACCATTCCTGCCCCAGGAAAACCTCGCAATACGCATGAAAGTCCATCGGGGTCCCGGGATCGATGAAGCCGATGTCGGGAAGATGCCCAGTCACATAACGAGCAGGTAGATTGAAAGCGCGGCAAAGAGCGATGGCAGAATGGGCAAAATCCCTACAGACTCCATGGCGTCGCGCAATCACTTCGGAAGCTGATAGATCGGGTCGCCCCGACCCAAACCGGTATTCGATATTGTGATGCACCCAATTGCAAATGGCCTGAACACGGGGTAGCCCGTGAGGAATCTGGCCGAAGTGCTGCCAGGCGAAATCACGCAATTTATCGGAGTCACAGTAGCGACTGGGAAGCGTGTAGCGGAGGCATTCAACCGGTAACTGGCCAATCGACAATATGGGACCGACGACAACTCGACTATCTGGAACGGACGAGACCGCAACCAAGGCATCGTGGCGGATGACATTGCGTCCCGGCATCAGGGAGGCACGGTAGGTATTGTTGCCGTGAGAATCTTGGAATTCGTAGAAAGGCTCGGCGATGCCAAATGACAGGCTTTCCTGGACCAAAAGCATGCGGTTCTCCAGGCGCGGTTTGAGGACAAAGAGGGACGGAGTCGCGGCCGGCGTCAGGTAAGCGAGGGTACAGCCAACCCGAACTGAAAGATTTAAGGGAGTCCAAGCCATGGAAAAATGGGAAAAGTCCGACCCAGGACGGAATCGGCCATTCGGATTAGACGCTTAAGTGCTGAGCTGGTCGATGACCGATTTAAGCTGATTTTGGGATGAATCCGTAGATTCGCGCGGATTTTCTCCTCCATAAGCAGTTGGGGCGAAATTCGATGCCCCATGTTTCATCCTCCGCCATCCGGCATCTTTACCGGTTGACGCTTCCACAACCGAGTTGCGCCCCTTCACCTGAAATTCGTTGCTAGGGCGAGTTGCTCTGCGCTATCGCATTCAGCCCGCGTGGGGGTGCGGAGAGCGCAGTTTTCCGTAGACAATCTATGATTGTAAGTTACGTGGCGGAGATGTTTTTGGGAGCCAATACAGACCTTGCGGGGTGATACCGCGAATTTGCCGGGGCGGTTGAGGGATGGTCCCGGGATTGACCAGGGAATCGCAGGAATTCTTCCCTCCAATGAGGTCGGCACTCCCAAGCGCTTGGCCTTTGGATTACACGGTCAATTGCCCGAGTTTGCCGGTGCTGTCGCCGAAGCGTTCAGAATGGACCCCCATCTGGTCCATCATGGACAAGTAGAGGTTGGTCATCGGGGTCTCTTTCGCGTAGCGAACGTGGCGACCCGGGGTCAATTGACCACCGGAGCGTCCGGCCACGAGAACAGGGAGATTGTCGTGGGCATGAGCGTTTCCGTCAGCAATGCCTGAGCCGTAGACCAGCATGCAGTTATCCAAGAGCGAACCGTTGCCCTCTTTGGTTGAACGCATCCGTTCGAGGAAGTAGGCAAACTGCTCGATATGGAAACGATTGATCTTGGCAATCTTGGCTTTCTTCTCGGGATCGTCGCCGTGATGGGAAATGTCATGGTGCCCGTCGTTGACGCCAATAAAGGGATATGGGCGGTTGCTGCCATCGTGGGCAACGATAAAAGAGGCCACCCGGGTGCTGTCGGTCTGGAATGCCAACAGCATGATGTCGTACATCAATCGGACGTGCTCCTTAAAATCTTGTGGCTCGCCCGTCGGACGCTTGCCGGTCATTTCCGACGAAACCTTTTCCGTGAACTCAATCCGGCGTTCCAAATCGCGAACGGAGGTCAAGTATTCATCCAATTTACGCTGATCGGTCTTACCCAACTTGGGATTAAGCTCACGCGCATCCTCCATTACGAAGTCAAGGATGCTCTTGCGGTAATTTTGTCGACGCAGACGCAACGCTTCGCTTTCCGACGCATCCCCATTGGAGAATAGCCGATCAAAAGCCAGACGAGGATTGGTCTCGGGAGGAACCGGCGAGGTCGGGGTACGCCAAGAAATATTAAACTGGTAGGCGCAGGAATAACCGGAATCGCAGTTACCTGAGCTTTGACCGCGGTCAATCCCGAGTTCCAAGGTCCGGAACGGTGTTTGCGAACCGACCTTATTGCCAATCACTTGGTCCACCGAGATTCCGACATGAATATCCACACCGCTGGTTTTGCGCGGTTGAGCACCCGTTAAAAAAGCCGCTGATGCCCGGGCATGATCGCCGGCACCATCGCCATTCGGACGGGCTTTGTCATGGGTTAGTCCGCTGAAGACGCACAGGTCCGACTTAACCGAGGAAAGCGGCTCTAAAATATAGGGAAGGTCGAAATCACTCCCGAGCTTCTTGGGCGTCCAATCGGCCATATTTGCCCCATTGGGGACGTAAATGAAGCCAACCCGTTTGGGTGCCACGGCGTCCACTACTGATTTGGATCCGGCATCGGTCGCGGCCAACGGTGCAAGGGATTCCAGAAGAGGCAATGCCATCAACGTTCCGACACCTTTTAGAAAGGTACGGCGATGCAGTGAATTCCGGGTGTTCATAGGGGTTTCCGACCTTGTCTAAGACGAAAGTACGCACACGTTCCTTCAAAGCAAGTCACCGTTTGGACATTCATTGCCAATTCCGCTCTTTTGATTGGTTGAGTGTTCGTCCAAACTCAAGCAGCACATGGGAAATTCGTTCGGGAATCTATTTCGCATCACCACTTGGGGTGAGTCGCACGGAGGAGGTGTGGGCGTGGTGGTGGATGGTTGTCCTCCGCGTATTCGCCTGACGGAATCCGACGTACAGCCGGACCTCGATCGGCGGCGACCTGGCCAATCGCGAATTACCACTCCCAGAAAGGAGTCCGATACGGTTCAGATTCTCTCGGGAACATTCGAAGGGCTTACGCTGGGAACACCGATCCTGCTCTGGGTAAAAAACGAGGATTTTCGACCGGAAGCCTATTCGGAAATGGCCACCAAATACCGTCCCAGCCATGCCGACTATACCTACCAGGCAAAATATGGCATCCGCGCCTGGCCGGGCGGGGGGCGCACCAGTGCGAGGGAAACGATCGGACGGGTGGCCGGCGGGGCGATTGCCCGGAAAATTCTTCGTGAACGATGGGGAGTGGAGGTGCTGGCCTGTGTGACTCAGGTCAAAGAGGTGGTCGCCTCGGTAGACCCAGAATTGTTTTCCTCCGAGCAAGTCGAGGCCAATATCGTCCGTTGTCCCGAAGCAGACATCGCCGAAAAGATGATATCGGTCATTGAGCAGGCACGAACTGAAGGAGACACTGTTGGGGGCGTCATTCTTGGAGTTGCCCGAGGCGTCCCGGTGGGGTGGGGAGAACCAGTGTTTGATCGATTGGAGGCAGACCTCGGCAAGGCCATGCTGTCTTTGCCCGCGAGCAAAGGGTTCGAGATTGGAAGCGGTTTCTCCGGGGTTACTCTGACTGGAACACAGCACAATGATCCCATTCGACGAATCGATGGGCGGATTCGAACCACCTCCAATCGGAGCGGGGGCATTCAGGGCGGTATTTCCAACGGGGAGACAATTTATTTCCGCGTGGCCTTTAAGCCAGTGGCAACAGTGATGCAAGAGCAACTAACCGTTGACCTAGGGGGTGAAGAAACGACGCTGAAAGGCCGGGGACGCCATGATCCGTGCGTTCTTCCCCGCGCGGTGCCGATGGTTGAGGCAATGACCGCGCTGGTGTTGCTCGACCATGCCATGCGGCAGAGCGCACGGGAGTCTGCGAGCCCGGAGAGCTAACGTACAGCAACGAGCGGTGCCTCAGGCGATACAGGGTTCGGAACCGGAGTGGCTTGGCCTATGCCAGGGAGGAGGAAGGTGGCTGGTGAAGCGGAGCCATTGGCCGAGATTCCACCGCAACCCACTCCTAACAGCGAAGTCAGCATGAGTAGAAGTCCGGCAAGAATACGGTGTTTCATGGTGTGTAAAGTACCTGATGGTGTCGCTGCCAGCAATCGAGATTGAAACGAAAGCCATGTAACCCGTTCCTTGGTTATCGGTCATCGCCTCCAGCATCAACGATTTGGCATTATACCCAGACTAGAATCTTACTGACCCATGAAGCGCCTATTTTCCCGGTTGATTTGGTTTATCGTCGTGGTCGGCTTGGCCGGTGGGGGATGGTGGTATTTTAAGGTTCGAGTTCCGGCTTCATCGGCTCCGATCTCGTATCGCACGAACGTCGTTTCCCGGGGCAATGTGACGCAAATGGTCACCGCCAACGGGTCATTAAACGCGGTACAGATGGTGACCGTGGGAAGCCAAATTTCGGGCATTTTAACGGCTGTCGCCGTCGATTTTAACAGCCGGGTCAAAGTCGGGGATGTTTTGGCCAAAATCGACCCGGCGACCTACGAACGGGCTTTGGCCCAGGAAGATGCACAGCTTTCGAGTGTGAAAGCCGGTCTTGAAATGGCGCAATTCACCTACAATCGGTCGAAGACCTTGTATACCAACCAACTGATATCTGAGTCCGACTACCAGCAAGCAGAAGTTTCACTCCACCAGGCTCAAGCGGCGGTGAAAATGGAAGAGGCCCAGCGTGAGCGCGCCAAAGTGGA
The DNA here is from genome assembly GCA_903835555.1 of uncultured Verrucomicrobiota bacterium. Classification (GTDB taxonomy): domain Bacteria; phylum Verrucomicrobiota; class Verrucomicrobiia; order Limisphaerales; family UBA9464; genus CAILNN01. The sequence continues at coordinate 36,839 of CAILNN010000201.1, forward strand.
CCTCGACCGGACCGTCATTTATGCGCCCATTTCCGGGGTGGTGATTTCGCGAAGCGTGGATGCAGGACAGACGGTGGCGGCCAGTTTCAACACGCCAACGCTTTTCCAAATTGCCAATGACTTGGCCAAGATGCAGATCGAAGCCCTTGTTAGCGAAGCCGACGTGGGCGGAATCGAAGAAAAGCAAACCGTGCGCTTCACCGTGGACGCCTTTCCCAACCGTCAGTTTACCGGCACCGTTCGCCAAGTACGCTTCGCTCCGATTACCAACCAAAATGTGGTGTCCTACACCACGGTGGTCGATGTGGATAATGCGGACCTAAAGCTACGGCCAGGAATGACGGCCAACGCATCGATTATCACCGCCAATCGGACCAACATTTTGAAGGTTCCGAATGCGGCGCTTCGATTCCGTCCTCCCGCCAACGCCGTCATTGGAAGCACCAATAATGCCGTAGCCAAGGCAGCGGGAACCAACGCGCCTTCTGCACGGGGACGTCCCGAGGGACTTCCCACACCGCCTTGGGCGGCGGAGGGCCGCCGTCCCACCGACGAGGAACGGAAGAAATATGATGAATCCTTGACGCCCGAACAGCGGGAGCAAATGCGAGAGTTTCGCCAACGCATGCAGGCAGCTCGCGAGGCCGGAGGTGGTGGCGGCATGGGCGGCGGGCCCGGAATGGGGATGGGTGGCGGTGCCCCACAACGGCAAATTGAAGGACCACAGGTCCGTACTATCTACCGTTTGGACACCGAAAAGTCCCTGCCGGGCAAGCCGGTTCTGGAGGCCGTCAGCATCCGAACGGGAATCTCCGATGGGAGCAGCACTGAAGTCCTGGAGGGGTTGAAAGAATCGGACGTGGTGGTAACGGGAATGGAAATCACCGAGGCTGCAGCCATCACCCCGCCCCCGGGAGCCAGTCCTTTTGGTGGCGGCTTCGGTGGCATGCGTCCGCCGCGCTGAGTCATGGCAACACACGATCCGAGGACTTGCTGACATGACTCCAATTATTGAGTTACGAGACTTTAAGAAGACCTACAAGACCGGGGAGATAGAGGTTCACGCTGTGCGCGGCGTCAACCTGACCGTTGCTGCCGGGGAGTTTGTTGCGGTCATGGGTGCCAGCGGATCCGGCAAGAGCACCTTGATGAACACCATTGGATGCCTCGATCGTCCCACCTCCGGGGCCTACCTTCTGGATGGGGTCAATATCGGACGACTGGAGCGGGATGACTTGGCAGACTTGCGTAACCAAAAGATCGGCTTCGTTTTTCAGGGGTTTAATCTTCTTTCGCGAACGAGTGCGTCCGAAAATGTCGAACTTCCGATGCTCTATCGGCGACCGGCAATTCCAGCGCGCGATCAGCGTCGACGCGCTTTGGAAGCCTTAACCAAAGTCGGATTGGGTCAGCGGGGGGATCATACGCCGAATCAACTTTCGGGTGGTCAGCAACAGCGGGTTGCCATCGCGCGAGCGCTGGTCAATCATCCAAAACTGCTGCTTGCCGATGAACCGACAGGCAATCTGGACTCCCGTACCAGTATCGAAATCATGGGCATCTTCCAGGAACTGAATCAGATGGGCATGACCATTGTCATGGTTACCCACGAATTGGATGTGGCCCGGTTCGCCAAACGCATGGTCATTATGCGCGATGGCCGCGTAGTCACGGACCAAGCCGTGGAAGGAATGTCAATAGCCCAGGTGGAATTGGCCCGACTGGATGCCGAACAAAAAGCCGTCAATCTCGCACCATGATCATCTTTGCTTCCATACGACTTGCCTTGCGTGCTTTGCGCCGGAACCTGCTGCGCACTTTGCTAACCATGCTGGGTATCATCATCGGTGTCGCTGCCGTGATTTCGGTGGTGAGCATCGGGAACGGAGCCAAGAAACAGGTGGAGGCCCAAATAGCTACCCTTGGCCAGAACGTCATTCTGGTCCTTTCGGGCAATGTTACCCGGGGTGGGTTTTCAATGGGATTTGGAACGGCAGGCACATTGACCCAACCCGACTTGGAAGCCATTCGTAAAGAAGTCGAAGGAGTCGTGGGTGCCAGTCCGGAAGTACGCGCTAACTCGCAGTTGGCCTATGGCAACCAAAACGCCAATGTCCAGGTTTCCGGGGTGAGTGCTGATTATCTGGATATCCGGGCGTGGCCGCTGAAATCGGGTGACAATTTTACCGAACAGGACGTTCGTGGGGCAACGAAGGTGGCCATCATCGGGCAAACAACGCGCAAGACTCTGTTTGGGGACGGGGATGCGGTTGGACAAACGATTCGGATCAAGAATGCGCCATTCGTCATCGTCGGCGAACTAGCTCCTAAAGGAATGAACATGATGGGGTCGGATCAAGACGACATTGTCCTGGTCCCATTTAGCAGCGCCCTCAAGCGCCTCGCGGGCGGCACGAGTTTTCGGAGTATTTCCGTGCAAGCGGCTGATGCCAAGTTGCTGCCCGGTGTTCAGCACGATATCGACGATCTATTGCGCCAACGTCACAAGATTCAAGAAGGCCGGGACCCTGACTTCCTCATCCGCACCCAGCAGGAAATTTCCAACTTGGCGACATCCACCTCACGTGTCTTAACGGTTCTGCTTGGCTCAGTGGCCGGCGTCTCGTTGGTCGTCGGTGGCATCGGGATCATGAACATCATGCTGGTCAGCGTGACGGAACGGACCCGGGAAATTGGGGTCCGTCTGGCTATCGGAGCCCGCACGCGCGACATCATGATGCAATTCCTGTTCGAGGCGATTGCCTTGTCGGTCATCGGCGGCGTCATTGGCATCGGACTGGGCGCTTGGGTATCTGGGCAACTGTCAGGCGTCATGGGTAGTCCAACCGTAGTGGCCGCCAATTCGATCCTGATTGCATTCGGGTCATCCGCGCTCATCGGCATTGTCTTCGGATACTTCCCGGCGCTAAAGGCCGCCCGCCTCGATCCCATAGAGGCATTGCGGTTTGAATAGGTGGTCACCGATCAAAAAGTAGCAGGAGGTAGGCGGCAAAAAGCAGCAGATGGACCATTCCAGATAGAACGTTTGTCCGCGGAATGGTGAATGTAAGCAGGCTGGTGACCAACGTCAGAACGAGCATTACCATTTCCGATGGCCCCAGTCCGAGCTCCAGGGGTCGATGAGTGATTAACGAAACCGCAATCACCAATGGGATGGTCAGTCCGATGGAGGCGAGCACCGACCCCAAAAGGACATTGATGGAACGTTGAAGTTGGTCCGCCCGAGCGGCCTGGATCGCTGCAATCGATTCGGGTGTCAGGACCAGGATGGCCATCACCAACCCACTCAACGCCGGAGGTGCTCCGAGGCGCAAGACCATGGCTTCCATCGGCACCGACATCTTCTTAGCCAGAAGAACCAGAGGAACCCCGTAGGCAAAGAGCATTCCCCCGTGGAAAGCCGTGGGCATGCCGCCGTGGGCGGCTGTTTTCCCTGGCTCTTCGGACGTATCGGGCATGATGAAAAATCCGCGATGACGCTGATTTTGGAGAAACAGAAACCCAGAGTACACGCCGACGGACATGATCGACAGGAACACCATCTGGAAGGTGGACAACAATGGGCCTGGAGCCGCTTGGGTGAAGTTGGGCAGGACAAGTCCCAGGACCGTGAGGGGCACGATCAGCGAAAGGAACGCATTGGCACTTTGAGGATTGTAGGGCTGTTCCCGGTGGCAGATTCCGCCCACCAGCAGCGCACAGCCGAGGAATCCATTTATAACCAGCATGACCACGGCAAACATGGTGTCTCGGGCCAAGGTGGGTTTGGGAGTTCCGGTCGACATGACAAAGGCGACCATGGCCACCTCAAGTCCGGTGATCGACAGCGTGAGGAGCAGCGTTCCAGCCGGTTCACCCAATCGATGAGCCAATTCGTCCGCATGGCGGACAATCGCAATCGCCGCCGTCAGAATGACGCCGCACAATCCGACCAGAATGGCGATGAGGAATATAGGCTGGTCAAGGCCTTGAGAAATCCAGCTATTACCGAAGACAAGAAAAGCGAGAATACCGACTGCCAGGAGCAGCGGCCACTCGCGCTCCATCGCTTCTGCGACGGTCATTTTGGCCGGTGCTACCACGTCAACCCCCGATTCCCGAGGGCATTCTCGATTGGGTCTTGGAAACAGTGCTTAGCAAGAGGCATTGGGGACGAAGCGTATCAAGCTCGGGTAAAGGGGGAAGAAAAAGGCGACCTGGAAGTGTGGCTACGCTCAAGTACCGGCTATCGACGGGGAGCCCTTCGCAAGAAACGAAGCATTCATTCCACGTTGGGGCGGGCTTGGCTGAAGGGAAAATAGGTGATACACGTCCTTCCGGCATGCGTTTCAAGATCTCGTCGCGTCGTTTGCTGGAAGCCTTCCTGGCACTGGCTTGCGTCTTTTTTTTCGGCCCTCTGCAGGCTGCAACCCCTGCCCTGCCAGGACTTGTTCGCAGTGTTTCTGTCGGACCGGCCAAAGACTTGGCGACCACGGACAACCTTTGGCTATTCGTCCCAACGGGCCAAGCGGCGACACCATTCGTTCCGGTTGGGCCTTTTGTTGCCACCTGGACCGGCACCTTGTCCGCTGATCTCCGGGCCGACTTCAATTTTCACGTCGAGGCCAACGGTTCGTTCAAGCTGAGCGTGAACGACACGGTGGTTCTCGAAACGTCGGGTTCCAGTACCGAAATGGCATCGAGCAAATCGGTTCGGCTCAACAAGGGGCCCAATCGTTTGACAGCTGAATTCACCTCCCCACCTAACGGAGATGCCAATGTTCGGGTGTATTGGTCGAACAAAGAGACTCCCTTTAATCCCATCCCCAACAGTCAGTTGCAGCATGCCGAATCTCCGGAGCTAGCGGCATCGCTGGCGATACACAGGGGACGCGACCTTTTCGCTGAGTTTCGGTGTGCCAAGTGTCATGTGACTGGCCCTGGAATGCCCGAACTGGAAATGGACGCGCCTGCCTTCGCTGGAATCGGCAGCCGACGTCGCTTCGATTGGTTGGCTCGTTGGATTCAAGATCCGTCAGCGCTTCGTCCGGGGTCACACATGCCAAGGCTTTTGAACAGCAACGACGCCCGCGCGCAGGCCGAGACCATTGCCGCTTACCTTTCGTCATTGACAACGGGTCCAAGTGCGCAAACGACAACCGGCGATATCGAGGCTGGCAAGGCATTGTACGAAAAATTTCACTGCGTGGCCTGCCATGTCCCGCCCGAGGGCGGTGAAGCCTCGCCGGGCAAGATTTCCCAGAAGGGGGTGCGATCGAAGTTTGCCCCGGGGGCATTGGTGACGTTTTTGCAGAACCCTGCCGAGCACTACGCTTGGATTCGGATGCCCAACTTCCGTCTGACGACCGATGAAGCGACTTCTCTGGCAGCCTATTTGGAAGCGTCGGGTGACCCCATTGCAGACCGATCAGCCCCGACAGCATCGGAGACCCTTAAGCGAGGGCAGGACCTGGTCCAATCTGTCGGGTGTCTGAACTGCCATACCCTCAACCAACCCAATTCGTTTCAGACCAAGGCACTGGCGGAGCTTTCTGCAGACTCATGGAGCCGGGGATGCCTAGCGGAATCCGTGGCAATCGGATCGAAGGCACCCGTCTATAGTTTAACGCCGGAACAACGCACGGACCTAAGGGCCTTCGGCGCAACCGACCGGTCATCGATTACCCGGTCAACAGACGCAGACTTTCTAGAGCGTCATTCCGAACACCTGCAATGCCGCGAGTGTCATGGCAAGTTTGAAGGATTCCCGACCTGGGACTTGCTACCTGGAAAGCTGCAACCGGAATGGGCGGCCAAGTTCATTGGCGGCAAAGAAAGCTGGAAACCGAGAACATGGCTGGAACCGCGTATGCCTGCGTTTGGAGCTTATGCCGACCATTTGGGACGTGGTTTGGCCACCATTGCTGGCTTGCCGCCAACGGCACTCCCCGATCCGGCTCCGCCGGACACAGCGGACCTGGCAAAGATCGGCCAAAAACTAGCAGGGCCAAATGGCGGATTCACCTGTGTTAGCTGCCACAGCATCGGGGATTTTGCAGCGACCCAAGTTTTTGAGGCTCCCGGCATCAACTTGGCTCATAGCGGAGGGCGTTTGCAAAAGTCGTATTTCAAACGCTGGCTTCGTTCACCCTTGTCGGTCGATCCGTCCACCAAAATGCCGGTGTATTTTGATGAAGAAGGGCGCAGCCCATTGGCGGATGTTCTGGAAGGGGATGGTCCGAAGACGATTGGGGCGATTTGGGAATATCTGCGGCTTGGTGATAAGATGCCGAAGCCGGAGTGATCTTGGGTCGAGCGGAGCGCGGGCTTTTGGGCTGCGCGATTATTGGATAGTGAGTAACGCGGTCGGGTTCGCCATGCGGACGGGATGTCCGAGTTCCGAGGAAGGCGTGGTTCGGACAGCCTCCGGCTCGACGGAGTCTCGCTACCGATGTTGCTTTACATCAATAGGTGCGCTTGTGATTCGTTGGAGTCGGAGGAAAAGCTGTTTCTTGGAAGCCTAAATGGCTTGGCCACGGGGAAAGTCAGTCCCTGGGGACCACGATGTGGTATTCATCGGAAAGATCACTGGCCATTGCCTCCTTGCGGAGTTCTGGATACCGATAGTCAAACTTGAAGTGGTATGGGACATAGCTTCGGCCTGGCGGGAGGGGTGCCAACGCCTCCCATCGATTGGGGGTATTGGCAATGCGGGTCATGGGGTACAGATTGGTTTCAATCACCACATAGGCCTTGACATCCGGGCTATTGGCACCGCGTCGGGGACTGTCCCATTGGACTTCAAAGGCATAAAAGCCATTGGTCGACGCAGGAGCATGGCTGGGTGTCAAATTGAGGGAAGTGGGAGCGCAGCCTGCAGCAATCAGGCCGACCGCAACTAGAGCAACGAATGCTTTCACGCCCAAAGAATGGCGCTCCTGCGTCGTGTTCAAAGCGTAATCTTCGATCTGATTGGAACTTTCCTGATGGAACGGTGATTTAAACCGACAACGCTGGTCCATGCCGATCTTCAACTACAAAGCCCGCCGTCGCTCCGGCGAGGTGGTGGAAGGAACCCTCGAGGTTCTTGATCGACCCGCCGCTGTTTCAGCCGTTCAAAAACTTGGCTTATTCCCCTTGACCGTGGTAGCCGCGAAGGCCGGTGCGGCGTCCGCCAAATCGGTTGGAGGTACCGGGACTGGTCGTTCTGTTGGCTCCCTGCTACCGCCGACTCTTCGTGCCGCGCTCAACCGGCGTCGGCGACCCAAGATTCAGGAATTGGCCACCTTCACCTTGCAGTTAGCCAACTTGCTCCATGCCGGGATGCCGTTGACGATGGCACTCAATAGTATGGCGAGTTTGACAGCCCGGGGTATACCGCCTTCGGTCGCGCGCCAATTGAAACAAGATGTGATGGAAGGCCGGAGCCTTTCAGACGCGCTCGCCAAGCAAGCAGACATTTTCCCACCGATTGTGGTCAACATGGTGCGAGCCGGGGAGCAAAGCGGAGCTTTGGAAGAGGTTTTACGCCGTCAAGCAGCCCATTTCGAGCGATTTGCCGAAGTACAATCGAAATTCAAGTCGGCCATGATCTATCCGATGGTGGTTTGTGCCGTCGGGGTGGCGCTGGTGTTCTTCTTCATGACCGTGATGTTGCCCAAATTCACCACCTTGTTTGAAAGCATCCCCAACCTGGAGCTACCCGCATCCACGAAATTCCTGATATCCGCCAGCCATTTCATGACCACCTGGTGGTGGTTATTTCCAATCGTGGGCGTCTTGATCGTCACGCTTTACAAGCGTTATCACGCCACGGTTCACGGACGCCGATTCATTGATCGCCTTCAAATGAAGGCCCCCGTGATCGGAGGAGTCATCCGTTTGAACCTATTCGGCCAGTTTTCCAGAACATTGGGAACGCTGCTCCGCAATGGCGTGCCCGTCCTCCAAGCGTTGAAGATAACGGAACAGATCGTACCCAACGTGATTGTCGCAGAGGCCATTGCCAAGACCCGTGAAGGCGTGACCGACGGCAAGACATTGGCACAGCCGTTGGCCAAATCGGGGCTTTTTCCCCAGCTGATGATCGATCTGCTCAAGATTGGGGAAGAAACCGGGGATATCCCCTTGGCGCTGGAAAATGTGGCCGAAACCTACGAGCGCGAGCTCAACTTGGGGCTTCGGACACTCACCAACCTCATCGAGCCGATGATGATCGTTGGCATCGCCATTGCGGTCGGCTTCCTGCTGATGAGCGTCATGTCGGCCATGTTCGCTATCACTTCGAGCATCCAGCGATGAGGTCGGGACATCAAAACCAACGGGAACGGCTGCAATGGACGGCCCAACGTGGCTTTACGCTGATCGAACTCATGGTCGCCATCGCCATTGCCTCAATGATGTTGCTGATCGCGATTCCCAGTATTCGTGGGGTTCAGAAACCACCCCAAGTCCGCGCCACCGAGGATTTCGTCAAGGGTTGCCGTGAAGCCAGAGCCCGGTCCATCTTGACCGGTCAACCGATGCAATTGGTTATCGATAGCGCCGGAGGGATGCTGCGGGTCGAGAAGGCTCCGAACCTCTTGCCGTCAGAAGCGTCGCCCGAGTCATCTGAATCCGGCTATTCGGGCTACGGAGCACCCCGGGTCGAACGAGAAACCAAGCCGTTGTTTTCCGCTCATTTACCGGATGAAGTCGCGTTCCGGCGACTTGTTATCAATTTGCACAATGTGTTCGATGCCCGGGAACAGGCCGACAATGGCACCACGATGGCGTTTGTCCGGTTTTATCCCAATGGAACATCCGACGATCTACTGGCAGAAATCATGGTCGATCAGTCCGAAGTTTTTCGTATCACCCTCGACGTGATCGTGGGAGAACCAACCGTCGCGGCGGTACCATGAAACTTCCACCGTCCAAGATCGTCCGCTCGTCTGGCATCCAAGGTTTTACCCTCATTGAGGTCGCCATTGCCTCAGCAATACTTGCAATTGCCCTGATGAGTATCCTGTTAATCACTACGACCGGAATTCACACAGCTCGCATTTTGGACCGCGTCCATGTCGACGCGTCCAGTGCGGCGGCAATGCTATCTCTGACCAATCAACTGCAAGACGGCAGCTTTGACCGGGATGATCTGGGGGATGTGCATCCGGATTATTCCGGTTCCCATGAGGTGAACCTGGTCCGCTCCAACGGGCTGTTTCAGGTGGATTTTACCGTCTTGTCGAGCGGGCAGCCGGGAGCATCGGATTCCCGCATGAGTGTTTTGTTTTTCAAGCCCGGACTGGGCGGTGGTCTGCCGCGCCGATGAGAGCCTTGGAGAAATTCCGCAGCCCGGCGCAGCGAGCGTTTACGCTGGTGGAGGTCATGGTGGCCGTACTCATCCTAGGTATGGTCCTCGCGTCGCTCTACGGCACCTGGCGAATCATCCTGACCAGTACCGACGCTGCTCTTCGGATCACCTCGCGCGCCCAGAGAGCGCGAATGGCAACTGCCACCGTTGAGCAGGCCTTTCTCTCGGCCATGCTGTCCCAGAACAACATCAAGCTCTATTCATTCATTGGAGGCAACAACGGCAATTTTAGCGAGGTCAGCTTCGTCGCCGCGCTGGGTGATTCTTTTCCAGGGGGCGGAATCTTCGGTGAAGAGCGGGTACGGCGGGTTGATTTTGGCATTCAGCCGGGTCAAACAGGAGGCAATGATCTCGTGCTAAGACAGCACTCGATTTTTGATTTGCCGGAGCAAGCGAGCAATCCCTACCCGATCGTTCTAGCCCATGATGTCACGGTATTTCAGCTCGATTACTGGGACAGCCGACAGCGCAAATTCATCGATGAATGGGTCGGCTCGCATACCAATGAAATGCCGCAGGTCGTCCGGCTCAACATGGGCTTTGGGTCGGTTGGACGATTCTCCCAACGTCCGGCGGAGGTAGTGACTCGGGTCATTCGGATTCCATCGAGTGCCATACCGGGAAATCTCCAGCCCGGGCGCGGTGCGCCGGGCGGTGGACTTCCGCCGCCGGGAGGTCCTGGCGGGGTGCCGATACCACAACCGCTTCCACGGGGAAATTAGGGAGTATTTCCACGATGCAATTTGATCATCAAACAACAACTTCCAAGCCCCGATCCGGGGTCGCCCTGATTATTGTCATGCTGGTGGTTTTGGCCATGGGCGTAACCGCAGGGGCGTTCGCTTATGCGATGAAGGTTGAGGCTCGACTCGCCCAAAATACTTCGTCAGGAGGCGAGTTGACTTGGTTGGGGCTTTCGGGAGTCGAACTGGCCAAATGGGTCCTGGCGCAGCAGGCCACCATCCCAGGCGAAGCGGCCTACCATTCACTCAATCAGTTCTGGGCCAGTGGTATTGACAATCCCGATCTCCTTCCTGATCCGTATGAAGGCCTTACCCTGCGGGACTTTGCCGTGGGCGATGGCCGGATCACCGTGAAGATCCTCGACCAGGAGCGAAAGATGAACATTAACCGGGCCGTCAACGATAAGATGCTCTTGGAACACGCCCTTTCCATGACCGGAGCCGAGTCGAGTGATACGGATATCCTAATGAGCGCCTTAATCGACTGGACCGATCCCGATAACAATTCCCAACCTGGGCGGCCTGCGGAAACCGACGACTATTATTCCCGACTGAATCCTCCCTACCAGGCCAAGAATGGACCGATAGATGATCTGGGGGAATTGATGAAAGTTCGGGGAATGACCCCAGCCATTTTCTTTGGCGTTCGATCGGCGGATGGCACACGGCGTGATCCCCGGCGAGTGGGAGGTATTGGACAAACGGCCATGCCTGCCGGCCAAGTGGTTGGATTCAAGGATCTTTTTTGCGCCATTTCCACCCCTCAAGTGAATGTGAATACAGCATCGCTGGGAGTCTTGACACTGCTCCTGGGAGGCGACGGAAACGCCGCCAATGCTGCGGAAACAATCATCCGAAATCGGGCGGGACCTGATGGTGTTGACGGGACACAGGACGACACCCCGGCTAAGAACCCTGGGGATGTGCAACGGCTGATTGCCGGCGCACCGCCCACCATTCCCTGGCAAAGTCTTTTTGCCGTTCGGAGTTCCGTGTTTCAGGTGATCGTCGACACCCGGCTTGGACCATCGCACCAGCGCTATGTGGCGTTGATTCAGCAGCAGGGACAGAATTATATCACCCTGACTTTTCGGCAGCAGTAATCTAGCTTTTTGCCCCTGCCAAGTACTGGTCTATGGCCGTGGCCAGAACCGCGAGCGGTACGCCGCCAGTCTTGACGATCACATCGTCGAACGTGGCAAGATAGAGCTTCGCACCCCTGCGCTTTTAGAATGGTGTCGATCCGGCCTTGTATTTCCTTGTTCTGCGCAAGGCCAGCCACATGGATTTCAGCCGCCATGGCAGTGGCGGTTGTCCCCAGCTTCAATGCCCATCGTCCCGGCATGCTTCACCGTATCGTAACGAAGCTGGTCAACCTCCGAAAGCGCTGAGCGGTTGATCGTACCAAGTCTGGCGAGAATTGATTCTAGTTCGGCCTCCCATTTTCGCGGACCCTGTCGGCGATACTTCCTCCAGCTATGATTTAAGTACACCGCGCGGTTTTACACGGGGGCGTGAAAACCCGCCTGTTAACTTTGGTCTCCATCGATTTCACGTCCGCTTCGAAAGCGCCAGAGGACTGGCGCAGTCCGAGACCTGGGGGACATTTCCTTGTTCCCGAACTTGGGAGGCACCTTGGGCGGGATGGTTGGGGGATGATTGTTGGATCGATCAGGGGCTCGCAGTGCTCGTCTCTTACGGGGACGAGGTGAATCCGGGTGGACGAAAGTCCGTCCAACGGTTGACTGTTGCAAGAGTCGCCCGACCTTTTCCGTTGCCCAGATTGTCATGAACTCCCATACCTTTCGCCCTGAACATCTTGCCCTGACGCGTCGCCAGTTCTTGAACCGGTGCGGCATGGGGATGGGTGCTCTTGGGTTTGCCTCGATGATGGGGACTTTGGGAACCTCGACCTCCGCCATGGCGGCTCCGGCCAATTCCATGGGGGTCCGAGCTCCGCAGTTTCGCGCCAAGGCCAAGCGGGTCATCCATTTGTTCATGAATGGCGGGCCATCGCATGTTGACACCTTTGACCCCAAGCCGTCCCTGACCCAATGGCATGGCAAGGAGATTCCGATTCACTTCTCGACCGAACGAAAAACGGGTTCGGCGTGGAAATCGCCGTTTGAGTTTCGGCGCTATGGAAAGAGCGGGCTGGAGGTGAGCGATTTGTTCAAGCACACCGCCCAGCATGCCGACGACTTGTGCGTGATTCGGTCGATGAAGGCAGATGTTCCGAATCATGAGCCGTCGCTATTGCTCATGAATTGTGGCGACGCACGCCTGCCGCGCCCGAGCATGGGCTCTTGGGTGACGTATGGGCTGGGGACGGAAAACCAGAATCTGCCCGCCTTTCTTTCGATGTGTCCCGGGGGGTATCCCATTCAGGAGTCGCAGAACTGGCAGAGCGGTTTTTTGCCGGGCGTTTATCAAGGGACCTATCTTAATACCGAGCACACGCAGTTGGAGAAGTTGATTGAGAATATCACCAGTCACTATGCGTCGCTTCCGGCTCAGCGGGCACAGCTCGACCTCTTGCAACAGTTGAACGAGGGGCATCGGCAGGCTCGGGCGGCGGATAGCCAATTGGATGCGCGAATCCAAAGCTTCGAACTGGCCTATCGGATGCAAATGGAGGCGGCGGATGCCTTTGATATTCAACAGGAGACGTCTGAGACTCGGGCTCGTTATGGGGATACCGTCCAAGGACGGCAGCTTCTGATTTCGCGGCGGCTCTTAGAGCGTGGCGTCCGCTTCATTCAGGTTTGGCACGGGTCGGGTCAGCCGTGGGATAGTCATGATGATATCGAAACGGCTCACCGGAACCTGGCGAATCAATGCGATCGTGGGATTGCCGCACTGCTGACCGACCTGAAGGATCGGGGTATGCTGGACGAGACCTTGGTGATTTGGGGTGGTGAATTTGGTCGGACGCCGACGGTGGAATTACCGACGCCAGGAGCCAACGCGGGCAAACAGAATGGACGCGACCACAACAATCACGGGTTCTCGATGTGGATGGCGGGTGGCGGTGTGAAAGGGGGGCATGTGCACGGTGCGACGGACGAATTTGGGTTTGCCGCGACGGAAGACGTGGTCCATGTGCACGATCTGCACGCGACGATTCTTCGATTGCTGGGATTCGATCACGAAAAGTTTACCTACCGGTATGCAGGCCGGGATTATCGTTTGACCGATGTGCATGGGAAGGTGGTAGAGGGGTTGTTGGCCTAGTGTCGTGCATCCCAAATTGCTTACAGTTTCCCCCTAGGGATTCTCGGCTCCCGCGAGGCGACGAGCGGCAAGCATACCCGCAGTGGTCTGTGAGGAGCCAGCAACGAAGCGGGAGCCGAAAAGAGCTGCGGCCCTGCGGGCCGGGGAAGAGTCGTCGTTCATCGTCATCCAGAAGATTGAATCACTACCCAAGGAAGGAGAGGTTGTTCACATATCGGTGTTCAACGTGAAGATCAAAACTCCCTCGGCTGAGAAGGGTATGGTGGACAAAATCGGCCATTTGCCAATTGCGGGAGCGATTCTGCGCTCATCCCTCAAGGAACGAGTGACGAAGACAATCCCTGAGACGGAATGGAAGCAGGGCTATAAGATTTGGCGCGAGGCTTATGACTCGGGAAAAGCTGGAATTTTCACGCTATCGGTCAGCGATTGCGTGGTCTACATGGACAATGCGCTGAACGGTCGTAAGTGATGGGAGTCCGGGTAGTCCGCGAAAAGCTTTAGAATCGGGTAGTGGTGAAATCGATCAGGGACCGGAGGATTTCGTCCATTCGAGGAGACGTCGGGACAAGGGACCCAGACTTCAGGAAGGAACGCTACGGTTAGGTGCCCGGCGATTATGGGAAGCACGTGTGAGAGGCAGCGGAGTTCGATCGGACAGTGGCGTCTGGAGCAGACTGAATTATCCAGTGGCGTTTTTGTGGGCACCAGACCATTTTCCCGGGATGAAATCCCTGCTGTGTTTGGTGTGGATAGCTGTCTTGACCGTGAGGCTTGCTGCCGAGGATCCCCACTACGAGCCGCTGGCTTTGGGTAGTCCGGCACCGGATTTCCGCCTACCCGGGGTCGATGGCAAGACATATTCCTTGGCCGATTTTGCCCAATCGCCGGTCTTGGCCATTGTCTTCACCTGCAATCATTGCCCCACGGCGCAAGCATATGAGGAGCGGTTGAAGCAGTTGGTCACCGATTATACCAATCGTGGCGTCTCTATCGTGGCCATTTCTCCCAATAGCCCGGCAGCGGTGCGACTCGATGAGCTGGGGTACACCGATCTCGGGGATGATTTGCCCGACATGAAGCTTCGCGCCCAAGAGCGTCATTATAATTTTCCCTATCTGTTCGATGGAGAGACGGAGGCTACCTCGATTCAGTATGGTCCGGCGGCGACTCCGCACGTGTTCATCTTCGACAACGATCGCAAGCTCCGGTTTCGGGGGCGAATTGACGATTCGGAACGTCCCGATTTGGTGAAGCATCAAGACACCCGCGCCGCCCTCGACGCTTTGTTGGCCGGGAAAGCCCCGGATGTCGCTGAGACCAAGGTGTTTGGATGCTCGACGAAATGGGCCTATAAAGCGGATTCAGGGAAGGCCTGGCGGGAAAAGGTGAAACAGGAACCGGTTCAATTGGAAACGGCCAGCGGGGACGGGTTGCGGGCACTCCGAGAAAACAAGGATTCGGGCAAGGTACGCCTGATCAATGTCTGGGCGACTTGGTGCGGTCCGTGCGTGGCAGAGTTTGATGAACTCATCGAAACCAACCTGCGCTTTCGTCAGCGCGATTTTGAGGTGGTCACGGTCGCGGCCCAGTTTCCCGATGAGAAGGACGACGTTGCGAAATTCTTGAAGAAGCACCATTCGGGGGTGCGCAATCTCCTGTTTGGGGAGACCGACAAATACAAAATGGCGGAGGCATTGGACCCGGAATGGGATGGTGCTTTGCCACACACCCTTTTGGTGGCACCGAATGGAAAGGTTCTTTACCGACATACCGGCGACGTTGATTTCCTGGAACTGCGCCGGAAGATTGTCCCTGCCCTTGATGCGATCAAGCCCTGGCCGGCCAAGTAATCAAGGAGGGGAACCAACAGGGACCACCTCTATTTTGAGCAGGCACCTGATCGAAACGTGATTATCTTCCCGCCTGGATATGGCTGAAAAACTCACAAACGGGTCAGGTCCCCGGCGACATGGCGCTCTGATCTATTTTGTCGGAGTGGCTGTCCTGATCGGCGGCATTCTGGGGGGAGCTTGGTGGACCATGGACCATGGCTCCAATGACGATGCGGGGAACGCCTTTGCCCAAGCCATGGCTTCGGGCAAGACCTACTACGAGAAGGGCGATCCAGCCAAAGCGCAGGCTGCGTTCCAATCGGCATTGGCGATGAATCCAGCCAATCCAGACGTGCATCTCAATTTGGCCAATGCGTTCCTGCACCTGAATCAGCCGGATCAAGCGGCCGTTCATGCCCGGGAAACGATCCAGTTTGAACCGGCCAACCCGGCGGCTTGGTATATCCTTGGATGCGCCCAGCTTCGTCAGAATCAGTATTCCAACGCCGTCCAATCGTTGCAGGAAGCAAAGAACGGCGACCGAACAATCAACCCGGTCACGTATCAGCTAGGGCGCGCTCTGGCCGGTTGGGGACATCACGAAGAAGCCGTCGAACAATTTCGGGAATTGCAACAGTTCGAGACCAACACCGCCGCGCCGCAGTTGGTGTCCTCCCATTATTTGTTGGCTCAGTCACTGCTTCGATTGGGCCAACGGGAGGCGGCGGAAAAGGAACTGGCCGAACACCAGAAACTGACCGCTGTCAAAGCCAGCCTCGGCGACGATCCGGCAGTTTTCGAGACCTGTTTGTACACGGAAATCCGGGCACCATTCCCACTCGAGCAACCGGGGCGGGACGGTGTGGCGGTCAAATTTGTCGATGCGACAGCCGAGGCCATTGGTCCGGCGGGCAAGGGATGGCACGGTCCCCTGGCAATCATGGATATCAATCGGCGGGGCTGGAATGATCTGCTGATACCCACCACCACGGGGGTACAGCTCTTGTGGAACTCCAATGGGGTGTTTCACGCCTACGGCCCCGAGGTTCCAATCGCCGGCGCCGCTGGTATCCGGGAGATCGTCATCGGTGATCTTCAGAATGATCGGTACGAGGATGCGGTTCTGATTGGAACGGAGGGCATTTCCACCCTGCGCTTTGCCACCAATGGCGCGTTCGTAGACTCCACGCGGACCTCGCGATTGGGAGCGGTCAAAGGACGCACCGGGGTTTTGGCGGACCTCGATTTCACAGGAAAGCTTGGACTGGAAGTGATTGGAATTGAAGGCCGGTTGCGCAGCTTCACCAATCTGGGGACGGGTCTGTTCCGCGAGGCGGTCAGCTCTAATGATTCACCCGCGCTTCATTCCCTGACCAACCTGACTTCGGTGGTGGTCAACGATTGGAATAACGATGATCTACCCGATTTGATTGTGACCCGCGATGGTCAGCCCCCTGCCCTGCTGATGAATCATCGGGGCACCGGAATTGGGGACCCAGAAACACCAGAGGGGTGGCCGGTCACCCGAGCTCTGGCGGTCGCGGATTT
Organism: uncultured Verrucomicrobiota bacterium; assembly: GCA_903835555.1. Taxonomy (GTDB): domain Bacteria; phylum Verrucomicrobiota; class Verrucomicrobiia; order Limisphaerales; family UBA9464; genus CAILNN01. Next base: position 53,554 of record CAILNN010000201.1, read on the forward strand.
CAACAATGACTTGCGCTCGGACATCGCCTTGCTGACGGAAAAATCGATCGACCTTTATTTTGGCGGTCTGAAAGAACCGACGCGGCTATCGGCATTGCGCCATCAACTCAGCCACATTCGCATCGTTGACTATGACAATGACGGTTGGCTGGACATCGTGGCTTGGGGAGCGGAAGGCATCCGGGTCTGGCGTAATCGGGGGCACCTGGGATTTCACGAGATGACGTCTGAACTGGGGCTCGATCGGTTGAAAGGCCATGCGGTCCATGATCTGGCGATTGCCGATTTTGATCGGGATGGCGATTTGGACTTCATCGCCGATGTGGCTGGAGAGGGCTTGGTCTTCCTTCGAAACGAGGGGGGGAATGCCAATGGGTTGCTGAAACTCCAGTTGCTCGGCAATCGCTCCAACGCGTCGGGCCTGGGAGTCAAGATAGAGGCATCCGCCGCTGGCTGGCATTCGTTGCGATTTGTCGATTCCCTGCCGGTCACCTTGGGGGTGGGAAAGCGCAAGCAACTCGACTCCGTAACGACGCGGTGGTTTGAGACCAAACTCGATAACACGGATGTGGCGATCGACGGGCAGGAGCCGCTTGTGGTTTTTGAATTGGTCATCCCAGGTGGCTCTTGCCCGTATCTGTATGTTGGTAACGGCACCCACATGCATTTTGTGACCGACGTGCTGGCCGGGTCGCCCGCCGGATTGCCTGTCATGCCGGGACGTTTCATCGCCGCCGATACGACCGAGTATGTTTGGCTGGGGAATGACCAAAGCTTTGCCCCGTTGGACGGGCGTTACCGGGTCCGGCTGACGGAGGAATTGAAGGAGATTCTCTATCTCGACTATGCCCGGTTGGTGGTCGCGGACCATCCCGCCTCGGTCGAGGTACATCCGACCAGTCGTATGCTGCCGTTTCCCCCGTTTGTTCCTCATGGGTTGGTGGGGCTTACGCGGGAGATTCCGCTTCGACATGCCGAGACTTTGGACGGTCGCGATGTGACCGACGTTTTGCGATCGACGGATGGCAAGCGGGTGTCCCCGCCGAGTTTGAGAGGACCACAGTATCGTGGGCTGGCTGAACCGCACGGGGTCATCCTTGATTTTGGTCCATTGGCAGCCCATTCGCCACTATCGCTGGTTCTCAATGGGTGGATTCGATTTGGGGGCGGGATGGCCAATATCGCTGCGTCGCACAATCCGGAATTTCCGTTTCCATTTCCCAAGCTGGAAGCGGAGGTCGGTGGAGTGTGGCAACCGGTTGATGTTCAGGTCGGGGTGCCGGCAGGCAAGACCAAAACGATTGTGGTGGAGCTGACCAATCGATTGCCGACTGGAGCTCAGAGGCTTCGTTTGACCGACGCCTTTGAATTGCACTGGGATCGGATTGCCCTGTTTGGGAAATCTCAATTGGCATTGGGCAACATCGCCGAGGGCACCGAGGTTCCAATGAATGCAGTCCCCGGCCCCGCACCGGTTCGTTGCCAGGTTGTGACTCCGCTGACGGCGGACCTACATCGACGAGGATACAGCGCCTATGCAGATCTACCGTGGACGGAACCGTTGACCCCCATTTATGATCAACTTCGAAAACCGCCGTATCAGTTTACTCCGTCCGGATGGGCGACGCGTTACGGGCCGGTGGGGGAATTATTGGCAACCAATGATCAAGCTTCGGTGATTATCGCCGGTGGGGACGAATTGGCCTTGGATTTTTCGACCAATGGATTGGCGGCACCGCCGACCGGATGGGTACGGGACTATTTTCTTTGCGTGGTCGGGTGGGACAAGGATGCGGACTATCATGTCGCCGCCGGGGATACGGTTGAACCGCTACCGTGGCGAGGAATGGATGATCAGCTGTATGGGCGACAGGAGCGCCCGGTCTTTCCGTCGGATGCCTTGCAGCAGCGGTTGAACACCCGATGGGTGGGGCCGAGGCCGATGGCTCGGAGGGGGGAGGTTCGAGTGGCGCGTGGAAATTGATGGAGACGGCGCGAAGAGTTCGCGTCCGAATTCCGAATTGGATCACGAGGAGGGGCAGAGGCACGCGGGCGCAATTCCGTCTAGGCAAGATATTTTACTGCAAAATAGTGATGATGGATAATAATGGATATATCAACGATTTGGTAGCCATTCTTCCTTCGATTCTCAAGGCTAAAGGGCGATCGCTTTCTGCTAGCACCCCGCTGGGGTGCAGAAGACGGTGGGGCGATGAAACGGTGACGTCGCTGCGCTCAACGTCCAAATTGCTGGATAGTCTTTCGCATCCAAACGCAGAAACATTTTGACAAGTGGAACGACTTCACCCACTTATGGC
>CAILNN010000202.1 GCA_903835555.1 uncultured Verrucomicrobiota bacterium
AGGGAAGGCTGGTGGACGAGTATCACTCCAAACCGGATTACTTCGGTTCGGTGACAGAAGAAGAACGCGAAAAGGGTATTGCCCATCCCGATCGGTATCAGGACCTGTTTCTCGTTCGTGCAGATTTGCCAAAGGTTCAGGAATTGTTGTCAACTCATGGGGAGCCCGCCTTTTTATTCGAACAAGAGCGAATGGAACAGTTTGCCGGGTTTCTCGGTATTTCCAATGCCTTGAGCAGTTACGACTACCTCCAGGCAGGAGAGCGCCAGGGCATTCAAGGATGGAAGCAATTCGTCCATATACCGGATTTGAATTCGGAAAAGGAAGCACGCCGAGCAGCCAAGGCCGCAATGGCCGCGGAAAAGAAGCAGCTCAGGAAAGCGGGTATACTCTTGGCTGAAATCAAGCCGCCTGGACCCAAAGGAGCCATTCCACCATGGGGTTGCTATTGGTCTATCGATTCCACTGACGCGGGTGTTGTTTTTGCGTGGGACCACATTCGATCGAGCCGGATCATTCCCGAATCGCTACCGGCATTGTATCGTTTGAAGGCTCCTTGGAATGATCAGCCTGAAGAAATTCTGCTGAAAGACCGAAAGGAACCGGGAGTTTTCGCCATTAGTCCATCATCCCACTGGCTCGTCGGAGAATTTGCTTGTCCAGACTGGAAGACATTGGTCTGGGATTGGAAAAGGAAAGAAGTGTCATTCGAGGTAACACACTCACCGGAGGCATTCGGTTTGAAGCCCCTTCCCGATGTCCACGCGACGTTTGCCTTTGGCCAAGACGAACAATGGCTCTATTTGATGCGCCGGCAGGAGTTCAACGTTATTTCGCTTGCAGACAGGAAAGTGACATTGACGATCGAAGGGATAGTCGGCGGGCGATCCTTCGCCGTCCACCCGTCGGGCGATTATGCTGTGGTTCGATTTCAGCAGGAAATCGGCATCCTAGACTTGGTACGGGGAAAATTGATCAAGCGACTCACTTTACTTCGTAAAATGGGGCTGAAGGAATTAAATGGAATCTCGGAAGAGGTCATCATTCAGCTACGGCTGTCTGAGTGGCTGTTTGAACCCGAAGTTCGCAAGCGATTGGTTCTCAGCGATATAGAAATCGAGGCGATCTTTCAGGATTCAAACAATTTGCAAAAGATAAATCCCGTTGCCCGAAATGAGATCGAGGAAAGAATCAGGCCTTTTCGGGTAACCACTCGGGGTGTACCGGACCATATAACAGATATTTCGTTTTCCCCTTCTGGTAATTCGCTTTTTGTCGCGTGCTCCGGTCTGAGGGTGTTTGACTGGCAACTGGTATTGGGTACTGAAAATCAGATGCCTAATGCCAAATTTGAGGCGGATGCCCCTTATCGCGAAGGAACGGGTGACGATTTCCCACCATTTGTATCTGCTGCCAATTACGATCAGACCCGGAATCTGATCCTATGTGGTTCCAATGATGGTATGATCCAATACTTCGACCTGCGAACGGGGAAGGCAGGAATCCTGCTCAAGCTTTTCGATGCTTTCGCCGTCTGGAGTCTGAAACTATCCAATGACCGTAAAATCCTCGTTTGCCACTGCGTCGAAAACCCGAACCGTCAAAATCAACTCAAACAGGCTAGTTTCCTTCAAGTGTGGAACTACCCGGCTCTACTCCACGCCGCTGGTATTGACCCAAACATGGAAATGCCTAAATCAGAACCTCCTCCAACGTCGTGATCCTCGGATGCTGCTGGTCCTCGGTCGGTCGATTCCCAGGCCTCACCACCAATCCCGTCTGCATCCCGACACTAGCGAGCCCCCTGATTTTATAGGTGGAAGAAGGTCATCGGGCATGGCACCTTCTTCCGAGAAAGGGCGTGTTTTCAAAATGGCTTTGGCGAGCAGATAGGCAGATGCATTTTGAAAATACGCCCTGGTCGCGATTCAATTCATGACTGTAAAACCGTGACTTTTGCCTTCCGCAAGATTCTCCGTGGAACCAGGGCCTTCACCCTGATCGAACTGATTGTCGTCGTAGCGATAGTCGTCCTGCTAGCAAGCTTGGCGATTGCGACTTTCGGGCATTTCCTCTTGCGGGCACGCCGGTCGGCCACCTTTGCGACTCTTGTCGAATTGGACCGTTCGATGGTTATAGGGAGTTGCTGTACGGAACATTATCCGTCCGGCTGGGATTCACTTCTGGAAGGGCAGAATGGCTTGGGATCGTTGGCTATCTTTTCCCGCGTCCCTGGCGGTCTCAATGGCCCGCTGGCCAATAGTCTGTCGGTGGTCATGCTCCCAAGTGATGAGGTTGCCGCCCTCGCCACAAGGGGTATCTCCCACAGCTCCTTGTTGGCCTCAAACAATGTCGGTTCTCCACTTTACCCCAATATAACCTGTTCTTCAACGACATCCGAGGAAGCGTACCATTTCAATCTCAGCAATCCGTCCGGCCTTTATCCGTTCGTTTCTGCCCCCGCTTCGGTCATCACCAATCTTTTCCACGGAGTAGTCACCCAGAACCAATCGTATACCAACGATGCCACCACGCCCATTTCGTCTGGCTCCGGTTGCGATTTCATCGTATTAGGTCTGGGCGGAAATACGACGGCGATCGGTCCAGACGGTTTTCTTCTCCAGCCACCCATCCATCCGGGTGATTCCGGTGCGCTTGAGAACCCAGCGGATTATTATGAACGGTACTGCGCTATTTTCCGCCTTTGTCCGGATTCGCGGTACCCGGCGATGGACACCGCCGCCGCTCCCCAATACGACGGTGCCGTGTTGCCCAGTCATTGGGCGGTCAGCTTCGTCGGGTTCGTCGCCTTGACCTCCCAAGGAATGGTCAGTGCGGAAAAATTGGCAAGCCTGCAATCCGGAAACAGGTAGGTGTTGTTTCTGACGGGGGTTGAGTGATAGATCAGCTTCTGTAGACCGATACTCTCCAATGGATACGGAACCGTCCCTGATAAGAGTCCCAACTAAAGTATCCGGCTTTTCGTTGCTCGAATTGGTGGTCGTATTGGCGGTTTTGACCGTGACCGCGTCGGTGGCCGCCTTTTCCTTGCGTTCTCCAAGGGTCTACACCTCGGACAGATTCGTCTCGGCTGAGGAAATCGTGACGTCCGCTTCGTTGGTGGCCCTCCGCGACGCCCTTCTTGGAACGTCGCAGTCGCCGGGGCTTTGGCCCGACCTCGGCGGCCAGCCCAACTTTTTCCCCCGCACTCTGGCCAGTTTGTTCCAAAGCCCCACCAATTTACCCCTTCAACTCGAATCCTACAACCCCCGGACACGCCTCGGCTGGCACGGGCCTTACCTGGCTCGGGGTGGCACCCTCTACGTCATCGATCCCACGCACGGGTTTACCACCGATTACGGTTCCACGGGCGATCCGATCGCCCTCGACGGTTGGGGGCACCCAATTGTACTTCAGGTCCCCGCAGTCGCGGGAGCGTCCGAGGGAGATGCGGTGCGAAATGCCCGTCTGGTCAGCGCCGGGCCAGATGGAATCCTCCAGACTCCGCGAACCCGATTGACCCCATCGGATTTACCCCTCGTCTTGAGAGGAGATGATCTCGTCCTGTTCCTCCAAGTCAAAGACCTGCCATGAGGAAAGACGAGGCAACGGATTTTTCGGACGCCAAACATCTCGGAGCGCTGACGCTCCTCGAGTTGTTGCTGGTCCTTTCGATTCTGGCCATCCTTACCACCATCGTGACTCGGACTGTTTCCGGGGTAACCGATCAAAGTCGGTATGAGGCAACTCAACGTACCTTGACCCATATTCGGGCGGCGGTGTTGGGCGATTCCAATGATCGGCAACCCGATGGCCAACGCATCATCACCGGATTCATCGCCGATCTGGGGCGCCCGCCCCAGTTGTCGTTGGTCACCAATACGGAGGGCACATTTATCGCCCCGTCCGAAATGTGGCAACGTCCGCCCTCGATGCTGCCCTACGCCCTGCGCGAAGCGACCTCCTCCAATGTCACCGCCCCAGATGAAGTCGACCCCGAAGTCTACGTTCCATGTGGCTGGCGCGGTCCCTATCTAGAATTTCCGCCAGGAGAATCGTTCTTGCGCGACGGTTGGGGTACTCCCCTGGCGAATTCGCTCCCGCTCGCAACCAATACGGCCCGATTGTTGCGACCGGATGGGACCGCTGCCGGACTCGGGGACACCCTTGGGGCAGTTGTTTCCACCGGTCCCGCGCCGCTCGGCTCGACGGGAGATTCCCCCTACGATGGCATTCTCCGGGTAGACATCCCCGCCACCCAATACACGGCGGAATTGGCGGGACAGGTCAGTGTCCGGGATTCGGCTGGAAATCTCGTTTCTCCCAGTTCAAGCCCTTCATATACGCTCTTGGTCAAAGTGTTTGCGCCGGACCCGGAGGGCAGTGGACGCATCGCGGCAGTAACCTTTTCCCAGCCGTTCAAAGCCAATCCAATGTCCTACGTTTTTAATGGTACGCTTACTCACGGTCCACGCGTTTTGCGGGCCTATTTGGTGGCGGGTGCTTTGGGCGCACCAGGAGCGGTTACCCGACGTTCGGCGGTGACCTATCTGCTCTTGCAGGCGGGTATGAATCTGAAGGATATTATCGTCGATCGGCCTTGACCACGCTACTCTGAGATGTCCTATCCCGTGAGTTCCATAAGGTCCATACTCCAACGGTTTGGCATTGCTCGCACGTTGCCGGTGACCGTGTTGCTCGTATTGCCGCGTCGGATATTGCGGGCGGATTTTTCCCCGTCCGCGAACGATCTGACCGGAATTTGGCAGGCCGAAGCCCCGGAAGGGGAACCACTCAGATTGCTGGCCGACGCCGCGTTGGCCATGGGTCCGCGATCCCGGCGACAGGTCTTCCTGATCACGACCCTGGTTTGGTCGGGAATGCAGACCCTTTCCGCCATCAAGGCGTCTACCCTGACTCGGGTGGAATTGGAACAGGCGCTCGCATTTGAAGCGGAGGCGCTTTCCGGCTTCAGCCCCTTTGATTCTTCTCTTTCATTCGTTGTCGACGGCACCGCAAGCGGTGAACGCCAGTACTGGATTACCCAAATCGCCTTATCCCAATTTCAGGCGATCGAAGCCAATTGCCGGTCTCGGGGTTGTTACTTGGCGGGCATCGCCCATCCGGCTGGAATTGACTTTTGGGGAGGTGGGATCGGAGCCTACCCTCCAAACCGGATAGAATTGTGGGATGAGTCCGTTTTCTGTGCCGCCGTGGGAGGCGATGGTTTAATACGCCGCGAGTTCTTCACCGCCATCCCCGGGGGGGCCGATTGGCAGAGTGAAGTGGATGACTTCTTGGGGACAGACTCGTCGAGTAAACCCGAGTTCGTCATCGGTTGGGATTCTGAGGCACCGATCGGGATGCCATCGACCCAAAATCTGAATGATGACGCGCAATTGCGAGCATGGCTGCTACGAGCGGCTCGTGTGATGGCGTCGCAGCCCAAACCGTCCCGAGACCGCGCTGTTCCTGTGGGGAAGTCTTCGGGGGCCGAATACCCCGCCGCCAGGTCGAATCCAATCCCGCTTTTGCAGGCAGTGATTCCTTGGATTGGTTCAGACGAAGAGGTCCGGCTGGCCGTGGGGCTGGCGGTCTTCGCGGGGCTCGCATGCCTCTCCCACGACCAGTGGCTCGGATACCGGGAGAACGCATTTAAAAAATTGGAGGTGGATTATAATCAGACGATCAATGAGTACAACGCTCTTCAAATTGACTTGAAAACTGCCAGCCAGCGATGCGACGCCGCTTTCCAGCGATTGGCGGACGCCAAACAATTGGCGGCAGAATGGGAGTGGATTACGTCAGCAGACGGAGCCCGTGGACTTCCAGCCCGGTTCCTCGCCACCATCGCCGAGTCCGCATCAGATGACGCGGTTCTCGTTTCGATCCATCAGTCGTGGGACTCGACGCAAATCAGCTTTATTTCCCTGCGTCCGGAAATGGGGGCATTCAGCGATCGGCTAATCGCTAACATAGGTGGCCCTCGAACACGTTTGGAGCCACCTTCTCGACATGGTCTTGGCTTGGATGCGAACGGGGGGCCATGGCAGATCACGCTCACCCTCCGGTCGCCTGCTCCCGTCACTCCCGTTGCCTTGGCCGCCGCCCGTCGTTCGATCGTTTCGGCGGTTCCTCGTCAACCTCCCGCCAAACAGGTGGCAACACCTCCACAGTAAGGCCTCAGGGGTGTTCATGAAAATACCACCTCCGGTTCGACCATGGGCACTCGCTGTACCAGCCTGCTCCATCATCGTCGTCTATCTTCTCATCTCCGGATGGAATCGTGGTCTAAGGTTGTCGGCTCTCGCCAATAAAGTTCAACGAATTCACGAAACCCTTCCCACGACGGGTCGAATGACCGAAACCAGGACCGCACGAGACGCGACCAATCGGCTTGCGGTCGCGCTTGAAGCCGATGAAACCGCTCAATATACGCGGCTCTGGGCGAGCTTGGGTGCCCATGCATCCGATGCGTCCCGCCGTGCCGCAGCCGATTGGCTCGCGGACATGTTCGATCGCAATCAGGTGGCCCTACTCGAACTGGTTCCAACGCAGATCGAACCTTCCGCTCTTTATCCTTCTCTCAGACCGCTCAATGACTATTTTAAAACAACACGCGGAGCTCAATCACCCGGCTTCTGGCGGGCAAAGTTGTCAGGTGGCTACCTGGATGTTCTTTCTGCTATGCGCGAGTTGGCAGCCTCAGATCACTTGGTTATCGTGCTCAGTCTGTCCTGGACTGACCGCTCCGACGGGTTGGGCATCCCGGTTGGAGCTTCCCCCGGCAACGACAGACCGTGGGATTCGATCCCAGGCGTTGCCAACGATTCCAAAGCCAGCGAAATGAATGATGCCTGGAGCCTTGTTCTATGGATGTGACGTCATCTCCCATCCACCGTGACAACTCGCGAGGGCTTCTGGCTGACTTGCCGTCCTATCGCACGTCGCGCCATTCCCTTTCGAGGTCTCGCCCGTCTGTAGCCTCTGAGAACATGGAGCCGTTGATGGAAAACTCCATTCCAGCGCTACCGCTGGAAATGGATGCCGTTCGCATTAATGCCGTAGTCGCATTGCGCATTCCAGCATCCTTGGCGATCCGCCGGGAGTTACTGCCGTTTGCAATTTGGCAACACAGGGTGTTTGTCGCCTGCGCGAACCTGTCGGATGCCACCGGTCTGGCCGCCGTACAACGTGGCTTTACCGAAAAGCTCATTCCCGTTCTCGCCGAACGCGAAAGCCTTCGCCGCGCCGTGCGCCGGGTGTACGTCGGTTCCAGGTCTGGACCACGGGAGACGCGAATCGGTCGCGCTTTGTCCCGGGCGGGGCAGACGTCCGCAGCCGGGCGTGCGGTATCGACCCGTCAAGTGTCCGGCACTCACGAAGGCGTTGACATCGCGGAATTAAGCGAGGAACTGCTTACTGCGGCGCAACTTCGCGAGGCCTCGGACATTCATCTCGACCCCGATGCCGACGGACTCCGCATCCGCTTCCGCGTGGACGGTGCCCTGGAAGACGTCCACCGACTGCCCCGGGAACTTTTTCAGCCCCTGCTCAATCGCTTCAAAGTGATGGCGGAAATGGATATCGCCGAAAAGCGTGCACCGCAAGACGGAGGATTTCGGCGTCCCGTTCAATCCATCGGACGCTCCATTGACATTCGCGCGGCCACCCTCCCCACCCAATGGGGCGAGCGCATGACCCTCCGTCTCTTGGGCCTCCAGACTGGTGCCTTGACCCTCACCCGATTGGGCATGAGTGCTAATCAATTGGCCTGTTTTGAGACCGCTTTGGGCCAACCAGAGGGTATGATTCTGCTCACCGGCCCGACGGGTTCCGGAAAATCCACCACCCTCTACGCTGGCGTCCGCCACATGCTGGAACGCGAGGTCCTTCATGTCATTACCATCGAAGACCCAATCGAGTATTCCATTGCCGGAGTCGCCCAGGTCGCCGTCGATTCCGCCGACAAGACTTCGTTTACCAAGGCATTGCGCAGTGCGCTTCGTCATGACCCCGATGTCGTCATGATTGGGGAAGTTCGGGACGGAGAAACCGCCGGAACAGCCGTAAAGGCGTCCTTAACAGGTCACTTGGTTCTAAGCACACTGCACACTTCGTCCGCCGCCGGAACCGTGACTCGCCTCGCTGATATGGGAGTGGAGCGGTACTTGATAGCCTCTACCCTTCGCCTTTCCGTCGCTCAACGCCTTGTTCGTCGGCTTTGTCCCCGCTGCCGCCGAGCGCGGAAATTAACCGGACGCGAATCTGCGGGCTTGGGCCATCCTGAAGCGGAGGGCATCACCATTTACGAGCCCGGCGGTTGCCTCTACTGCGGCGGGCGGGGTTTTCTCGGACGTCTGGCTTTGTTTGAATTACTTCCCATTGATGAAGAGGCCGGGGACGTGATCACCCGTGCCGGAAGCGAAGAGGAGTTAAACAGGACGATGAAGCGTCAGTCCATGCCCTTTCTCCGCGACGATGCGCTCTCCAAACTGATACAGGGGGAAACCTGCTGGGGCGATGTCCAGGCTGTCATCGCGCTTCATAACTGATATGCCCCAGTTTACTTATACTGCGCGTGATCGCCATGGACAGCCACGGTCTGGTTCCCTCCCGGCCGCCTCAGCCCGGGAATTGGTCAGCGCCCTACGAAGTCGCGATTGGTTGGTCTTATCCGTGAACCCCGCAACCGAATCCAGGTGGATGGGCGGTTCCCCTTGGGACCCCCGATTCTGGTGGCCCATTCGCTCTCTGGACGTCGAAGTCGCTCTCCAGCAAATGGCGGTCATGCTTCGAAGCGGTGTCACCCTGGTGAACGCCGTTGCGACCGCTGCTGACAACGCGGGACCACCCCGGATGAGGGGCATCCTGATACGGGTCGGGCAACGATTGGAATCGGGGATGTCCTTATCCGATGCCATGGCTGCATTCAAAATCTTTAGCCCATTGATCTTGCAGTTGACCCGGGTCGGGGAAGCAACCGGTCGTTTGGAATATGCTCTTTCCCAAGGGGCTGCCGCGCTCGAACGCCGCCGCACTCTCACCACGCAGGTAGTGACCGCTCTAAGTTACCCCGCCATTACCTTCCTGGCTGCTATCGGGGTCACCATCTTTATGATGGTCAGCGCCTTGCCCAAGCTGACGGTTTTCCTCCGGTTGATCGGACGCAAACTGCCTCCCTCCACCGAACGCTTGATCGCTTTGTCCGATTTCGTTCAACAAAACGGCGTTCAGGTGTTTACGGTGATCGCTTTGGTCATCATTGGGCTTCTCGCGAGTTATCTCTATCCTCCTCTTCGCATCCATTTTGATACCTGGATACTTCGGATTCCAGTTCTCGGTAAGGTGTTTCGGGTCGGGGGCACCGCCCTCTTTGCCCGTACACTGGGTGTACAAATCCGCGGCGGAGTCACGGTCGTGCAGTCTCTTCAAACAATTGAGAAATTGAGCAGCAATCTTCGCCTGCGTTGGATTGTCGAGAACGCTCGCGGGCGGGTCTTTCAAGGCTCCGACCTGTCTGACCCACTCCGCGTCACTCCCGGTTTTACTCCACTGCTGGCCCGAATGGTCGCGGTCGGGGAATCGTCCGGAAATCTGGCCGACGTCTTGGATGAAGTTGCACGCTTCCATGAAGGCCAATTGGCTACCTTGATTAAACAAATCACCGTTCTCATCGAGCCCCTGGTCATCCTCGTCCTCGGAGTCATGGTCGGTTACGTCTACATTTCCTTTTTCCTCGCCATTTACGGGGTCGCTGCCCACCCATGAACGCTTATCTCCCACGTTCTCAGAATTCCCTCGGTCCAATCGTCCGCACGATACTGGCGTTGCTTCTCTTCTGGACCGGCAGTCTCAAGATTTGCACCCAAGCGGCGGACGGCTCCGCGACGAATACCCCAGCCAGGACCATGCGCGACCCCACCGCCCCCAGTGGCACCCTGGCCAACCTTCTCCGCCCCAATCGCCATGCCGCTGCCTCGGGAATTGCGCGGGTTGAAATGCAGACAATCGGTGACACCAATCCGCCCCCCTCGAGGATTGTGGCCTCCGCGGAATTTTCCAATGTGACCTTCAATGAGGCCGCGCGAGCCATCGCTGATGCCACCGGAATGAACCTTTCCGCAAGTACTCGTGCCGCCGAATCGCGCGTGGCACTCTACTTGAAAAACCTTCCAGCCATCGAAATACTCGAAACCCTCTGCAACGCCAACGGCCTGTGGTTTCGTCGAGAGCCCCGCACAGAACCCCATTCCGAGGTCATCCGCGTATTCACCGTAGCCGAGTTTCGCCAGGACTTGACAGCTTTCCGCGATGAGAAGACCAAGGTCTTTACCCTGCTCTATCCCAACACCTTCGACATTTCCCACGCCCTTCAAGACCTTTTCGGCGACCGATTGGTTATCAATTTTGTCGATCATGACGCCGAACTCAGTGATGATTTGATTCACCGATTTGACCGATTTGATCTGGTTGATTCTCGTAGTGACACCCTGATCGGCACCCTGAATAATTCCCAGTCATCCTCGCAGTCATCACAGTCGTCGCAGTCATCCGTTTCGTCTGGAAGGTCAACGACTGCGGGAAGATTCGCGGTGGCTCAATCCGCGAGGCGCGCGAATCCCTTACCCCAAGTCGGTACCGTCGAAGGTCTCAATGCCGATCAAATCCAAACCCTCGAATCCGAAGCAGCCTCCCCTCCATCGGGAATCGGTCCCCAAAGTCAAACGGCACGAATCGTGGAAAAGAGGGTCAATATCTTCATCTCCATTATCCGGCGACAGAATCGCATCGTCGTTCGTACCGCCGACGAACGCGCCATGGAGGAGATAGGCCAAGTCATCACCTCACTCGACGTCCCGACCTCCATGGTGCTGCTCGAAGTCAAGGTCCTCTCCATTGCCCTCGGCGATGGATTTAACTCAGCGTTTGACTACACCTTCGCCAATGGCAAAATCAGCAGCGGCTTTTCTACGGGTACCGTCGCTCCGCCCCCAGGCCCCGGCAACTTGCCGGGAGGAACGGGAGTTAAATCAGACAATTTCATCTTCCAATACTTCAGCGACAAATTTTCGGCTCGCCTTCAGCTCTTGGAATCCAAGAACCGGGTTACGGCGCTGGCGACTCCGGTCCTCCTGACCGCCAATCGAGAAGTCAGTAAAATCTTTGTCGGTCAATACGTGCCGTTCAATACAAGCTTCAACGGAAATCAAGTGATCACCACCGGCAATACCACAGTAACCGGGACTGCCAGCACCGGCATCCAATTCCAACCGGTTGGAACCACTCTCCTCATCACTCCGAGTATTAATGCCGATCGCACCGTGACCATTCGCATGGTTCAGGATAACTCCAGTATTCAATCGCAGGCGGCCAATGTATTAGTGCCATCCAGTGACGGATTCACCAGCCAATCCTTGGATATCGTCCAGGCACGGACCGTGAGTGGCACCTTTGTCGCCAAGGACCGGGAGGCCGTGGTCGTTGGAGGACTGATCGATGAGTCCGTCCGCAATAATACCGTGGGGGTTCCCTGGATCAGCCGGATTCCACTCTTGGGCCAGGCATTTCGGCGGGACGACAAAGGAAAGAACCGAAGCGAACTGGTGGTCATCATTCGCCCGTATGTGATGAATACGCCCTCCGATGCCGAAGGAATCAGCCAGGAACTCCTCAAGCAAATCAGCATTCATCCCAATGCCAACATGCAGCCGGGCGACCTCGACACCTACCGGTACAATCAAGTTCCCCTCGGCAAGGATGCCAACCCGTTGTCCACTCCCCGCTGAAAAGGTGGCATACAACAGGCTTGCTCATCGACCGCCCGGCAGCCAGCCGCTAGGGCTTTGGATATGGTGAATGAAGGACTCCGCCTGCCGGTAACCGCAGTCCAATCCTCGGAGGTGGGTCACCGCCTCCTGGACGCGATAGTAGCGCTCCGGTGACTGGCTCGTATGCGCGAAGCATGCCTGTCGTTTGCGTTCCTCGGTTTTTCCAATGTCCACGTAGTGGGTTGGTGAAAACTGAACCGTATCCTCGCCATTCGACACCTCGTAATAATAGAGGGCAAAGGACTTGCCCATCCGCCGCCAGGCGTCGTACACAAGTATGGACATGGCCCTGTGGTCTGCGTGGTTGTCAATCGGCCAATGGGTAAAGACCACATCGGGATGCTCCGCAGCGATTTGGGAGTGGAAAGCCTCTGTATGCTCAGCGTCTATCACCGCATGAGCGTCGATTTGACCGGCAAAGGCGGTTCGGGCACCCAGGATTTCGGCGGCCCTCAGTGCCTCCGCCTTCCGAACGGGACTCGCCGGACGGGAGCGCGTTTCCTGCGGATCACCCTGGTTCAGGTACAACATCAAGACATCGTGTCCGCCATCACTATACCGGGCGATGGTTCCGCCACAGCCGTATTCGGGGTCCCCTGGATGTCCTCCGGTGACAATGATCTTCAATTTTTCCGGCCTAGTAGGCTCAACCTTGGCAGTCGGACTGGCGATGGTCTCCGCTGCGGAAGCGGAACCAGAGAAGGGGAAAAGACCGAGAACGCCCATTCCCTGAAGGAATCGACGGCGCGCAATAGGATGGAGCAAGATGCCAGGTGGTTTCATCGGCCAGTATTTTGCGCCGACGAGGAGTTTGAGTGCAATGCGAACACCCACGGTTTATAGTGATTCTCGGGACATCCCATGACTCAGCTCCTGCGATTTAACGGCTCCGTCGTTCGAGACCCGGCCATCGACCTGTGGATAAAAAACCAATCCACAGAATTAGGGACTTTGGCTGAGCGCTGGTTTTACGTCATGCGACGGTGCGGAGCCGACGTTCGAGAACTCATCCATGATGGTCACCCGACCGCTTGTGTGGATGACGCCGGCTTCGCCTACGTCAATGCGTTCAAGGCGCATGTGAATGTCGGATTCTTTCGCGGTTCCGAAATCGCAGATCCCACCGGGATGCTGGAGGGCACCGGCAAGTGGAT
>CAILNN010000203.1 GCA_903835555.1 uncultured Verrucomicrobiota bacterium
GGGCGGAAAAGTACGTGGTCAATGGAAGCTATTGCCTGCAACACGGAATTCAGGTCGGTGGTCCTGCGAGCTAGCCAGTGGATGAAACGGTGCCGCTCATTCTGGATTAGGGTCGGAATCGTTTTTGTCTTTCATTGCCGATGGGCCGGGCGCGCCGAGGATGCCTTCGAACGAGAACCCATATCTTATTCGATCACCCGTCCAAAAGATCGTGTACAAGCCATCGAAGGCCGGATGGCCAGCGGTGATCTGCGTTTGGAAGGCGATGATCGGTCCATCCTCCGTCAGTTGTTGGCGCTCTTGGATATACCAGAAGAAAGCCAGTTGTTGGTCTTTTCGCGAACCAGCTTTCAAAACGACTTGATCCGCCCGGAACATCCGCGCGCCTTGTACTTTGGAGATACCGCCTACGTCGGTTGGGTCCCAGGCGGATTGATGGAAGTCGCTGTCATGTCCCCAACTCTCGGACCGGTCTTTTACAGTTTTGACCCGCATCCGCCCAAAGAACCGAAGGTCCGGTTTGTTCGCAACGACGATTGCCTGCGCTGCCATGGAGGGACCTTTATTCGGGATATCCCGGCCATTTTGGCGCGCTCCGTCTACACCGATACCCGGGGATATCCGGTCCTGACATGGGGTTCCGAATTGGTGGGAGACACCACCCCTCTGGACCTGCGCTGGGGCGGTTGGTACGTGACCGGCAGGGCAGGAAACGTCCGGCATCGAGGTAACTTGACCATTACCGGAGAAACCCTTCCATCCATCGCGCAATTACATCAAGCCTCCGACCGAACCAATTTGGACAGCTTCTTTGATTCCTCCGGTTATCTTTCCGCATCGAGCGACATCGTCGCCCTTATGGTCTTTGAGCATCAATTGACTGTTCACAATGCGCTGACCCAAGCAGACCAGCACTGCCGTTGGATGATGCACTACCAGGAAGGGCTTCAGCGGTCGTTCAAAGAAACGATCACCGACAAGCCCGTCTATGAAAGCGTGATCCACGCCTTCGAGCATTCCGCTGAACGCATTCTCGACGCCCTCTTGTTCAAGGACGCAGCCCAATTTCCAAGTGGCGGCATCCAGGGAGGGAAAACCTTCGCTGACGCCTTTTTGATGCGAGGACCAACCGATCAAGCCGACCCTAGAGTGTCCTTACGCTCCCTGGACCTCAAAAGCCGCCTTTTTCGCTGGCGCTGCAGCTACGTCATCAGTACGCCCGTCTTTGACTCTATCCAGCCCCATTTACGGGCCACGGTTTTGAAACGCCTCGACCATATCCTCCGTGAACCCGGTAGCGAACCACGTTACGCCTACCTCGAACCCGAAGAACGAACAATGATTCGTGCCATTCTGAAACCCATCTTGGTCCACTAAAGGAAGGTTGCTTCTGGCAAACCCGGAAGGTTTGTGGATTCCTAGGTCACCCTTGCGGGATAAGCCTCAGGTCTCCTGACCACACTCGCCGTAGCGCAGACTTTCCAGTCTTCCAAATAACAGCTTTTTCTCCTACCTCTAAAATTCACACGTAACCCGTTGCAGAAAAGCAACATCGGTAGGGCGAGACTCCGTCGAGCCGTCGGCGGTCCGAACTACGCCGCCCCCGGTAAGTTATCCCTAGCCCGGCCCGAGCGCAACGGGTGGGACGATTCTGTATCGCCGACCTTTCCAGTCGGCAGGCCTTCCGACAACCCGCTGTATCAAGGGCCAGGTCATATGTATTAGATAAGAGGCCAGGTCACTTGTATTTTGGAAGTGGTTGATTTGCAAGAAAAGCAAGAGCTAGGTCTGCACTACAGAGGGGTCATTGACCTGAGCGGCGGTGATGCGAGGGGGCGGTTGGTCTGGAAGAGCCAAGCGTAGGCGCTGGAGGATCATCGCCACGTCATTTTCCGGTTGAGTGAAGCGTGTGAGGACGACCTCACGCCCGTCGGTGGTGGGAAGGTGGACATCGACCATGGCGATGGTGGCGAGTTTCTCGAAGACGGAGCGGGGCGTAAGCCCCGGGGCCAAATCTCGCAAGCGCCGATGGAGATGGGCGTGTAGACAGTAGGCAAGAAAGGCCACAAAGATGTGAGCTTCGATGCGGGAGTCGAGTTTGTGGTAGATGGGACGAATAGCCAGGTCGCCTTTGAGGTCGCGGAAGGCTTCCTCGACTCGGACCAACTGAAGGTATTGTTCCCAGATCGCCTTGGGATCGGCTGTGAGCTGGTTGGTGCGTAGTAGGTATTGACCTTCGCGGCGGCGGGCAATCCGGAGAGCTTCGCGATTAATTCGATAACCGAACGGGTTTTCCCCACTGGGCAGATCAATCTCAACCAGCCGACGGGCAGCCCGACCGGCATCCTGTTCTGCCGCTCCGATTTTAATCAGCAACTCGTCGCGCGAGAGCTTCATGGCCGACAAAGCTTTCAGGCGTTTGAGCAGGCCTTTGAGCTTGCGTCGTCGCATCGCCCGCTCTTTCTGTCGGCGGTCGTGGCTGCAGGCCAGCACGTAAACCTCAGCATCTTGTTCCAAGAGTTTGACTTCGACGGCTGGTCGCACCTGTTCCCACTCCAGCTCCAGAAAACTCTTCTCCAAGGCGTTGAGCCGCGCACGCGGTGTTCCAACCAGATAGGCGATGTTCCTTTGGCGCATGAACTCCAAGACCTCCTCGGTCGGTATTCCCCGGTCCATAACCCAAATCCGTTGAGCCTTGCCATAGAGTTCCTCGATTCGGGCCAGGAAGTCGGGCAAGGTCGTTTTGTCGGACGTGTTTCCGTTGAGCAGTTCGTACGCCACTGGAAAGCCTTCAGGGGTAACGACCAAAGCCAGAACCACCTGCACACAGTCCGGCCGTTTGTCTCGGCTATAGCCAAACTGACGCAGGGGTTGGTCGTCTCCAAACGGTGGATTGCTCTCAAAGTAGGTGCTCGTCAGGTCGTAGAGAAGCACCTCAAACTGGGCGTTGTAGAGATCAACCCAACGTTGCTTCAGATGAAGCAAAAGCTCTGACTTGTGGCAGGTGAGCAGGTCCAGGCATTCGTAGAGCTTGTGTATCTCCACCAGACCAAAATCTTCTTCCAACAAATCTGCCATGGCACTGGACTCGAACCAAGCTCGATGCAGGAACCACTCACTCCCAGGAGCCAGAAGCCGGTAGACCACCAAGGTCTGCAAGACCAGGTCCCATCGAGTGCCCTTGCGACTGGCCGGCAAACGCTCTGACCAGAACCAGTCCAGGCGCAATTCGTAATATAGAAAACTCGCCAGCCAGCAGGCTCCAAATTGACGGGGACGTCGCAACTGCAATTGATCCAGGCGGATGCGGACAATCGACTCGTCGGCCACCTCGGGAGCGCGATCTTCAGGAAATAACGCAACGGTTTGTGGCCGTGGTTGACCGTCAGAAAATACCTCGATGGTCTTTCGCCACGCCTCCTGTTGAGAGCTGTTGATCTCCCCGAGGTAAAGAACATGGCGCTGAACAACCCGGTCGTCCGCCAGGCGCTTGTTCTCGACGATGCTCCAGTAGGTATGGGTCTTACCGTCCTTCTTGCGATTTGATGCGCGCAAAAACATATTCCCGGGAGTCTGACACCGTTTTCACGCTCCCGGGAAGGGGGTGAGTCTGCACTACAACACTTTTGAAGATTTGCCCCCCTGATTTCCAATTACTTACGCGGTGAAAATCGCAGCTTTTGAGGTTGAATCCGCTAAGTCGGGCTA
>CAILNN010000204.1 GCA_903835555.1 uncultured Verrucomicrobiota bacterium
ACAGGTCATCTGTACGACCCATAACCCGGCGATTCTAGACGGATTGGACCTCCACGATGACGACCAACGGTTGTACACCGTCCAAAGGGATACTGACGGACGAACGGGCGTCAACCGAGTCAAGCCGCCCAAGCTCGAACCGGGAACCTCACCGATGAAACTTTCGATTGCCTTCTTGAATGGATTGATTGGAGGGCTTCCTGAGAACTTCTGATGGAATATGAGCGAGTACTCCAACGATTTCGCCATTGTCAGCGACGGTGTGACCGACTACGCGGTCCTCAAGAATATCTTGCTCGGCTATTTTAAGGGGAAAGGCCGTGACCCTCGCATCAGCCAGAAACAGCCATCAATGGACGCAACCATGGAGGGCGATCCAGAATGGAGGAAGTTTGGAACCTGGGAAAATGTCTTTCGCTACCTAAAAGAGGGAAAGCATCGCGACGCCCTTTCGTACAACAAATACATCCTCGTCCAAATCGATACAGATTTGAGTGAGCATCCGAATTTTGGGGTCGCGCATCGAGAAGGTAACCGGGTCCGATCGCCCAAAGAGCTGGTTGTTGGAGTCCGAGATCGCTTGAGGCAAGAGATGGGCGAAGCTGATTTTGCCAAATACGGCGCTCGATTCGTCTTCGCCATCTGCGTTCATGCGATGGAGTGTTGGCTCTTGCCTCTCTGGGTTACCGATGTCCGGAAGGCGTCCAAAATCACGGGATGCTTGGATGCCGTCAATCGAGCCCTGGCAAAAAAGAATGAGCCTCCACTCCCGGCAGATGGGAAAAAGGCCGGTCATTACTTGGAGGCGTCCCGCCATTTAAAACAAAAAGGCGTTTTTCGAGAAATGGCCCAGCGAAATCCAAGTTTGAAGGTGTTTTTTGACGAACTCGAGAGGCTCAACATCGAACTAACGGAAGACCCCGATTGATTGAAACGATTGGTTGTCCTGTGCCGGGCTACGGCTTGGGAAAGTCCATTCCCCCATTGGGCTTCCAACGAATTCGGAAAAGCCATCACTCATGTCGACCGATCCCACCACCCCATTACCACCACTAAAAAAGGGCACCCTCTACCTGGTCGCCACGCCGATCGGGAATATGGAGGATATCACCCTCCGGGCCCTGCGTGTTCTTCGCGAGTGCGACCTGGTCGCCGCCGAAGACACCCGGCACACCGGCAACTTGCTCCGGCATTTTGGCATCACCCGCCCGATGGTGAGCTATTTCAAGTTCAACGAGGCAAAACGATCAACCGAGTTTGTCGGACGCCTCAAAGCAGGTGAAATCATTGCCTTGGTCACCGACGCCGGCTCGCCGGGCATCAGCGACCCCGGCACCCGGGTTGTCCAGGCAGTTCGTGCTGCCGGATGCACGGTGGAAGCTATTCCCGGTCCCTGCGCCTTCGTAGCCGCTCTAACTGCCAGCGGACTTCCGACCGATGAATTCCATTTTGCCGGTTTTCTACCCCACAAGTCCGGGCAACGGGCCAATCGGTTGGCCAAGTTGAGCGCTTTGCCGGGCACCTTGGTCCTTTACGAGTCCCCTTTTCGGATCGAGCGATTGATCGCTGAACTGGCGGTGGCTTTTCCCACCCGACAGGTCGTGCTGGCCCGGGAACTAACCAAGAAATTTGAGGAATGGCTTCACGGAACTCCGTTGGAATTGGCCGCTGAATGGAAGCGACGTCCGAGGAAAGGCGAATTCGTCGTGCTCATTAGCCCAGCTAATGGCGGCGATAGTCAGCCGGAGCCGACTTTTCCAGACAACGCTCCGCCTGAATCGGACGAAAATTGCCCCGAAAGTACCGCATCTCTCGAAATCGACGGCGATCGAGATAGCTCTGTCCGTTGACACTGCCCAAAGCTCCTCGCATCTTCGCCAGCATGAGCTTCGACATTTCCGACCTCCTGAGCAGCTGGGATTACCAGCCGGGGCAGGTGTCCGCACGACGCTTTAAAGGTCAAGACGGCGAAGAGAAGCTCCAACTGCGAGTCGACCTCGGCATTTTGCAGATGAATGCCGAAGGACGCCCGGATGGCAAACGTCCCATGGGTTCCGAATCGTGGTACGAGGTCTACCGAGGGCGCCTGTCGGATTTTCGACGGAAGAATGATGGTTCCGAAGTCGGTTTTCGACTGGATGGCGATGCCATCAGCAAGCTTCAGCAGGAGGCCATTCAGTTCCATCACCGCTACATCTGTTTTTTTCAGCTCAAGGACTACGCCGCTGTCGAGGCGGACTGCGACCGGAATTTGGATGTTTTTGAATTCGTCGCCCGTTACGCCGCCAATGACGATTTGGCTTGGGCGTTACTCCAGTTTACTCCCCAGTTGCTCATGATGCGTGCACGGGCTCGCGGAACTCATTTGGTCCGTCGCCGAAAACACGAAGCTGCAATCAAGGCCATCGAGGCGGGCATCGAGTCCCTGGAAGAGTTCTACCGTGGTCACGGTCGCGAGGACCTTCTCGAACAGAGCGGCGAAGTCCATTCGTTGCAACAATGGTTGGAAGATGTCCGCAGCAAACGCCCCATGACCCAACTGGAGCGTCTGCAAAAAGCGCTCGACGAAGCCATACGCCTCGAAGACTACGAGAAGGCAGCCGCCGTTCGAGACCAGATGCGAAAGCTCGAGACTTCGGAATAAATTTAGGCTGTGCAAATTCAGGGTGATCAACCGCCCGTCGATGGCCAAATCCGCGAAGCCCATTCCGGCGGGCTTGCCTCAAAACGAACCCGCTCGTTCGTCAACGGATGCCTAAACGACAATTTCCATGCATGCAGGCAAAGCGGTGGCTCCCCTTTCGCAAGGGTCATGCTGTCACCCAACTGACCCGTCCGAAGATAAGCCGGGTCTCCAACAATCGCCAAACCCAGATGCCAGAGATGCACTCGGATTTGGTTGGTGCGCCCAGTCAACGGTCGGACTTCAAGCAACGTGGTGCCGTTTGCGTATCGTTGCAGAACTTGAAAGCGCGTCTCGGACGGCAATCCATCCTCCAAATCGATCCGACGAGATCCCAATTCTCCCGGACCAGCACTGATCGGAGCCTGGCAGGTAAGCTGGTCCTCGACCGGTTGGCCATGCACCAGGGCGAGATAAACCTTTTCGACTTCTCCGGCCTCAAACTGCGGCTGCACCTGTCGGGCAAAGTGCCGCGTCCGCGTGCAGACTACCACCCCGGTTGTATTGGCATCCAGTCGATGAGCCGCATGCGGCTTTTGTGGGGCATATAAGACCTCCAGCAAATACTGAAGCGTATTTCGGTTGAATCGACCGGCCGGAT
Organism: uncultured Verrucomicrobiota bacterium; assembly: GCA_903835555.1. GTDB lineage: Bacteria > Verrucomicrobiota > Verrucomicrobiia > Limisphaerales > UBA9464 > CAILNN01. The sequence continues at coordinate 3,285 of CAILNN010000204.1, forward strand.
GGATGGGCAGCGGCGCCGGTTTGTCGATTACCACCAATGCTTCGTCTTCGTGCAGAATCCGAATATGGGCATTGACCGCTGGTTCTATGGTCCCGGGCAAAACATGCACGTACTGTTCCCCCGCCCGCACCCGGTGGTCTAGGGTCATGGGCAACCCCTCGGGACCAATCATCCGCCCACTTTCACAGGCGGTTCTCCAATACTCTTCCGGTAGATGGGGCAATGCTCGTTGGGTAAATTCGCCCAAGGTCAATCGATCGTACTTGCCCGGAATTTTCAAACGCCGCCGATTTTCATAAGGACGTGAGCCCGGCAATGGCTCGATGATTTCGTTGAGCAACTCCTCGCGTATCCGAATGGTCGCGGCCCGTTTCTCCGTCGGTGTCTTATGGCAATAGGGACAGGTGTGGGGCGGTTCGTACCGCGGGTCTTGCTGTTCTTCGGATGACAAGGGCGTTTGACACGCATGGCAAACCACCGAATCGGTTTCACCTAGTGCTGGGTCGACCCCGACCCGCTGGTCAAAAACAAAACATTCCCCCTGGTAGTGAGCAGAACCACATTCTTCAAAATACTTCAGGATGCCGCCCTCCAATTGGTATACCTCCTGGAATCCCTCGCGCTCCATCAATGGCGACGCCTTTTCACAGCGAATCCCACCGGTGCAGAATGTAACAATCGGTCGCCCTTTCCAATCCCCCGGAAGCCGACGGATGGCATCGGGAAAGTCACGGAAATGGTCAATGCCCGCCGGGACCGCCCCTTCGAAGGTTCCCAGCTTGATCTCGTAATCGTTGCGAGTATCCAGCAGCACCAGCGGTCGACCCTCATCGAGCCATTGCTTCAGGGTTTTGGCCGCCAGCCGGGGAGCGGTATGGACCGCCGGGTTGATGCCTTCCACCCCAAAGGCGATAATCTCTCTTTTAATCCGCACGAGCATCCGGCGAAACGGCTGATGATCGCTCCAACTGAACTTGGGCTCCAAGGCCTCCAGTCCTCCGATTTTTCGAAGCCGCCCCAACAGCCTATGCACCCTCTCTTCTGGGCCGGCGACAAAGAGGTTGATCCCCTCGGGGCTAATCAAAATCGTTCCCCGAAGACCCCAGTCGCGGCAGGCTTCCAGCAATTGACTTCGAAGGTCCCGCAAATCGGTTAAGACCGCAAATCGGTAGGCAGCAACGTTAAGATATCGACTCATCGTGGGACCTAGCTCTGCTTTGTTCCAGTGGCCTCACGGATGTCGACATCCACTTGGATTGTTCGCTGGACGGTTCCCTTGTAATGTCCGCGGGTAGGCGCAACGTCCCCGTAGTCCCGTCCGACCGCAATCTTGACGTATCGCTCGTCCGGCTGGTCCGCGTGGGTGGGATCCAGCGCACGCCAGCCGATCTCCGGCAGGTAGACCTCCACCCAGGCATGACTGGCTTGCGCTCCTGGAGTGTAAAAATAGCCGCTCACATAAAGCGCGGGTAATTGGATGGACCGGCAAAGTCCAATCAAGACGTGGGCGAAATCCTGGCAAACTCCAACCCGGCGTTCCAAAGCATCCGTCGCTGAAGTTAAGGCCGTGGTCGCCGATGGCGTGTAGGCTAGGTGCGAGTGGACAAAGCGATTCAGTGCTTGGGCCGCCTGCCACATATCCGCCTGACCAAAGGTGGTGTCGACCGCCAGTCGCCAGAGCTCCGGGGAATGGGGGACGTAGGTACTCTCTTGCAGGTAATCAAAGCAACGTTCCATTCGCACGCACTCCGCGCGTCGACTCAGGGGGACAGGTGTCGCCCATAAGTCGAGATAATTGCGCCGGTTGGTGGCCACCCGGCATCGACTTTCAATCATCAATTCGGAATGGGGGGCATTGACTTCAAAATGATGGACCATGTTCGCGTAGAAGTCTTCATAGGTGCGCAACTGTGCTGTCGGTTGAACCGTTAATTCATGCCACTCGACTGTTTGATGCTCATTGCTCACGGGCTTGAGCCGCAGGTCGTTGGAGCTTTCCTTGACCGGCTGCGCATAACGATAAAGAGTCCGGTGGCAGATTTCTAGCCGCATCCTTCTGGAGATTTCCGGTTTGTGGGCTGGGGAGCAAGCATCGGTTCAAATGGAAATGCTCGAAACGTCTGCTTTTTCAATCGGCTTTCCACAAGATGCCCCACGCTCGCTTGACCGAATAGGCCTGGGTTCGCTTTCATCAGCCAATGGATATCCCCTGGAAACGCATGGCATCTGTTTGCACCAATGCGACGATGCTCGTTGGATTGTGTACCGGCTCAAGTTCGCTCGCAGTGGCCGAAGTGCGGGTTCATCCCTTGTTTTCGGACCACACCGTGTTGCAACAGTCCAAACCCGTGCCGGTTTGGGGTACAGGAGCAGAAGGGGAATCGGTAACCGTCGAATTTGCGGATCAAAAGTCGTCCGCAACTGCTCACAACGGACGCTGGATGGTCCGCTTGAACCCGATGCCAGCATCCATCGATGGTCGCGACCTCAAGATTACCGGACCGACCAATGGCGTCGTCCTCCACGATGTCGTGGTCGGCGAAGTTTGGCTCTGTTCGGGGCAGTCCAATATGGAATGGCCGCTCAGCCGCAGCTTCCAATCCACCAATGTCATGGCTACCAGCGCCAATAGCCAATTGCGCCTGTTTCAGGTGTCTAAGCGCCGTTCCCCTGATGTGAAACTCGATTTGGATTATGCTCCACAGAAATGGGTGCTGGCAGGTCCGGAAACCGTTCCCGGCTTTTCGGCCGTCGGTTATTACTTCGGCCGCGATCTTGAACGTTCCTTTCACAACGCCAAGGTTCCGGTCGGAGTCATTCATTCCAGTTGGGGCGGGTCCCCGGCGGAAGTCTGGATGAGCGAATCGGCCTTGAGAGGAGACCCGGCGTATTCCAAGGACATTTGGACACCAGGTATCGAGAACTTTGAAAAATGGAAGACGTCAGTCGCCAAGTGGGACGCCGATGCCGCCGCCGCCAAATCACGAGGAGAAACCCCCAAAGGAAATCGTCCAGGACAACCGTGGCGACCTTCCGAACTCTATAATGGCATGCTGGCCAACTTGATGCCCTACGCCATCCAGGGAGCCCTTTGGTATCAAGGGGAATCCAATGCAGGACGCGCCTGGGAATATCGGCGTTTGTTCGGCGATATGATCCGCAATTGGCGACGTGATTGGGAACAGGGTGATTTTTGGTTCTTTGCCGTCCAGTTGGCTCCTTGGGACAAGAATCGTAAGCGCGACTTGGCCACCATCGGCGCGGAGGTTGGCAATTCCGATTGGGCCGAGCTACGCGAAGCTCAGAATTTCGTCGCCCAAACCGTTCCCAATGTCGGAGTCGCCGTGATTACCGACCTCGGGGACAAGGATGATATCCACCCCACCAAGAAGGCCCCGGTAGGAGAACGCCTCGCCTTGCTCGCCCGTGCCCGCGCCTACAAAGAAAAGGTGGAATTTAGTGGGCCAGCCGTGGAACAAATCAAAGTCCACGGTGGAGATATTCGCCTTCGCTTTGGCCATGCCCGGGGTGGACTGAAGACACCGGATGGCCAGCCGCTCACCGGGTTCACCATCGCTGGTGCCGACCATCAGTTTCACCCCGCCGTTGCCCGCATCGACGGGACCCGGGTGATCGTCAGTTCCCCCGAAGTGAAGACTCCTCTTGCGGTCCGCTATGGCTGGAATGATTATCCCGTGGTTAATTTGGTCAACCAAGCAGGCCTTCCGGCATCACCATTCCGGACCGACGATTGGCCCCTGACCACTCAACCATCCAAGCAACCATCGAAAAAATGAGTCTCGTCCAGCGTCATCTACACGCCATGAAGTTGCACAACCGGTATTTTACCGCACTCGCTGGTTTATTCCTTGGGTTTGGGGCGATCGCAGACGGCCTACCGTCGGCGACTCCCATTCGCCGCGAATTCATCGTTGAGAATTTCCCCACTCCCGCCAATCACGCATCGACCATTGTCCAAACTTCCGACGGATCGCTCCTGTCCGCTTGGTTTGGCGGAACGGAGGAAGGAAGATTGGACGTCGTCATCTGGAGTTCCCGGCTGGAGCCAACCGGGTGGACTCGCCCGGTCGTCGTGGCCCGAGGTGAAGAAGACGGTGATGATCCATTTCCCTGCTGGAATCCAGTCCTGTTCCAAGTCAAGAACGGGCCGCTGGTCCTGTTTTACAAGGTCGGTCCCAAACCGTCCTCTTGGTGGGGTCGGTATCGAATTTCCCGCGACAACGGCATTTCCTGGTCGCAGTCCAAGCGAATCGCCAGCTCAATGGTCGGCCCGGTGCGGAATAAACCGTTGGAAATGCCAGACGGAACCCTTCTGTGCGGGTCGAGCGACGAAAGCAGCGGCTGGCGCATCCACCTCGAGACCATCTATGCGATTGGCACTCGAAAGATGTTCTGGACACGGACCCCGGACCTGAACTACGCCATCGACTACGGAGCGATCCAGCCCACCTTGATTCCCTGGTCGAACAAGCGCATCCAAATGCTGTGCCGCACCCGCCAAAAGGTAGTCACCGAGTCTTGGAGTGTCGACGGCGGCAAGTCGTGGTCCGGACTTCGGAAAACCACCTTACCCAATCCCAATAGCGCGATCGATGCAGTACTCCTGGCAGATGGCAAGGCGGTTTTGATCCACAATCCCAATGCCGAGGAGCGCACTCCACTGATTGCCTCTTTTTCAAAAGACGGTGCTGAGTGGACGCCCGCCGTTACCCTCGAGAGCGAACCGGGGGCTGAACTAAGTTACCCAGCGGTTATCCAGACTTCAGACGGCCTGATCCACGTCACCTACACGTGGAAACGGGAAAAAATCCGCCATGCCGTACTGGACCCCGCCCAATTCCAATGACCCACGCGATTCACACGTAACCTCCTGAAGCAAAGCAACATCGGTAGGGCAAGACTCCGTCGAGCCGGCGGCGGTCCGAACCACTCCGCCCCCGCTGGTTATCTCTCGCCTGACCCCGGAGCGCCACGGGTGGGATGCTGCCGTAACGCAGGTCCCCAGACCTGTCTGGCGGTCCCAACTGCACCATTTTCAAATCGCCAAAGGGGCGACCTCATACCAGCCTGCGCCATAGGCCCCGGTTTACCGAACACAGAGAACAAGGGCTGAAAGCCCGGCCCATTTTCGAAACCCGCCCACGTCCGGACCTCTACCCCTTCCTTATTGGGATCGTCCGTTGCCCACTGTGGGTTCTTCGTCTAGCTTCCTATTCATGCATCGGTCGATTCGCGGGTCCTTAGCAACGGTTCTCCTGATGAGCTGCTCAGGATGGGCCATTGACACCGTCCAACTGAAGGATGATGCCACCATCACCGGCCGCATTCTGGCGGAAAAGAAAGACTCGATCGTTGTAGATGTCGGTTACACCGTCCTTTCCATTCCGAGGGCGGCGGTAGTAAACACCAGCCACAATGTCGCAACCGAGTCGCCAACGAATCAAGCCCCTTCAACGATTTCCCCTTCAACGGGCACCGCACCGACAACCAATTCCTCTAAGTCGTTCATAGCCACTACGCCTTCAGACCATGGAATCTACACGGTTGCCGTCGGTGGCACTCCAGATCGTTCGGTCAAAGAACTCGTGGCCCAGTTGGGGCAGGGCGTCGTTCAGGTCCGAACCCCAAGCGGACTGGGCAGCGGTTTCTTCGTGAGCGAAGACGGCTACCTGATTACCAATTTTCACGTCATCGAAGGCGAAACGAAGATATCCGTTGAGGTGTATCATCAAAATAACGGCCAATTGGAGAGACACAGCTACAAAGACGTTCGCATCGTAGCGATGAACAAATTTGGAGATTTGGCGCTGTTAAAAGTCGACGACAAGGATGCGCCCAGGTTCCTCCGCGTGTCGCTGGGAGAATCGGATGCCCTGTCGGTTGGGGACAAAGTATTTGCCATCGGCAGCCCTCTCGGCCTCGAACGAACCGTCACCGAAGGAATCCTCAGCACCAAGACCCGTCAATTTCAGGGAGCGCTCTATTTACAAACTACCACTCAAATCAACCCGGGAAATTCAGGTGGACCATTGTTTAATCTGAAGGGTGAAGTGGTCGGGGTGACCAATATGAAGCTCAATTTCAGCGAAGGGCTGGCCTTTGCCATCCCCGTCGAACAGGTCCGTTGGTTTCTGGACCACCGCGACGCTTTTGCCTACGACAACGACAACCCGAGCAATCCATTCCGGTATCTGGAACCCCCCCGTCATCTGAAAAGCGCCAGCGCGGAAGAACGCTGACTCTCGGACGGTCTGCAGTTAATTGCCCTTTTTTGAACCTTCTGTTCGCATCGCTGTCCATTTGTTTTTAGTCAGCCCACACCAACCTTCCTTCATGAAACGACTGTTCTTACTCGGCCTCGCCCTGGGAGTCATGGCTCTCCGCGCGGCTGTCCCCGCTCCGTCCGAGCTCTTTCCACAAGATACCCTGGCACTCCTCACGATTCCCGATTATGCCTCGGCTCAAACCCAATTCCAGAGCGAAGCGTTTGGGCGTCTGTGGGCGGATGCGTCCATGAAACCGTTCCGGGACAAGTTTCAAGCCGGTTTCAAGCACGAGGTCCTTGGCGACTTGGAAAAACAATTGGGCATCAAGTCTGAAGATTACCTCGCTCTTCTCCAAGGCCAGGTATCCATTGCCATATTGGAAAACGGCTGGAATGCCGCTGACAGCAAGACTGAGCCTGCTTTGGTCGTGGTCCTGGATACCAAGGACAAGGGCTCGGAACTGAAAGCCCGGCTGGCTGAAGTCCGGCAAAAGCTGGCCGATGCCAAGAAACCCGTGAAGTCCGAAAAAATTCGCGACATTGATTTCTCCACCGTCACAGTCGAACACAAAGCCGCGAAGGCCGATGCAAAGAGCGGTGATGCCGACAAAGACAAGGATGATGATGATAAGAAATCGGATGAAACCAAGGACTCAAACCACACCGACCATTGGACCTTCGGTCAGGTTGATTCGGTCCTGCTGATCAGCGACTCGCCAACGGCCCTCGAAAAAGTGGTCGCTCGCTTGAGCGGCGGAGCGGTGCCTCCTTTGAGTGAACAGCCCGATTTCCAAGCCAGCGCTCAAAGCACTCATTTCAAGGAATCGATGGGCTATGCTTGGTTCAACGCATCGGCCTTTGTGAAACAACTTCGAAAACTGGCTTCCAAAGCCGGAGCTGGAGCCGCACCGCTTGGCGTTGAGCCCTCGAAGATGATTGCCGCCGCCGGGCTCGACGGTTTGAAAACGTTGGGTATTTCCGTCTGGATGACCCCAGATGGTGAGCAAAGCCAGTTGACGTTGTCCCTGCCCGAAGGTCAGCGGGTTGGCTTGTTTAAGATGCTCGAGTATGCAGCCAAGGATTCGACACCCCCCGCATTTGTCCCTGCCGACGCCGTCGCCTTTCGTCGCTGGCGTTTGGATGGCAAACGGACCTGGGAAAACCTCGAATCCATGGTCCAGCAAATCTCCCCGCAAGCCAGTGGCATGCTCCAACTCTATCTCGGCACTCTAGGGAAGGACAAAGACCCAAACTTCGATTTTCAAAAATCATTCGTAGCCAACCTCGGTGACGACTTGATCACCTACCAGAAAAGCCCACAAGACAAGACTTTGGAGGCGCTTCAAGATGCTCCCTCCTTAACCTTGATCGGTTCGCCCGACGCTGCCCAACTGGCCAATGGGCTACGCGCCGCCGGTTCCCTGCTTCCTTCGGCTGGAGAAGGTAACAAGGAACGCGAATTCAATGGCCACAAGATTTACGGGGTCAAAATGCCCGGCAAAGAAGGGGGAGACGATGGCAAATTGCTGGAGTTCGCGGCCGGCAACGGCTACTTGGCCATCAGCACCAGCCCGGCCATATTAGAGCAATTCCTGCGCAGCGGCGACGGTGGTGGCAATTCGCTCAAGGATAATGCATCCATGGTTGCCGCCGCTGAAAAAGTCGGCGGCATGGCAACTGGCCTGTTTGGTTATCAAGACGCCAAGGAAGGTACCCGCATCTGGTGGGAAGTCCTGCGCCAGAGCGGCAGCTTGGACAAGCTCATGAGTTCCGGTGGCGATTCGTCGGGTGGCAAGAAGATCGCCGAATGGGTCGACCTAAGCCTGCTGCCCCCCTTTGAAGGCGTGAGCAAGTACCTGGGACTTAGCGTCTTCTCAGGCAAATGGGACGGGGCCGGCTTCAATCTGCTGGCCTACTGGCCAATCCCGAAATAATAGGGCGTTCCCCAGCCCCAAAAGGGGCGAAATGCGATAACCCAGGGCAACCCGCCCTGGGTTCGCCACCAACCAGGATACCCGGTCGATACTAAATCAGTTTGTTGGTAGGCCAATTCTAGCAATAGCTTTAAGACCACCATGCAAACCTTGAATCGATCGGAAGCCGAAGCATGGTGCCAGGCGAATCTTATTCCTCTGGATGGCCACCAACGTCCTGAGCCCAGTTTTTCCGATGTGGAAGGACGTGATTTTGATATTCCCGAAGATGCCGGACGCCGAGTCGCCTTGCTCGAAAATCTTTTTCGTGATTTTCCGGAAGGTGGCGAAGTTTTGCTTTGGATTACGGAATGGGGAGTATGGCCATCCGGTGAGCGGCTTCACATGTTCAAACGGTTTCTGGCTTCGTATGGGGAGGATCGCCAACTTGACGATGTTCCGGCATTTGTTTTTGGGGCAAATGAGCGGGAGGACCTCATCTCATTCGCTGCTTTTGCGATACTATTCCTTTGGGACTGTCACGTCCTAACCTCGGATGGCGAGGCCTGGCTGTTCTTGAGCCATGACGAGATGGGATGGATTTGTTCGCGGAGAAAACGGACCATCGCGATTAGTTAGGAGTGAACCCCAATTACTAACCCCAACCCCAAACGGGGTTGTGTAGCAAAGCCCAGGGTTGGCCCGCTTGGGGGCCTACCCTGGGGAGGGAGCGGTTTGTAAATTTCCCCATTCGTTTTTCCCTTTCCGCCCCGCTTCTATCTCCCATAGTTCCCTTCCCGTGGCCGGAAAGTTCAATTTTCAATTTACCAGCGACGATCGATTGCGTCCGCTGCCCCACAAGCTTTTGTTGGCGCTCGGACAAAATGAATCCGTCCGGCATATCGCCCTGAAATTACTTGGCTACATCCTGTTCTACCGGGAACGGCTTCAGGTTGAGACCGAAGTCCCAGATGAATCCATTCCGTTCATCCCTGATCTGGTTGAATTGGGATACGACCTTCGCCCCAAGCTGTGGATCGAATGCGGCGATTGCGGCACCAGCAAACTACACAAGGTCGCCACCAAATGCTCGGAAACCGAGATATGGTGTCTGAAGCGTTCACCCTCGGAGGCGGATGGATTACTTCGAAGCCTTTCAAAGGACGGCGTCCGCAAAGGTCGCATCGGAATTATCGCCTTTGAAGCCGCTTTTTTTGAGGACCTCTACGCCACGATGGCAGAGCGCAACGAATTGCACTGGTTCCGGGGAGGATTTACCGGCCAGAACGGGTTGGAATCACCCGGCCTGCAGTTCGAACTCAACGGACTTTGGTTCGACGCTGCGTTTCAAGTTCACCGGCATTAACCCATCTTTCGCAACTGGAGGAGATTTTCGTCAATTTTCGGGAATAGATCTTCAAGAAAGCCCGCAAAAGCGGGTCTGACGGAGCGAAAATGAGTTTGGTGCAGACCTGACCTCTTTCAAGGAAGCGAAAAAACCGGGTAGTCTACTGACCAACTTTTATGGGAAAGCTGTTTTTGCATAGCCTCCGTCGCGAAGCACTTGGGGCACGCGAAGGCGCAAAGACGCAAAAGAAGAAGAAGCGAAATTCGTTTCATCTAATTCTTCTTGGCGTCTTTGCGCCTTTGCGTGGTCCAACCAAAGCCTCGCTGTATCAAGGCCATGGAGCAGACCTTTTGACGCGCCACCCTGATTTTCAACTGCTTACAAAGAAAATCCTCTCCAGTTGCGAAAAAACGGTCAACCGGGAATCCCCCAACCGCCGTGGCGAAATGTGGGTTAGTCGACGTTCAGCACGTCGGATTCTGGCACCCCTCCAGGGTGCAGCGCATGCTTCTTCCTCGATACGCTGGTGTCGCTGCGCTCAACCACCGGCTACTGTCTGGGAAGCCGTCGTTTTCCCACCACCCTTGAAATCACCTTTCGTTGTGAGCAGCTTCAGACTGAAAGGTTGGGGCAAATCGCGAGGTTTGCACATGATCGCTTTGCGTCACATTTCGGCAAGATAGCAATTACAGATTCGGAAATTATTTTATCCCAATGGACGACTTCAGTCAGGTAAAAACGGCGAATCGATCCCCGCTTTTCGGCCGGCTCCGCCGCTGCTACCCGACCGCAAGGCGCACAAAGACTGGCTCTCCACACTTCGCCTTTTACTTGTGGTCGTTTTTCAGCAACTCTTCTGCAAAAGCCAACTGGGATTGCTCGCATTCTTGTTTGGCAGTTCGACATAACAAGAACCTAGATGTCCATGACGAATCAAATCGCAGAATCAGATACCTCGGCCAAGTCGGCACCGGTGTCTCGACGCAATTTCGGATGCCTGACCGCTGCCGCTGTCGGCGGCCTTATCCTCGGTTCGACTCTCACGGTCCGTGCCGACGACAAAGCCAAGGAGGACCCCGCCAATATCCTCAGCGACCCGCATATCTGCCGGGGTATCAATACCTGCAAGAGTAAAGGCAAGGGCAAGGACAATGCCTGCGCGGGACAGGGAACCTGCGCCACCGCCCAAACGCACGGTTGCGATGCGCAAAATGCCTGTAAGGGACAGGGCGGCTGCGGTGCCCATCCAGGAGAAAATTCCTGCAAAGGCTTGGGCGCGTGCGAAGTCCCTTTAACCGAGAAAACCTGGAAGAAGGCGCGGAAAACCTTTGAGGCTCAAATGACAAAACAGAAAAAGACGTTTGGCTCCGCACCTCCGCCCAAGAAGGCGTGAAGGTGACAAGGTGTTTCGACCCGTCGTTGGGTTGCTCAATAAAGAGCCTCCTTTCCGGTAACGCTGAATCCGTGGCATGGAATCCCCTTTTCCCAAGGTGCAGCCTCGTTTAGGGCTGCCGAATCTGGGATTGGGGATTGGCCTGCGAACCTGCCATTACGCCCATATCCTGGCTGAGTGGCCCGAAGTGGATTGGTTCGAAATCATTTCGGAAAACTACATGGACTCCCAAGGGCGTCCACGGCATGTCCTCGAGCAGATTGTCGCGCGTTATCCAGTGGTCATGCACGGGGTCTCTCTTTCGATCGGAAGCACGGACCCGCTTGACAGGGATTATCTGCGGAGGTTGAAAAGCTTGGCCGAATGGGTTCGCCCGGCATGGATTTCCGACCACGTATGCTGGACCGGAGTAGCAGGGCGCAACACCCACGACCTGCTTCCGCTCCCATTGACCGAGGTGACCCTGCAGCATGTCGTAGAGCGAATCAAAATGGTTCAGGATATTATGGGCCGTAGAATTGTGCTGGAGAACCCCAGTACCTATGTCGGCTTCACCGGAGACTCCATGCCGGAATGGGAATTCATCGGAAGGATGGCCTCCGACGCCAATTGTGGTCTCCTTCTGGACGTCAACAATGTCTATGTGTCCGCGACCAACCACGAGTATAATCCGGTTAACTATATTCAATCGCTTCCTGCTGAGCGGGTTGTTCAGTTTCATCTCGCAGGACACACAAACCTGGGGACCCATATCATCGACACCCATGACGGTCAGGTAATCAACCCAGTGTGGGAGCTATTCCGATTGGCTCACCAATTAACCGGGGGCACCTCCACCTTGCTGGAATGGGATGCCAATATTCCTTCGTTCTCCGAGGTTCATGCCGAAGTTCTTAAAGCCAGGCAGTTCATGGGCCTGGATTCGAGTGGGGGGCAAGCAGGCTTCATGCTTCCAATCGGACAACCCAGAAAGCCGGCGCTGCCTCAGCCGTTGCACTCCATACAAATGGAGGTCTTGTGAACCCATCGAACGGCTTGAACGATTCTCCCTCCCTGGACCTGCCGGTCCTTCAGCGGTGGTTTCAATCGGTCATCACCCATCCCGATGGGGTAGAGGAAGGGGTCGCAGCCTCCGAAGCCATCATCCCGGTCGCAGCCGAAGACTTGGAGCGCATCGTCACGAAATCGTCGCGCTTGGGTGCCTCCGAGCGATTAGCCGTCTATGCCAACGCCTACCACGCCCGGCTCATCGAATGCTTGGGGGAAGTGTTCCCGCTCGTTAGACGTGTGGTCGGAGACTCGGGTTTTGCCGATTTCGTCTTGGATTACCTTCAGGATTTCCCTCCACAGCGCTACACCCTCAATGTACTTGGAGTACACTTTCCCGACTATCTGGCGAAGGTACGGCCTGATCGTAATACCGACGGCGTTCCTGATTGGGCCGATTTTGTCATTGAGTTGGCCCGATTCGAGTGGGAGATATTTGAAGTCTTCGACGGCCCCGGGATCGAGAAGCATCCACCCTTCGATTTTCGTTCCCTTCGTGAGGTTCCTCCCGACGATTGGACGACGATTCACCTTCTGCCGTCGCCGTGTCTCCGCTTGCTGAAGTATCAATTTCCAATCAACGAGTTTTTTTCTCAAGCCCGCGCCACGGATTCCGACGAAGAGGTCGTTGTCCCAGAAGCCGCAACGTCTTTTGTCGCACTGACCCGCCACGATTTTGTCGTCCGCAGACATTCTCTTTCGCCATTTGAGTTCACGGCTCTCGCCGCCCTTGCTGTCGGCAATACTCTTGGGGATGTTCTTGAATTAAACACCGTGGCGGATCATGGCCAAGACGGGGACAGCTTGGCGGATACAATCGAAGGATGGTTCATCCGTTGGGGACGGGAGCGTTTCTTTACCGGCTTTACTGTCTAATTGTCATCGGAAGAACTCCTCCTACGGCACGGACGGCTTTTTCCCCGAAGCCCGAATGATGCCCAATTGAAACCCATGCCTTTCCATGTCGATTCTTGAAAAATCCGCCTCTCGGACCGGCATGACCTGGAGGAAAGCAACGGACATTTCATCGGTCGTCTCCTCGCCCCACTTGACCCGTTTCGGTGGATGGTTCGGATTACGAACATTCTCAGCCGAATTGTCGTGGACCGCTTCCATCACAACCCGGGTTCCGGCCTCCAATTTTATCGGGTTCGTGAATTGGTAGTAGAACTGCCAGTTGAAATCCCAATCCCTAATCCATAGCAGGGGAATCGGCTCACCGTGGAGCGGGTGGGCGATGATCTTGAACTCTTTCCCGATTCGATGCATGTGGGGAAATAGGCCCACCAATTCGACATCGATCGGTAAAATGAGCTTGGCCCACGTCCGGTACGAGCGCTCCCCGGGGGGGACATCAATCTTCATGTCGATCAGCAAAAGGTCCGCCATCGAACGGACGGGCGGTTCGTCCGTTAGATAAAACCCAATACTCGATTGCTCGATTTCCGGCTTGCCGCTCGGGCTCAGGTGAAGCTGCACCACGAAATCAGCCCCATCCGGCCATGGCATCGAAAGACCGTCCGGCAGTTGCATCGGATTGCGTCCAGGTGTCCAGGTCGCGAGGCTACCGGGAAAAAGTTGGCCCGGGGGCTTGCCTGAACCGCTAAATCCCGGTGCCGGATCCGCTTCGTCGGACTTACGGGCTCGTCCGGTGGTGTCGACACACAGTTGGACGTGATGCACCACCCGCCGGTTGGAAGGCCTGAACTCCGCTGCTTTGATGTATTTCCCTTTGGGAATGTGAAGGTCAAAGACAAAATTCCGAAAGATATCGCCCCCTTCGGACGGAAGTAGATACGGTTCGGGCATGGTCAACACGATGTCCGGTTGGCCGAGTGTCCACCCCTCCACAAAGGTTGGACCAGTTGGCAGGTCTTCAGCGCGACCTTCTACCATTCCTTGCGCGACCCAGCATGTGATGGTGCTTATTTGGCTTTCGGTCAACCGCCGCTCGCCAACGAAGCTCCCTTGCCCGGCCACGCTTTTCCAAGGTGGCATGAGATGTTCAGAAACGACTTCCTGAATAGACTTCGCCCTCTTTTTTACCTCGGCATAGGTGAGGAGTGAAAACGGAGCGACTTCGCCCGGACGATGGCACTCCGCACAATGGTTGAAAAGAATGGGGGCGACATGGCGGTTGAATGTCACCGGCTCCGCGTCGGCGTCCATCGGGCTACCCAGACTCTGGGCCGCATTCATTCCGTGACCTGGGTGCATCAACCGGAGGCAGACTGCCAAGGCGGCGACACAGGTCTTCATGAACGTCAGTTTTCTTCTGGAACCAGGAAATGCAATACCCTTCTCGGCGACGATTCAAGGGCGTGTTTTCAAAATGGCCGTTTAATGGACGGACGCCGGAGCTTGGCCCACGTCCGGTCCATGGTCCGTAAGCCGCCGCTCCCGACACCCTCACCAGACCTTTACCTGCGCTTCAGGCGGTCGCCACATCGGTTTTCCCACTGAGACCCCAAAGGCTTGGTGAAATTCCGGAATGTTCGACAGCGGTCCCAGCACCCTCCATTTCGCCGGTGCGTGGACATCACTCAACAAATGTTGGCGAAGGGACTCTTCCCGCTGATGGGTTAACCATCCCAAGGCATACCCGAGAAAATAGCGCTGGATTGGAGTCAGTCCGTTGATTGCCTTTCCGTTTCGATATTGTTCGGTCTTCTTAAAGGCATCCAAGCCAAGCAACAACCCCCCGTAGTCCGCAAGGTTCTCGCCCAAACTCGCCGCTCCATTAATATGCAGCCCGGGAAGTGGTTCGTAGCCGCTGAATTGAGTCGCCAAGACCGCGGCACGCTTTTGAAATTGAGCTGCATCGTCCTTGGTCCACCAATCTGTCAGGTTGCCCTTGGCATCGAACTTCCGGCCTTCGTCGTCAAATCCGTGAGTGATCTCATGACCGATGGTCGAGGCTCCAGCGTATCCATACACCAAAGCATCATCTAAATCGCTATCCTTTCCACCCGGTACCGAAAAGATGGCGGCTGGCAGCACAATCTCGTTGTTGGCCGGTTCATAATACGCATTGTACGTCTGTGGTGTCATGTTCCACTCCGTTCGGTCCACCGGTTTGCCGAATTTCGAGACCATCTCTTGGAAATGCCATCGCGCCGCATTCATCATGTTTGCAGCCAGCGAATCCGTGCCGATTTGCAGGCTGGAATAGTCCTTCCAATGATCGGGATAACCGACTTTGGCCGTTAGCGATGCCAGCTTTTCTCTCGCCTTGGCTTTGGTCTCAGCACTCATCCAGTCCAGACGGTCAATTCGTTCTGAATAGGCCTCCCGAATCGCATTAACGAGTTCGACATATCGCTTCTTGGTCGGTTCCGGAAAATATTCCGCCACGAACAACTGCCCAAGCACCATCCCCATTGCCGATTCCTGCGCGTCAAGTGCACGCTTCCATTGTGGTCGACGCTCCTTCTGCCCCTGCAATACTTGGTGATAAAACAAGAAGCTTTCCTGTTCCCATTGCCCGCCAAGATACTCGGAATATTCGCCGACCAATTGCAGCCGTAGATACTCTTGAAGCGTTTGAACCGGCGTTCGCTTTAGAAGTTCGCTGAGGCCCTTGAAGAATTCCGGCTGTCCGACGATCACGTATTCCGGTCTTAGCGAATAGCTTTCCAGATGGCGGGTCCACGCAATCTGCGGGGTGTACTTCTTGGTGAACTCGGCAGGGGAGAATTTGTGGTAGTTCTTTTCTGGATCGCGCAAGTCTTCCAGTTTGCGCGATACCTTCGCCAGTTTTGTTTCGAATTCCATCACCCGCTTGGCCATCCGCCGGGCTTCTCGAACGGGTCGTCCCAGGAACCCAAGCTCACGCGTCAGGTGGGCCAGGTATTCTTCCCGAATTTTGGCGACTCCTTTTTCAGGATTGAAATAGAAATCCCGGTCCGGCAGTCCCAATCCCCCTTGTCCCAATTGGACCGACATCACATCACTCTGCTTCTGGTCCTGCCCAACCCCCGCCGACAAAAACGCATTGACCCCAAGCGGTCGCAGGGCAAACGAAACCTCCACCGCATCGGCGACCGTCCCGATGGCCTCGATTCGCGCAAGTTCGACTTGCAACGGCTGCAAACCCAATCGGGTGGCCAGGTTGGTGTCCATCGCCGTTGCCCAAAAGTCCCCGATCTTGCGTGCGGATGTCCCGATCGTGGCCTTGCTCTGGGCCGCCGTTTCATTGATTAGCCTGAGCCGGTCATAGATTTCATCCTGCACGACCTTGCCAATACCCCAGTTGGATTCCGACGCTGGAATTGGATTTCGACGAAGCCAACCGCCATTGGCATAGTCAAAGAAATCGACGGTGGGATCCACCGATAGGTCCCGATTAATCGCCAGAATATCCCCAGCCGTTGAGTTTGTGCTTGTAGACTCTGCGGAGAGGCTGCTCGATCCCGTCAACAAACTCAAAAAAACAACTAAGCGAGCGATCCAAATCTTCAAGAGGCCATTGGAACTATGCGTCATTCTTCGAGTCTGCGCCATCACTGGCAAAATTCCAGAGCCTTTCTTGTCCGTAGTCGCCGCTCGTAAGTCCGCGCAAATATTACCCGGCCCCAACCCAGCCAGCCCGGCAAATTCCGCAGAATGCCGTGGACTCGGTAGCTGTTCGCAGGAAGCGCTGGTGGTTCCAGACCCTCGCCTTAAAGCCCGGAAGGATGGTCAATAAACGTCCATGGAATGCCAAACACGCTACTCAATTCCGCTGCAAGCGCCTTGACTCCAAACGTTTCAGTAGCGTAGTGGCCGCCATAGAACACATTCAGTCCCAGGTCTTCTGCCAAAGCATGGGTCCAGTGAGGGCCTTCCCCCGTAATGAACGTGTCAACTCCCTCAGCGACCGCTTGGGCCAGCTCCGACCCAGCGCCGCCCGTGCAGATTCCAATTCGGCGACAAGCCGCCGGTCCTCCGGGTAGAAGAATTGGCGGATGACCCAGGCAATCGGTCAGCCGTCGCCCCAACTCTTCCCGAGAGACCGCCTCAGGGTGGGTCGATTGCACCCCAATGGCTGTACCAGCACGGAAGAAAAACGGCTGGTGCGCGGTCCACCCCAATGCCGCAGCCAATTGGGACGCATTTCCCAGGCACGGATGTCCATCCAGTGGAAGGTGTTGGGAATATACCGCTAAACCGCTCTCCATCAATCGTTTCAGCAGCTCATAGCGGCGTCCGGTCCATGGACGGGTCTCACTCCAAAACAGCCCATGATGGACCACCAGGAGGTCGGCTCCCGCATCGATAGCCATCCGAATAGTGGCCATGGAGGCATCTACCGCCGCGGCGATGTGGGTCACGGCACCTTCGTTTTCCATCTGTAGTCCGTTCCACGCTCGCTCATAGTCTTTGTATAGGGCCGGTTGTAGCCAGGAATCAGCGCGCGCCACCACTTCGGATAGAGTCACCATGGAGTTCCTCCAGCCTATCGTCGCCCCAGCAGAAAGGAAGCGCGGAGCGTCATTGCCTTCACCCCAGTTTTGACCGATGGTCCCGATTGTGACGCTTGAAGATTCAATCGGAGACATTTTTCGCAAAGCCCGCCTGTCCTTGTCGGTAACTCCGGAAGCGGCTGCCCAGGCAGCAGGTCTAACCTCGGGCGAATACACTCAACTGGAAGAAACCGGTAAATCCGCCAAGCCGCTTAACTACACGGCAATCGCCAAGCTCCTCACCCTCGACGGCCATAAGTTGGAACGGATCGCCAAAGGTTGGTTGCCAAAACCGGTCGATCTTACCATTTGGCGCGAACTTCGAGTGATAACCACTGCCGATCCAGAAGACGGCATGAAGGTGCATGCCTACCTGGTTTGGGATGAGGTCACTCGCGAAGCCGCTCTTTTTGACACCGGTTTTGAAGCGACTCCCATTCAAAAGTTAATAGAAGAGAACCAGTTACAACTGCGCCACATCTTCATCACCCATACCCATCGGGATCATGTGGCTGCTCTTGTCCCCCTTCGCGCTGCATACCCCAAAGTGCGGCTGCATTCCAATTCAAAGGCCGCTCCCGCTGATGCTCGGAACCGAGCCAATGACTTTATCAATCTGGGCAGCCTTCGGATCACCAACCGCGACACCCCCGGCCATGCTGAAGACGGAGTAACCTATGTCGTTGGAAATTGGCCGGAAGATGGACCTCACGTTGCCATCGTCGGCGATGCGATTTTTGCCGGTTCCATGGGAGGTGCCCGTGACCAATTGACTCTGGCCAGGTCCAAGGTTCGGGAGCAGATTTTCTCGTTGCCAATCGAAACCTTGATTTGCGCTGGTCACGGTCCATTGACTACCGTGGGCGAAGAGAAGGCCAACAACCCCTGGTTCCTATGAACGAAAACCGACAGAATGCTAATGCGACTCTGGAGCGACGGACCCTATTCCGTTTCATTCTGTCGGGATTTTGTCCGGCACTTGCCGGTCTGATTTTCATTTCTTCCCCGAGCCGGGCTCAGGAAACCAAGCCTTTGTCGGTGGTTCCATCGACCGTGTCCAAGGTTCCGCAGGCTTCGGAAGCCGACCCCAAGAAGGCGGAGTTCAAGCCATCCGATTCATTGGTTCCTGCTTCCACCAACGCGGCTCCGGCGGAGGTTCCAGTTGTTGCGGTTCCCTTGGCCGCGAAGAGCCCGGTGAACCAATATCTGACTCGTGAAAAGGTTGAGGCGCTTCAAGAACGAATTCGACCCTCGGTCCAAGACATCGAAGCCCGCGGTGGTGCCGTTCGTTTCCTCTGGAGCCAACGCCACCAACCATCGTCCATGCTTCAACTGATTAATCCGCTTGCGCCCACCGAGTACGGAGTCAGCAGCGTGAGCCCCTACCAAATCCCTGCCAGTGTTGCCCCCGGCCAACCCCCGCTCCCGCGCGGCCTTCGGGACGATCGAACCCACGAAGCCAACGGCATCTTTTTCCGGGCTGGGTGGTAGCCAACTTCGTTCCAAGGGATCACCTTCTACGACATCTCAAGATCATACCAAGAAGTTCGTAGAAAGATGAGTTGGAAAGAGCACTGCAAAGCGTACCCAAAGCAGAGCTACAGAACCGGTCATTAGGCCGCGTTTTTAGCAACAAACAGACCGTTAATACATTTAAAAACTATATATAAGTTTTAGGCAGAAAAACTCGAAAAGTACTGCCGAAACCAAGTCGGCTTTCCACCTCCACCCGTCCATGATGTGCGTGGCAGATCGCTTTAACGATCGAAAGTCCAATCCCGGCCCCACCCAATTCACGGCTTCGAGCCTTGTCGACCCGGAAGAACCGCTCAAAAAGATGAGGCACAGCCTCCTCGGGGATGCCCCCACCGGTGTCCTGCACTTCCAGAAGCGCTTCTTTGGTATTTGAACGAACGGTGATGGTAATGCCCCCACCCGAATCGGTGTGCTGGATCGCGTTGTCCAACAGGTTGACCACGATTTGTTTGAGGCGGGCGCGGTTCCCATAGACCCAAGCCTGATCGACCGCCTGACAGGTCACCGTGAGTGTTTTATCTTGAGCCAGAAGCTCCATTTGCTCTGCTGTGGCCGTGGCTACTTCGGACAGATCAACCGGAGCCCATTCTTCAAAAGCGTCGCCAGAATCGAGCCGCGAAAGAGTCAGCAGGCTGTCCACAAGATGACTCAGTCGCTCCACCTCTTCGAATAGCGTTCCCAGCGTCACTTGTAGCCCCATATCCAGTTTTCTATCCCGAAGAGTCTGCTCTAGCTCACCTTTCAGGATGGTCAGTGGAGTCCGAAGTTCATGGGACGCATCCGCCAGGAATCGTCGATTGAGCTGGAAGGCGTCGTCCAGTCGCGAAATCATCTGGTTCAATGTCTCCGACAAATGCGCGATTTCATCCTTCTGCGTTGGAACTGGTAGACGTTCGCTTAGGCTGTGAGACGTGATCCTCGCCGCCGCTGCGGCAATATGCTCGACCGGTGCCAGGGTTTGCCTGACCAGGAGCCAGGCACCCATCATCGCCATCGGGGCAAAAAACGAGGCCAATATCAGGAACCAGGCCATGATCTGTCGTATCCTCGATTGGAGCGGTTCCAATGACTCTCCCACATCTATCCACCCGCCTCCGAAAGCCGCAACCTTTCCAATGATCACCCGTGTTCCATCGGGTAATTGGGCTTCTTGAACTCCGGCACTTGGAACAATCGGAACGCCGTTGAGCGGATCCGCCTCCTCCGATGCTGGATAAATCAACTTCCCTTGACGGTCCGTCACACGCAACAACCATTCTCTTGCTTGTGGCGCGAATCGAAGGTCGATTTCGTCGGCCAGGCTGCGTCCTGTCGGGTATTGGTACCAGGTTCGAATCGTTTCTGCGATTCGAACCGCCTTTTGCTGCTGGATCAATGACAAATCCTTGATTAAATACTGGCTCAACCCCACTTCCAGAACAATGCCAGCGCCGAGGAGTATTCCTACCAGCCATGCCGCATACCAGACCAAGAGTCGAAATGTTAGAGAAGTCCGTTTCATGAGTCGGGAGCCTTGAGACAATAGCCCATTCCGCGAACCGTATGAATCAATTTATCGGATTGTCCATCGTCGATTTTCGAGCGCAAATGTCGGACATAAACATCCACAATGTTCGTTAAACCTTCAAAGCTTTCATCCCACACCTTCTCCATGATCATGGTTCGGGTCAGCACCCGGCCTGGATTGGAGGCCAGATATTCCAGCAGTCCGTACTCCTTGCCGGTCAGGACGAGGGTTCGGCCTCCCCGGCGAACCCGTTGAGATAGACGATCGATTTCGAGGTCCCCGACCTTGATGATCTGCGGTGACGTCGTGCGGGGTCGACGCAACAATGCCTTGATGCGAACCAATAGCTCTTCAAAGGCGAATGGCTTGGTCAGGTAGTCATCTGCACCGCCTTCGAAATGCAGCACTTTGTCCCCGGTGGCCTCGCGGGCAGTCAATATGAGAATCGCCGTCTGTATTCCACGCGCTCGAAGAAGCCGAAGCACCTCCGTTCCGCTCAATACTGGAAGCATCAGATCGAGAATGACCAGGTCATAGGCAACTTCGGTGGCGCGGGCTAATCCCTCCCCGCCATCTGTGGCAACATCCACCGCCCAACCTTCTGCCCGCAATCCTCGCGCGATGAAATCCGCCACTTTGGGTTCATCCTCGATCAGCAATAGACGCATACCAAGCAATGACGTACACGAATCGTCTGAAAGGAACGTGAATCGTACATTATTTCTCGTTCATTCAAGATGGTCGCTTCGGGAGAGCATCGGGGAATCCATGCCGTGAGCTGCTTACTTAGCCCTCCAAATGACGAAGACGTCAAACGTGATGGATACTGTAACGGCATAAGTTGCTGAATCACAACAACGTCGCCATGCCAAGGCACCGGCTTCCTAAATCGCCCACGCCTCATGGAACGCGGTCGAACGGCCCGCACTTCCCGAATCCCTCCCTTCTAATACTTACTCCGCTGATGAGACGAAAAATTCTCTCCAGCCATCCCAACTTCTATACATTACGCATTCGATGATTGTCTTGTCAAGGATGCGACCTAAACGATTGCCGTCATCGACTCTTTTGCTGTCTTATGAATTTCTGTGGCACCCTATGTGCCACGTTTTCAGCTAGTTGCCTCTCAAAATGGGACTCCCGAAAGGCCATTTCAACCGTTTTCCAAACGGCAAATAGTCCCATGGCCAGAATACCCCATTGACAGGTTTCCAGCCAAATTTGGCGCTTCGACGGAAGACCCTGTCACCGGTCGATTCAAAGTGTACCACCCAGGGTCGAATCAAAATGTACCACCTTTGACGGGTGGTTCTTAGCGGAAAAGGGGTCTGGGGAGCAAGGAATGTTGGGGGAAAATTCTTCCGGGATTGCGGGTGCGTTAAGCGAGCGTGAAACGGTTGTCGCCGTACCGTCCGACTGCCCGGTTGGAAGTGCTGGGGCTGATGGCCGTCATTTTCATCATCAATCAGGCAGCTGCTTTTTGCGCTCGGGCGGCCCGGTCCAGGCGGTAGGATTTTCCGGTGAACTGGATGACCTCGGCGTGGTGGAGAAAGCGGTCCAGGATGGCAGCGGCGGCTGGGACGTCGTTGATGAGCTTACCCCATTCTTCAATGGGGCGGTTGGAGGTCATGAGGGTGGAGCG
>CAILNN010000205.1 GCA_903835555.1 uncultured Verrucomicrobiota bacterium
CGAACTCATGGATGCCACCACACGACGAACGCTGACCCGGACCAAGGCACCGATTTTGAGGAGCCGCAAACGAATGGTTCCGCAGGTTGCTTTGGCCAGTTCGGTGCCCGCCAATCCAATTTGGCGAAGTTGATTCACCAAAACATCGAACCTACCGGCAAATAGAGTGGAGGAAACATAAGACCCATTAATCACTTCATTCTAATATTGTCTCGGCTAGCTCTTTAGCCGTATGAAGCCCAATCATTATCTTATCGATTCCAGCTTCACGGTGAGGCTAGGAAAATGTGCAACTTGCTCTAGCATCGGCCATGTATTAATATCAAACAGCTTCATAAACGGTGGTTCACCAAATCCGGGCAATTCTTCACTGCGAATCAAAATTGGGCACCCATCCGTTTTATGAAATGAGATTAAGAATCTGAACTCCTCGGATGCAGTATTGGTTTGACGTAGAGCACTAGGTTTGGGTAGCAAAGCCACCAAAAAGTATTGGCGCTTTGAATCTATTGGATTTAGCAAGACAAGATAGCTCTCGTAATTTGTTGTCCAACCCGGGAGGACCTTTTCCGCAGTCCAAAATAGAGGAATGCACCGAAGCATTGAACGTTTGCCGGGCTTTGCAGTAGCGCGAAAATCCTCAAAAGCCGACCACATGTAAATACCACACGCACAAATGACCGAGTGTGAGAATAGCAGTAGTATTGCTTTGAAACGAGAGCTCATGCTGTAATTAAAAGAAAAAATCTCAGTGAGTAACCCAAGGATTTTGAAATGGAGTCCAACGATACCCAGGCGGGTTAAAGCCCCCGTCAGCCAAACGCCCGCAAGCCCAGGAAGTACAATTGTTGCCAGGGAAATTCCAGGGGGTAAATATTCCACTTTGATGACTATTTATACTCTCCTCCAAGGCCTTGATAGACTCAGGGCAGGCTTTGAAAGACCGAGAATCATGATAAGTGGTTCCACTATCGTCCTGCATTTTACCGTTAAGAACGTAGGAACCCGGATAAAATCCCACCGCCCTGTTTGGAGTCTCGATAAAACTATGTCGCTTCCTGAAGGAGGTATCAGTATGTAGGTAAACCGGCTGCATTTCTTGTGGGCAGCAGGATTTTCCCGCATCATCATATTGGCGTTGTGTATTTCCCGGACAAGGCCCTACCATGCAAACAGGCAAGCTCGGAAACATAGCGGCGAAATCGAGACCATACGGATCAACCCGGCCTATAGGATTGTTTCCGACCATCGCATAAAGATTTATGCCGCCATTTTCTCCAATTGGATCTCTATTTTCCCATCTCTGAAGACTTGGACTATAGAATCGATAGCCGTAATAATATACAGCTGAATTCGAGTTCCATTCTTTGTTTGAGAACCGATAAACGTTCGCATCCGCCAACGGACCCGTCTTCGAGAGGAGATTGCCGAATGGGTCGTAGAGGTACTTGGCAACGAGGTTCTGCTGATAACTGATCATCGCAGTGATGTTGCCGTTTCCGTCGGAATGGTAGTAAGCGTGGGACGGTGTCGATGCCGTCTGGTCGGTCCTTGCCAACAGGCCGCCAATTCCCCCTGCCCCTTGTAGGCTGCCACTCAAGTCCTGGCCGCG
>CAILNN010000206.1 GCA_903835555.1 uncultured Verrucomicrobiota bacterium
ACCTGAGACGAGGCGACAGCGGGTGACAGTGGGCGGGTGGAACCGCGTTCATTGGCGTCTGTATGGCCAATGTACTCGGTGTGCAAAACCAACAAGCAATCATCCCATTATATGCGCAGGGGAAGTCGATACGATGGATCGCCCGGGAACTGAGGGTGCATCGGAAGACGGTCCGTGGGTATCTGGAGGGGGCGGAGGTACGGTCAAAGTGTAACACCGAATCGACCGCCGGGAACGGGGCCTCTGGGGACGGGGCAAAGTGTACCATTTCGACCCTCGGCAAATCGGGTCGGCGGTCGCTTTGTGAGGAGCACTGGCAATGGATTCTGGAGCGGGTTGAACAGGGGCTGACGGCGCAGCGGATATACCAGGACCTGAGGTCGGAGCTTTCGTTCAACGGGTCGTATCAGGCGGTCAAACGCTTTGTGCGCTCGCTCAAGGCGAAAGAGCCTGAGCGGGTCTGGCGGATGGAGGTGCAAGCCGGAGAGGAGGCCCAAGTGGATTTTGGGCTTGGCGCACCGGTGGTTCAAGCCCATGGGGTCCGACGGCGGTCGTGGGTGTTTCGGATCGTGCTGAGTTACTTGCGCAAGGCGTACAGCGAGTCGGTGTTGAGGCAACCGAGCCCTGGGCAATCACCTATCGCCCGGTTGGGTCTATCAGTAAATCGCGGTAGTCGTCCGACGTGAATAGACGCTGATCGTTTCGCGGGATAACCGAGAAGGGGCATGAACCGGAATTTCGCGCACCTCGCGAGGGTTTGGTTTCCAAGGCAGACTGCGGAATTTGCCGGGTGGGTTGAGTGGCCGTCTCGTAGAGATGGCGTCGCCTTACGAGCGACGGCTACGAGGAACAGGCGCTCCCTGCCC
This sequence comes from uncultured Verrucomicrobiota bacterium, assembly GCA_903835555.1. GTDB lineage: Bacteria > Verrucomicrobiota > Verrucomicrobiia > Limisphaerales > UBA9464 > CAILNN01. The sequence goes on from CAILNN010000206.1 coordinate 867, forward strand.
ATGGATGGCCCAACCGAGCCCTGGGCTATTTCAGGTCTGCGGTTGGCGAATCGCGCTTAGTTCATCCAAAAACTATCTTGCCCAACAGCTTACGCCGTTTCGGGACGATAGGTAACACGCGGCAGCGTTTTGGACTGCGGTTGTCCTCTACCGCTTTTGGCCTCCGAAATGGAAAGGCCCGCCAATGAACTCTTGCTGCCGTCCTTTTCACGGCTGTTTCCAAAGCGCCAGAGGGCTGGCGCAGTCCAAGACCTGGCGGACATTCCCTTGGCCCATAACTCGGGAAGCAGGAATCTCAGTTCCGATTTGTGACGAAAGGGGACTGGAGTTTTGTATTCCGAAAACTACCCGGCGGATATAAGGTGAAACCAAACGGTATGGGAATTCTGCTCACACTTTTTTGTCTCTTGCTGAGTAGTCTGGCCGTCGGCGCGTTGTTTCGACAGTTGCAGCGTCGACACGCCCACACCGGTTTGTGGGTTACCTTTTGCATTCTCGTTGCATGCGGCGTAGCAATCGGAATCTGGTGCGCGTTCTTCTATGAGGATCAACGCGGACCACGAACCCGCATTACCGGATTCCCCTTTTCAATTAGTTTCTCTCGTTTGGAGGGTAGAAAATGGGTAGATATTCGGACTCCGGGCATTCAGGCATGGCTGACAGCTTTCGCCAACATTGTCACTATCGTCGCGCTGACAACACTACCGCTCTGGTTGGCCGCTCGTAAATTCAGGCTATGGCAGTTCCTTTGCATGGGTTGTACCCTAGGAGTTGGTTTGGGGATGCTGGGGGAACGTATTGCGATGCCCGCTGCCTTGTTCATCGTGGGTTCATTGCTCATTTCCCTTCTGATGGATATTCTCGCTGCGGTGCTCAGGAGACAGCCAAAGAAATGAACTTTACATGTAGTTGCCTACGATCTGAAGGATGAACACCATAATCGAAATCCATGACTCAAGAGTTACGGATATTATTGAAAGTGATGGCACGGTGGTCGTGCATTTCAAGACAGCATACCTTCACAAATCGGAAGGTCGTCCGGTTTTGATTCCGGCACTGGATGGGCTCAAGAAGCCTATTTGACTTTCTCAGAGGCATCTGTCTCGGGTGATTTCCCCGATTGGCCATGCGACATCATGGAAGGCGAGATTGTTTTAGGCGGTGAGGTGCACAATAATTTGATTCCCGTACCTCTGGAGATGTCCACTCCAACAGAGTTACGATTGAATTGCGAATCCGTCCATTTAATCACTATTTCAAGCGCAGGAGTCCATCTGGAATTGATTGGCGAGCCACGATATGTCCAAGATTTTCGGCCTCACTGGACCGCACGACTTTGACGAAAGGATTTCGGCAACCAGCCACGTTAAGGCAGTTGCTCTGGTAGTCATCGATAATTCTCGCCCAGACCCATGCGGATATCGTTCGACATAGATGATACAATCGAGGCAGCTACGTTTTTCGCGGCTTTGAACATACTCTTTCTTGAAAACCATGCGGTATTTGCTGAGTTGGTAACTCGGCAATTCCTGGCGGACCACCGTGTCGCGGTGGTACCAAGCTTGTCCGCCGCTCGGAAATTGGTTCGATCACGCACGTTCGATTTGGTTTTGTCGGATTACGACTTAGACGACGGCAAGGGAGATGAGTTCGTCCGGGAATGTCGCACCCTTCTGCCGCATCTCCCCATCATTGCCGTCTCGTCACATGAATCTGGCAACGCTGCGTTGATCAGGGCCGGGGCATCCGTGGTTTGGAGTAAGATGGAGTTCAACCGTATTCAGCACGTCATAGAAGGATCGGAGAAAAAGACGACCGGAGAACTTGGTACGGTCGCATAGTCGGAATAATGTCTAAAAAATCTGCACCAATTGCGGAGAGGATCAGGCATTTAAATCTGCCACCGACCTGTTATGTTCCCATTGAACAAACAGCCCTCGACCGAACCTTATCGCCTCTAAACCTACCCGAACTTGTGGGGCACAGCCTCGTCAATCAGGTGTGTTCAATAGCCGAAATTACAATCGAAGCAGCCACCGAAAAACTCCGGCAAGTGATGGTTGTCGACCAGTTTGTCCTGATATATTGGCCCGACTTCCAAGAAGGCTTTAGCATGTCGTGGAACACATTCCTCCAACATTTTGATGAGCTTTACTTGCCTGGCTCAGATGACGTCATTGTGACCGACCTCGACGGTTTGCCGCTAGTTGAAATTACCCACGAGGAAGAAATCCGTCTCTTCCGATAATCCGCTATCGTACTCGTGCGGGAAGCGGCTGCCTTCTGCGATGGTCCGGAATTAAACAAAGTGATTGCAGGGAAAAGCGGCGAGACGCCGCTGCTACTTGGGCCACCGGTAATGGTGATGCCTGCGACACCTCAAGGCGTTTTCTCGCCGACGGATATCCACGCCGATGTCAAACACTTCGTTCAATGTGATCTTCCTCCTCGTTTTGTGAGAGCGTTGCTGGCGTAAAGCGAAAATAGGAAGCTGGTATCCGCGTAGGTATTCACCAGCGATCTTCCGCACGAGCCGCTGGAACCATATTGGGCAACACTTTGTTCCCGAAGATGCGCCGCCGCCGGGCGGAATAGTCTTGCAGGGAAAGGTTCCGCTCGCCTTTGTCACCGGCGCATTTGGCTGCCGCGCTGGCCAGGGAGCCCTCGTGCAAATCCTCCAATAGCCAACGGGCAATCTTCAACCGCTCTTGCGAAGGCAATTGCCTCAACGCCTGCTCAATCTCCAGAACCCTGTTCACTGAACTTCAAGTCCTAGAACCGCACCACTTTTGCGAGGGGATTTTGCCGACTGACTATAACCGAGAAGGGGCTCGAACCGGAATTTCGCGCGCCTCGCGAGGGTTCGGTTCGCAAGTAAGACTGCGGAATTTGCCGGGCTGGTCGGGTGATGGTCTCGTAGAAATGGCGTTGCCTACCGCTTTTGGCCTCCGAATTGGAAAGGCCCGCGAATGATTTCCGGCTCCCGTCCATTTCACGGCTTTTTCCAAAGCGCCAGAGGACTTGCGCAGTCCAAGACCTGGCGGTCATTCTCATTTCCCATCAATCGGGAGGCCCCATGGCCTGGGGTTGACCACTTTGGGGAAAGCGGCGGGACGCCGCTTCTACTCTGGGGCCTGTAAGGGAGGGTTGCTTTATTGCTGTTTCGCATGAGGTTGATAGAAGTCGTCCATGAAAGTGATTTTGGTCCCTTCGGTATTCATCCGGTTCCCCCTTCACCATTGGGCTGTTTTAGCCCTGGTCGCCCTTCTTTGGAACGGATGCTCGGGCCCGGGTGTTTCACTGGTGCCTGGGTCTGCCGATCGGGCTGAAATCACGGTTAACTTCGGGAAACCGGAGAGGTATCGCGATATTCAGTTGTCGGGTCGCACGCTGGACGACAGCCTGAGTCAAATAGAGGAAACGTTCGCAGGGGTTTTACAGCAGGCGTCGAATCGCCTTCCAGCGAAATCAAAACTCACAGTGACCTTTACAGAAATCGATCTGGCGGGGTGGATTCCGCCGGGTCGGGGACGCGAGGTGCGAGTCGTGTCGGCAGCCTATCCAGCGCATTTGGAGTTCGACTTCAGCCTGTCCATTCCGAAGGACGGAATGACGGCAGATCATTCCGGGCACGTAAGCTTGGACAGTTTCAATGAAGATACCATTGGCGACGGTAGCCGAAGCCAACCGCTTTATCTGGAGTCCAAGCTGTTGAGGAATTGGATGGCAGGTGTGGTGAAGAAGGTGAGGTAAACTTGGGGTTCTTGGTCATCGGTTCGAGAGCGTCGCTCGATTCGTCTGGCCAATTTGGCGATCTGTCGTGATGGGCGATGAGGGGCGAACGATAGTTTGCAAAGTCGGTGCAGTTTGGACCGCCTCTCGCCTCGCCCTGGGGCATTTTAGGTGCAACAAACTGCAAGCTATTGGGGATACACGACACGAGGGCTCGACGGAGTCTCTCCCTACCGATGTTACTTTGCTTCAACAGGTTGTGTCGGATTTCATTAAGCTGTGGGGCTCTGACCGCGACAAAATCGCATGGCAATGAGCGACGCCCTGATGCCGTGCGCCATCCCGTAAGCCAAGCGGCGAGATGTCGCTTCCACTTGGGTGGAAACGTTCCATCGGGGTTGGGAGGCATGCTCTTTACGGGGATTGTTCCGGCAACCAAAACACTCCGACTAGCGACTCGCACTCGGTCGTAGGCGGCGTTATCCTTTTCGCCGAATGGCCCACCTTGTCTTTGACATCGAGACGTCGGCGCTCGATCTGGAAATCTTTGACGCCGCGCAGCAGGAGTACCTGTTTCGTGAGGCAGGGCGTCTCCCCACCGAAGAGGAACAGGCGCGGAAACGGGCCGAGATTACCCAGCAGTTCAATTTGTGGCCATTCACTGCCCAAATCGTCTGCATCGGCATGCTCAATGCCGATACCGGACGCGGCCAGGTCCTTTATCAAGCGGACGATTATGCCGAGGAGGACGATGGGGAGAAACCGGCGGTCGAGTTTGTCCCGTGCGTCGATGAATCGGAGCTCCTGACGGCCTTTTGGGATGTCGCCAAGCATTATGACAGTATCGTGACCTTCAACGGACGGGGTTTTGATGTCCCGTTTCTCTATCTGCGATCGGCGCTGATGAATATCCCGATCTCACGCAAGGATTGGCTGGGTTACCGATACCAAACCGAGCCTCACTGCGATCTGGCGGAACAATTCACTTTTTATGGGGTTAGCGGTAAGGACGGTGCCGCCCGGCGTTTCAATTTGGATTTCTACTGCAAAGCCTTTGGGATTCCGTCGCCGAAAGCGGAAGGGGTCAGTGGGGCGGATGTGAATGCGCTGCTGGCAGCGGGAGAGTACCGCACGATTGCCGAGTATTGTCTGCGGGATGTCCGCGCCACGGTGTTGCTGTTCCGCATCTGGCGGGAACGACTGGCAGGCATCAAGTAGTGACGGGCTCTTCCGCGACACCGGCCATTAGGCGCATCAGTGCCGGTTGAGTGAATTCAGCGCGTGGCAGTTCACCGACCAATCGGCCTTGGCGCATGACCAGTATCCGGCGACTGAGGTTCATTACTTCGGGTAATTCACTCGAAATGACCAGGACGGCGACCCCTTCGCAGGCGAGTTCGTCGAGCAGTTGATGGATTTCCGCCTTGGCACCGACATCGACGCCTCGGGTCGGTTCATCTACGATCAGGAGTCGACATTCGCGCACCAGCCATTTGGCCAGAGCAATCTTCTGCTGGTTGCCGCCGCTTAATCCGCCGGTAATGGATTCCATTGATGGAGCCTTGACGCGGAGGCGCTTGGCGTAGGTTCCAGCCAATTCCCGTTCCTTTTTGCGACGGATAAAACCACCGGAAGACAACCGGTCGAGGGTGGCAAGCGAGGTGTTTTCGCGACAATTCATCGAGAGGACAAGGCCCATGCGCTTGCGGTCTTCGGGCAGGAGTCCAAGTCCCGCTGACAGGGCGGCTGAGACATCACCCAACGGCAACTGGCGACCTTCCATCAAGACGCGACCGGTGGCAGCAGGGTCAATTCCGAAGATGGCTTGAGCAACTTCGCTTCGGCCAGCTCCGACCAGACCGGCGAGGCCGACAACCTCCCCTGCCCTGACGGAAAAACTAATCCCGCTGAACTTGCCGGGCGATGACAGGCCTTCGACACGCAGGATTTCATCGCCAAGCGGACGGGCGGTGTGGGCGGGTTCGTGGGCCTGAACGTCGCGTCCCACCATCTGCCGGATCACGCGGTCGTTGTTGGTGTCCGAAATCGATTCAGTGATGACGTGACGGCCATCGCGCAGGACGGTGATGGCATCGCAGAGGCGGAAGATTTCCTCCATGCGATGGGAAACATAGACGATAGTGATGCCGCGCTCGCGGAGACGCTGGAGGAGGGAAAATAGATGTTCGCTCTCGGCGACGGACAGGGAGCTGGTCGGTTCATCGAAAACGATGATGCGGGCTCCGGTGCCGACGGCTGCGGCGATCTGCACCAACTGTTCCTGACCGGTGCTCAATTGACCAATGGGTCGGCGGACATCGAACGGAGCACCGATGGCCTCCAACATGGCGGTGGCCTGCCTGTACATTTTTCGGCGATCGACCCAGCCCCACCGGGAGGGAATGGAGCCCATGCAAAGGTTTTCGGCGATGGATAGGTTGGGGCAGAAGGCCAATTCCTGGTGCACCATGGCGATGCCCAAGTGCCGGGCGGCCAGGGGGGTCTCAGGGGCAATAGGGGTGCCTTCCAGCTCGATGGCCCCGGAGTCTGGGGTATAAACGCCTGCGAGGATTTTGCCCAAGGTGCTTTTTCCGGCACCGTTTTCTCCCATGAGCGCGTGGCAGGAACCTTGGGCAACCTGGAAACTGACTCCGTCCAAGGCTTGAACGCCGGGAAAGCCTTTGGTAATCGCTCGAAAGTTCAGGAAGGACATGGGAACGCTCCAACCAGAACAAATTCGAGGGAAAAATCGAGGGAAAAGTCGTGGTTTCGGGTGAATCCTGGTAAAGTGCGAAGGATGGGAAACGGCAGGAAGAGAAAATAGGCACAGTCGAGTGGGCGAGGAAGGACGGATTGAAAGGCATAGCCAATGACCGTCTCTTCCTCACCCCTCTTGGGAACCGGACGTGCAGATTTCCCGCATCCGGCTCGTATGAAAACTCTCGCTCATTTGGCAC
>CAILNN010000207.1 GCA_903835555.1 uncultured Verrucomicrobiota bacterium
CGGGGACCCTGATGGTGGTGAAAAGGAGTCGATGGACGGTGGGGCGTAAAAAAGGGCTGTCGTGGTGTTGGTGCCGTCGACGGTTGCCACAGTGATGGGAGCGGACTTGACTCCGACCGGAACAATGGCGTTGACCGTCATCGAATTGATATTGGTGATGGCAGGGGAAACTAGGGTTCCAAAAGATACCTGTGTCGCCTTTGACAAGCCTGTTCCAGTGATGGTCACTACGGTTCCGGCTCCGCCGCCCGGAGGCGAAAATCCATTGATCGTGGGAACGATCAGCAGATTAGTCGGGGTAATGTAAGAGCCACCAGGGGATGTGACTGCCAAAGGCCCATCAACTGCGGTCGCAGGGATGACCGCCTGGATGTTGGTTCCCGACAAGACGGAGAAGCTCAAGGGTGAACCCGCCAGACTCACAGAAGAGACACCGAGAAAACTGGTACCATAGATATTCAGCGTTTGCCCGGTGGCGATTCGGTTGGTGAATTGAGTGATGGTCGGATTCAGGTAAAAGTAGGCGGAAGACGTTCCGCCGCCATAACTGTTGGTGAAGGTGATAAAGCCCGTGGAGGCACCCGCCGGTACAAAGGCGGTGATCTGGGTATCCGCTGTCACCGAACCTTGCGTCGCCTTTACTCCATTGAAATAGAGATAGACTTTCCCGCTCGGGTCATAGAAGCCACTCCCTTCGATAGTCACTTGGGTACCCACATTCCCTCGTGAAGGAGAAAACGAATCAATCCGTGGCGATAGATAAAATGTTTGGGACGAAATCGCCGAGCGATCCGACACGAGGTAAATGGGTGCAGAAACGGCATTGGCAGGGACGATTACGACCACCTGAGAATCGGATTGCCCCACGATCTGGGCAGAAGCCGAGGCATCGGTGCCAAAATAGACGGCGTAAGCCGGATACAACCCGGTCCCATAAATGGTGACTTGGGTGCCAGGACCACCAGATGCGGGAGTAAACCCATAGATCACAGGACTAGTCCCAGCCATGGCACACCAGCCCAAGGCGGCGGCGAGAGCCAGAATGCAACAACGAAACGACTTGTTCACCTATCCTCTCTAAGCATGCCACCGCGGAAAATCAATGGCAGAATTACTGTTCAGTGGGGCTCTCTTCAATGGTGCCCAGCAGCGGGTGTTCGGAAACCCTTCTCGATAAAACCGCGAATCAGGCTGATTTCCACTTCGCCTGCCACGGTGTGGGCTTTATCGAATTCATGCCACTCTATAGACAATCCACCCCGGCGCAATTCTTCGACTTGCGCCCGCACCGGGCCGCAGGGCACGACGGTGTCCTTCCGTCCGTGGGTGAAGAGCAACCGCTGTTCACGAGCGATGGGAGGTGCTTCCTTCAGCAATTCGGATGGGTTCCAAACGTAACCGCTGATTCCAACCAAAGGCCCGAGAACTGCGGGATAACGAAAACCGACATCCACCGTCATGAGGCATCCCTGCGAGAACCCGAGAATCCCGATTTGGCGTGACGGTGTTCCAGCGGCAACCTGGGCGTTAATCAATTCGATCAGCGCCTTTCGGCTACGTTCGATTCCCGGTCCGCTGTTTCCCGGCAGATCGTACCACGAATAACCGCCATAGTAATCGTCGGGCGCATTGACGAAGAGGTAGTTCAACCACGGCAGCCGGAGGGCATCCGGCAGCCAATCCCAGCCATGCATGGAATCGCCCAGACCATGCAAGACCAGGAGGCAAGCTGGAGAATCAACCGCCGATGAAACCGTTGCGGTGGTCAGCATGGAAGCCAAGCGTCAGGAGCGAGAATGGATGCCGGTCATCGAAAAGCCGTCGATGTCGTCACAGGCCGACGACGTCCCAGCCGGTGCGATATTTCCGGCGCACAAATGCGTTCGCCTCCGGTGTGTTGGTAAAGCGGAGCGACTTGGCATCCCATTTCAACTCCGTCTGGGGAAATCGAGTGGCCACGCTTCCCAATAGGACTGATTCGGTCAACGGACCCGCGTAATCAAAACCTGCCGAGGTCTTCCCTTCCCCACGGACTGCTTCCACAAATTGATGCCAATGGTCATCCCGGCCAATCTTCGGCATGTTGAACCCTTGGAATTTGGCAGAGGGATACAAAACCGGGTTGGCGACATGCGGGATGACCATGACTCCGTCGGTGCCGATCAGAATGGAGCCTTGGTCGGGCAGTTCCTTTCCTTCGAGCAGTGCGCGAATATCGGCATTTGGACGCTGGTGTCCGTCGTACCAAGAAATCGGAATGGTGCCGGGCACGGTAAACTGCGTGGCCGGGAACATATAGCGAATGACTGCATTGGTCGCCCACGAGTGCTGATTGGGAGCTGCCCCCTCGCTCTTGACCGAAACGGGGGCGGTCAATGCCAACGCGGCGAACACGGGATCAAAAATATGGCAGCCCATGTCGCCAAAGGTTCCGGTTCCGAAATCGAGGCGCTTCCGCCAATTTGCAGGATGATACCATCCTCTGCCGTAAAACGGACGTTGCTCGCATACGCCGAGCCAAAGGTCCCAGTTAAACCCATCTGGAACTGGGTCGGTCTGGGCTGGCAGGGAGCCGTTGTCTCCCCATTCTTTGCTGCTCCAGGTGTGGACCTCCTTGATCTTTCCGATGGTACCGGATTGAACCAGAGCGACCGCCAGTTTGTATTCGCTTTCCGAGTGAATCTGGATGCCCATTTGGGTCACAAGCTTCTTCGCCCGCGCCGCTTCGGTCAGGCGACGAGTCTCGTACAAATCGTGGGTCAGCGGCTTTTGGCCATAGACGTTCACGCCGTGGTTTAGCGCCGCCATGCCCATGGCTGCATGCATGTGGTCTGGGGTGGACACATTGACCGAATCAATTTTCTCCTTCTCCAACAAGACCCGGTAATCCTGATAAATCCGGGCGTCCGGAAACTTTTTTCGCACTTCCACCAACCGACCGGAATCCACCTC
>CAILNN010000208.1 GCA_903835555.1 uncultured Verrucomicrobiota bacterium
CACGCTGACCAAGCGGACTCTGCCTCGTGCGTCACGCAAATACAAGGCGGACGCTCGGAGGGTGCTCTCAGTGGCTTCTTTGGCCTCAGAGCTGGCCAGGAACCCAACTGTCAGCCTCGATGCCCTCAGAAGGGAATTGGCTGCCTTCCTCGACACGACCACGACGGGGAAACGAACGAAGATACTGATCAAGAAACCGTCCGAGCTTCGAGCTCACCGGGATTCGGAGAAATCCAAACTGGTCGGGGATAATGAAATAAGGACGGGGTACGAAGGAATCGCCGTTTTGGCGGGGCCGGGAAGTGCAGGGAAATCGCTAGCCGTCGCATCGCTTGCAATAGCCGGGGCAATGGGCCATGGCCATTGGATGGGAAGGCCGGTGCATAGGCACTTCCGGACCTTGATACTGCAAGGCGAGCTTCAACGGAGCCGCGCCCGTGAGAGCGCGGAAATAGCCAACCGATAAACCCTTGAGCCTCAAGAGCCCAAAGTCAATCCTGCGAGCACCCCGACTTTTCATCCGATGATAGCCGCAATGGCTACCCAGCGCCGTCGGTATGGCCTCGCTCGCAGGCATTTAGAAACTGCGAGCGGCAGCCGGGTGTTCCGCATCACCCCGCCGCTCGCGATTTACCGCAATTTCAAAGAGCCATGTCGCAACCCGTCAGCCAGCGTCGCGACCTAAAACACAAAGCACGGCGTATCCAAATTGACGTAGGGAACCCCCATCGCCGTGATCACCCGATCACCCCGCCCTTCCGCCGGTCCCAACCGAACAAAAATCACCTGATCCTTTTTGTGGTCGATGATGTCTTTGAGGGCCGTCTCCAGGTTGATCTTTTCGCTCTCACTCAGATCACACTCGAAAATCGAGTACTGCAGATGATCACCAAAATTCTTGCACGTCTTGAAGACCTTTCGCAGCCGTTTGTCGTCGGCGATATCGTAGCAGACCAAGTAGGTGATTCGCATGGCGGCTTGGGGTGGATTGTCTCCCGGGTCGCGTTTTATCGGGTCAAGAGCGGTACATATTCCGGAATTTCTCCGGTCAAGACCTTGGCCAGGATTCGCGCTTGCAGCTCCAGGGCGCGCCGATAACTCACTTTATAATCAAACACCGGATGAGTCAGCAAAGCGCTCATGCGTTGCTCGTAGGTCTGAAAGAACTTTTTCCGTCCGTCCGGCGTCAGGTTCACCGCCTGACCAGCCCTGACAAAATCGTCCACGGCCACCACCCGGTTGTTAATCGCCGAAAGCACCACGCTCTCTGCCACCAGCGGTCGAAATTCCTCCATCAAATCCAGCGCCAACGCAGGGCGACCGAATCGCGGCTGATGATAGAATCCAACATAGGGATCAAACCCAACCGCAAGGGCGGCGATGGTGCAATCCTTGGCCAGCACGCTATAGGCCAGGGACAGCAAGGCATTGACCGGGTCAGTGGGCGGACGTCGATGTCGACCGGCAAAGTCAAAGTTCATCTTCCTGGTCGACGGATCACTCCGAAATTCGGCTGACTCCGCCCCTTCCAGTTCGTCGTCGTCCGCATCCCCGACCTTGAGCATACCGCCAAATTGCTCAAAATAGGCCGCTGCCGCCGCGCCCTCAATTCCCAGTAACTCCTCCAGGCTACCGGCTGCGAGGGCATCGGACGCCGCGCCCCTCAGGCGGTTGGTCACGGCGGCGGGCGGCTCGCTATGGTTTCGCATGAGCAAGGTTCGGTGATTCCGAATCTTTCCGCTGACGATCTGTCGGGCAATTTGAAGGGCAAAACTGGTGTCCTGAGTCTTGCGAAACTGCTCAATTCGAAGGAAGACATTCTTGAGCCCATGCCCACGGGTCATGCCGTAGAACCAGCCGCCGCCGCTGAAGTACGTGATGGGAATTTCCGCATCGCAGAGGGCCTGAATGGCCTGGGTGGTTAACTGGATGTTGCCGAACAAGGCGACGTGATGGACATCCATCAATCGAACCTCATCAATCTGTTTCTCCTGGTCCTTGATGATCAGCGTTTCGTCCTTGCGCCCGACACGAAGCCCGGGGGTGTTCAGATAAACCGCCCGTGTATCATCGCGGGCGGCCATGAGTCGTCGCGGTGCCTCGCCTCGCTTGGTAGTGTCCCCCAAGGGTGGAAGCGGCGTCTCGCCGCTTGACTCATTGCATCGGGCCAACAACGTCGTCTCATCGGGAAGACAAATCGGAGCCAACGAGCACCGCTTACACTTGGGGGAACCCACCAGCGGCGGGGGAATTGGTCCCCGCATCGTGTCTCGGGCTGCGGCAATCTGTTCCAGAATCCACGATTCCAGCCCGACACTCATTTCGAGCCTGACCCGCTGCTTGGTAGCGCGGTAATAAATCACGCCTTCCTGGCAGGAATAGCCATTGTCCCGCAACAGGAGCATTTGGAGGCCCAACTGCATGCGGTCGGTGGGCCAGAGTTCATTGGTTTCAGCGCCCTCGCGAGGCGCTCCTGCCTTGTAATCGACCGGAACAACTTCGCGTGCGGTGAACAAATCGCCCTGTTCGCCGATGCCTGGAGTTCCACGGACCTCGATCAGATCGAGTTTCGCCAGGACCCCCAGACGTTCCGAGCCGAGAGTAACCGAGCGCGAATGAATGACTTCCGCCTCCGTTTCCTTGGGTGTTGTTCCAGTAGAAGCGGCGTCCCGCCGCTTTGCCCCGCCCTCTAACGAGACCCCAGTAGCTGGATCGGATATTGTTGCAGCGGGAGGCAAATCCCCCTTGCCGGTATCGACCCGTTGATGGATCGCCGAGCCGCGAAGCGTATCAGCGTTATCGAGAAAGACGCCTTCGACATGCTCGTAATAGAAAAGGCGCGGGCAATAAACGAACTCATTGAGCATCCGCGACGGGATGACCTGGTCGCGATCGATGCGGCGGACCGGCGGAGCCGGAGGAGTCGAAACCTCAGATGGTGGTTCCAGGGGAGTAGCCCGATCGGAGGTAGGCGTCCTGTCCGGCGTGACGGTACCGGGCTGAAGAACGACCGAGATATCTTTAGGGGGAAACTCGCGACGCAGAATTTCCAGTGTTTTCTTGAAGACCGGATGCATCTCGTTCGTTTCCGGAGAAATCTCTGGTGAACTACGGCTTTCCCAGGATGCAGGGACAGGAGTTGCGTTTTCCCGATCGGTTAAGGGGAAAAGATCAGGAGCCGGGGCTTCTTCGTTCATGACGATCGGTTCAGTTTTTTGGGAAACTAAACGATTGTCTGGCAACATGGAAAGTGCTGAGTTTATGTACCCCTTCGGTCACTCATAATGATCGAACCGGGATAAAGAGGCCGAGACCGAAATGAGATCCGTAACCAAAGGCGAATGGGCCGTGGCGTTCCTCGGTAAACGTGATGGTGAATGCAGCCCCATTGGCCGGTCCCCGACTGCCGCCACCATCGTAACGGTTTGTTTGGAATTGAAGCGACCTGAGGCTCCGATCACCGAACTTGTACGGCCCATCGCGTTCAGGTAATTGGCGAATGGTGGCCCCACCGCCATTTGGGTGGAGCGCGAGCAGGCGGAGTAAATCGTGCCCCGCGGAACCATCTTGCCAACCATTGTCGGGGTCGATCTTGGGGCGACCGTCGTGGAATGTCTTGGCGTGGCGTGTGGATACAAAAGGCGTTGCGGAACGCCAGACTCTCGACGGCTCGAAAAGTGCACAATTGGAAAAATCACGAGGCTGGCCAATTCCATGAAGAACTAAACGTAGGTCATGCCCCCCATGGCCCCAGACTTTGTTCAAGCCACGAAGGGCGCGACAATGGTCTTCTCCGAAGCCCATTTCCGCCCAGATGGTAATGTTGGTGACCGTTTCGCGCTGGCCGTCTGCCTCGCAAAAGATGTGTGCGTGCCGATGGTTGGACAGCGGTTTGCCGTCGGAGTCCAGTCCGGTAAAAACGGAGGCGAATGCCTTGCTCTCTTCAAAGGAATCGCAAAGAGCTTTATGCACGCGGTCGCCAATCGAAATTGCCCGAGTGATTAGCGGAGAGACAGTGCTTACCAAGGCAAAGCGGGCCACAGTTGGCAGCTTCAGAGTGCGATGACTTTGAGGACGCCGAGCAGGCGTAAAGGCACCCTCGGGCCGGGCGTAGTTTACAAAGGTCGAACCGGGCGGAAGATTCCATCCTGCGGCTTGCAGATCGCCGGTGTCGGCCTGGAGTGCGGCGAAAAGATCGGGGGCGACCTCCGGAAATTTGATTTTCTTACTCGTGTTCCTCTTGATATCGGCGGGCGACTGGCTCCTAGCCATGAAATCCTCCCGCCACGTTAGGTAATCCATCGGTGCCATCGGGGACAAGAGACGAACCAGTTCGGTTTTCTCCGGAAGTACGGCATCTTTGAGCAGGGGCACTACCATCGGCTTTCCCTGAGGGAGGCTATCAAGCACGCGCGCTTCAACAAGGCTCTCCGCCCTGCCGAAATAGCTCATTCTCTCCGCAAGTAAGCGAAACGCGGCGAGTTCGACTTCGGTCAGTGTGGTATCCCAAGCCACGAGAACAGAGTTCTTGTCCGGTAATTGGATAAAGGTGTCAAAAACCTTTGTCGTCTTCTCATTCCTACCTTCGTTGATGGGCATGTAGTGCCGCGTATGGCTGGTGCTGGCCGGCGGCACACAAAAGGTCGGCGGAGAACTCAGCTTGGTCAGCAGTGAGCGAACGCAGTCTTCGGATACTTCCGGCGGACGCGCCTTCAAATACCACGTTGCAATCAGCGCGCGGGCGATTCGCCATGGTGAAGGCGGCCACTCAATTGCGCCTTCATTCACATGCCGCCCCCATGGGGTGGCATGAAAACGCCCAGCGGGGAAACCGAGTTCAAGAACAGTCATCGGATTACTCTTCGAAAATCAGTTCAGTTGTTCGGGGATTCGCGAAGCCTTTCGCCGCATTTTGGATGAGCTGGGGCATTGCCGTTTCGGTTTCAACGAGCGTTGGAATGATAAAACCGCTTGGTCGCTGAACCACGAGTTCTCCGGGCATCTCCAAATCGCATGACGTCCGCAGCCGTAGCCCGTCGCGGAGGAACCGTTGAATCTTGAATAGCGAGAGGGCGATAAGCAAGTTGGTTACATCATCGCCAAGGCCGAAGCCACTGATGAGAGCAAGGTCAAGATTGAAGTACACAGTGATACTGCCAGTAAATTCTTCGCGGTGAAACGGCACGTTGCCGAAGCCTTCCTTGGCTGTTTTTCCCTCGTCACCCTTAGCCGCGCGAACGCGATCGTTTTTCACTCCACCGCTTGCGGCAATCACTACATCTTCAGCCTCAATGAACCCAGTGATCACGCGGGGGAGGCGAATGACCCCTGCAATTTTCTCTAGAAAGATTCCGTGCAAAAGCGAATTCGGGTCATATTTGAGCAATGCCCGAACTAGGGGTTCTCGATTGAACGAACGTTTGTCGTCGTAAGCAATTGCCGACTTGATTGCATCGAATCCCTTGGCGTTTGTGATGTAAGGCGAGTTGAGCCTGTGGGCTTCCAGTACCGAGTTAGTGAGCGCTTGTCCGGCTTTGTCTTTCACTTTTACAACGGGCAGACCCTTCAGTGGTGCCACCCAATCGTTGGCCACAGTGTCCCAGCAAACGGCTTCAAGGCGGTTCGCCATGCTCTGTGCAGATTCAACAAGGAGCATCTTCCGCGTTTTCCCTTCATTGTCCACGGCGTCGTAGGTGGCTGAGCCGAGATCCGGGAATCCGGTGGGTTGAAAGCGCGTACCCTGGAGCGGTAGGAGGCTTGCCTTGAGGAGCAAACGTGGTTGGTCTTTAAGTGCGTCGAGGTTCATTTAGTTTAGGATTTTGGCTGTCTAAGGATGTATTTTTGAAGCGGTCCAGTTTCGCCCATGTCGAATGCGCTAATGGGAAATAGCATTGCTGCTGCGGTTCGTCGGGCGATATCACCGCAAACTGGAAGACTGGAAATGAGAGGGGATTCTCCCGAAGCGCGCAGACGCCGCGCGGCGAGTTCGGATGCGCCTTCGCCATCCCCATTCATCGCGAGCAATAGAATTCTTGGTAGAATTGGAACAGCCACATGATTTTGTTCGGATTGGCGGAAGCATAGTCGCAAAAGCGCATAGAAAGATGATGGTACGGGGCGACACCAATCGTCCTCAGAGTTCGATTTCTGTGGTGCCGATTCTATCTTTTTGTCGGCTTCGTAACGATTATCTTGAATCACTTTCTCCCAATCAACGAGGGCCAATCCCCAGATGAGATCCGCTAGCAGGGAATCGTTTGTTCGGCCTTCGATGAAAGCTGTTATATCCTCCATTTTCGCGGGGCGGGGCGACCAGTCTGGCCATCCGTCCACGCCTGCTTGCTCTGCCCGCATCACCCGTCGCGCGAGGATCGCGTTGAGGGCATCGGCAATATCTCCCGGTTGCCAGACGACATCGTTGCTCGGGGTTTTGTCCCAATTTACCCATGAACGTCCCTTGATCGCACCCATCGTGAGCGGCTCCAAATGCTGGCGGAAAAAGACCGTTCCTTTCCCATATGCCCCGCGCATTCCAGCGATCGAGCAGGCCAAGCGGAACTCCGGCGTTCCATTATTCGCCCCGTCAAGCCACTGCGGTCTCAGTCCGTGAAGCGGATGCAGGTGGGCAATTTCCGTCGTCCATTTGTAACTCCGAGCCAGAGAACGTTCCGCCGCTCCCAGAGCGGTAATGATGAGTTGCAAACTGCTGGGGGAATCATCGCGGCATAGTTCGACCACACGTCGTTCGAGCAGATTTAGGGAGCGTGCCACCGACGCTGGCGGCGCGGGGTTGGCCTGCGGTCCGGCCTTTTGGCGAAGTCGATCGTACCAGTACTCAAAATCCGCCAAAAGGTCGACGCGTGCATTTCGTCGGACGACGGCGCGTTCCAATGGCGTTGCGAAGTAGGCCAGACCGTTGCGAACCTGAAACCCATAACGTTGGAAGGCCATGATACCTCGGTCGACGCCCAGCGTCACCACGGCTTGCGCAAAGTCAACACCGTTACGTGCCGCTCTCCCTCGTACCTGCGCACGGCCTTCATTAAACAGCGAGCGCAACTCAGCGAGGGTCGTCGGATCCTCCCAAATCGGCATCCACATTTCACAACGTGCATCGCTCTCATCCGCGCTCGCAGCGCTCGGATAGCCAATGCCGGATTGCCTCACACAGAACGGATAAATGAGCGAGCCATCGCCTGCGGTCTCGAGCCTTTTTACCGTTGCAACGGCAAAAAGCAGGGCTCCTTCTATCATCAGAATGAAATCCCACGGGTTCACCGCCGAGGGCGCATCGAAGCCTGAAGTGTTATTCGCACCTCCCGCAGCGCCGGGAAAAAATTGGCCAATCGGTGCTTTCGTCGCCAAGCCTGGTGCGGTACTCCCGAATAAAGCCGCTCGCAGCCACCGATGGGACTCCCCTGTCGCCGCACCGGACTTGGGGTCCATCACCTCGGCGATGCGCTGCATGAAGTTGTTAGTAAACTCGAGCCGTCCGTCGTTCCCACCGGTTCCGAGAAGTGGTGGATATTTTGTGCCTCCGTGTCCAAGAACAAACGCCGCATCCAACCATTCGAGGGCATCTTCGGGAAAAGCATTCCGACAACTTTGGAGGAGAAGCGCCTTCGTTTCGCCATCGGGTTTCGCTTTCAAATTGAGCCGGTCCAACTCCCGACGTGCTGCCGCAATCCCATTTCGATAGCGCTCCAAGCGAACAGCCAGTCCTTTTTCAATCTTGGAAAACGCCTCATCGTTGTCCTTTGGAAAAAATCCGCTGCCTCCATTCCAGGGCGCAATAATAGGTGAGGGTTCATAGTCGTTTGTGAAGAATGCAACCAACTCATCCGCGTCGAAGCGCGAATGCATTCTGAGCTGATCCTCCCGCCAGTAGCCGGTACAATCGGGGTCTCCGTGACAGGATTCTGCCACAAGCCGCAGCACGCCTAGTGCCTTCAAATAGTGGGCAAGGGGGATTGGGGCGCAGCCAGAGAGAATGAGTTCGGGCATAAGAATTTCTCGGTTATCGGGGACCGCTCTTGCACTAGGGGAGTTAAAGTTCCGTCGATTTCCTCATCCGGGTCAATAAGCCAGAGTTTGGCGTAGGGATTCTCCGTACGCCGAAGCCATGCGCGCTGCCTTCCTGTTAAATCGGTTTCTCGCACTCGGGAAATATGGGCTGGTCATTCGAGTTTGCAAGAGAATTAGAATATAGCTTGCCAGCCAATAAAGAGACGCCATGTTTGACCTCGACCGAGCCTTCATAGGTGCGGTTCCCGTTGAAGCATTGGCTGGCAAGCCAGAATGCAAAGTTAAACTGGCAATCTCCGCAGTCGAAAGACTGCGGCCCCGTTGAAACCCCACGCACTGAACAGGTGCGTGGGCAAGGGGGATTGGGGCGCAGCCGGAGAAGATGAGTTCGGGCATGGTATCGTATGTGGAGGCCGGAAGTTTTAGGGGGCTGACTCACTGGCGTTCGCTGACGCGGATGCAGGCGGAACGGTGTAGCCGTGGAAGGCGAGTTTGGCGCGGAGTAGTGCGTCGAGGTGGGGCTTATCGGCGGGGTAGATTGAAATGAGTCGCTTGCCTTCTTGCTGGTAGAGCTGCTGCTTTTTTAGCATCCCGATTTTGTAATTGGCGGTGTCCATACCCCAATATTCAATGTAAACGTCCAGCTCTGGGAGATAGAAGTCGGGGCGGATGGCGTAGCCGTTGAGGATGCGAAAACGCTCGTCGTAGCGATATGCGATGTGGTGGGCGGTGAACCAATTGGCGAGGAGCCGCTCGCCTTCTGACTGCACGAGCGTGCCTGCTTTGGCAGTGATGATCTTGTTGAGTTCCACTTTGGTCTCAAAGTTGCGGCGGTCGAGATAGATGCTGTCAAAGCATCGGTCGCAGAAAGTGCGCTGGAACGCGCGCTGGCTGCGTGTGTGTTCGTCTGCGGCGACCTCTTTTCCGCAGCGGGCACATCGGTGGACGGCATTCGCCTCGGCAAGCCGCACAGCTTCGCGGATGGCGGTGGCGGCGGAATGAGCAGCGCGGCGGACGTAGTCTTTCGCGTGTTCATTGGCAGCGAGATCGTCGAGGTCGTGAAGATGATCGCTGGCCGCAGTGCCACAGCATTTGAGAGCCTTGAGGGCATACTGGCGAACTTGTGGATGGGGATCGCGGAGGGCGATCGGCGCGAGAGCGGAGACAGCCGAGGCGCGATCCGCACTGAAGTCAGCCAGCTTGGAGAGAGCCGAGGCGGAAAGTCGGCGAATCTCGGCCGATGGCATAGCGAGAAGACGGATAAGCTCCGGCACGCTGGCGGGATCATTGCTGCGGCCAAGCTCAAGGGCGCGCTGTGCCAGAGCGCGGTGTTGGACGGGGTCCATGCTACTATTCATATTTTCTAGCGTGCTAGCGTTGGCGAGCGAAAGCGAGCTAGCCTCCTGCGGAGGCACGAGCGTCTGCTGCTCGGAGAATCCCTTCCAAAAAGGCGAGCCGAAAAGGCCCAAACCGGTCGCGTAAAGCCACGGCTCGCGCAAGCCATGAGGGGCCGTGCGGTCCTTCCCCCATTTTCATGAAGCTGAGATCGAGTGTGACAGCGGGTGTACCAATGTCGCCGCAGGCAACGGCAGGCAGTTCGTCTCCGTCCCAGATTCCGCGAGCAAACGGGCGGTCCTTTTTCGGCGGCTCGAGTTCGTTCGGCAAAGAACGAATCGAGAGCCGGACCTTGCCATGGTGCGCCGCAACTAGGTACGCAATAAGGTCCCGCTCCGGCGTATCAAGAGGGCCTGTCAGTAGCCATGCTAGAGCGGAGGCAAGCTCGTGACGGAAGCCCGGTCGGCTGAATTTGCCCCCCCTACGGTCGGATTTCGCCCAGAGGGTCCCTCTACGCGACTGATCATCTCGACATAACATCGTTTGAAATACGTCGTGCGCCTTGCCGACATCGTGCCAGAGCGCAGCGGTGCGGAGAGTGGCTGCGATACCGGCGTCAAGCGCGAGGGCGGAAGCAAGGGCAGCGGTGGCCTCTGTGACATACCTCGTGTGCTCGGTGATCGACTGCCATACCGCCGTGTTCCGAATGGCTCGGAAATTATCAGCTTCGTGCACCTCGCCAGAAAAGTCGCGGAACTTCGCTTCCTCTTTAGAGGCGGTGAATGTGAGTAGGTCGTCGTCGTAGCCTTCATTGACCCCATTTGCCCTACGAGGCAGTGTTGGTTTGTGCTTGGGATCACCCGTCCAGCCGAGGTCGTCATGATAGCCACCGCTGCTGACCTTCATGAGATAGACAGCACCGGGTCGCGGACGTCCTGCTTTCTCCCATTTTTTATCCAATGGATTCCAAGTCCATGCCTCGGCTTTGCCCAAAAACTTTGCCGCTTCGCCAATGGAAACGCGGCACAATTCATCACGCTGTGGCGGAGGCTCGTCAGAAGTCGGGGCGTCGCCTTCAATATTTCGCCAGAAGAACTGCACGTCGCTGTCTTCACCATCACGAATATAGCGGGAGACATCGATGTCCTGCCCGCAAAGGTCAGGCGTGGTATCGAACAAATCGACCAGGTCGCGGCGGCGAATGACTGGACGGATAACCGGCGCATCTGGTACGGCGATACCGCTGAGAATACGGGGGCTGGCATCCGTGAGCGTACTCACAGCGGCTCGGGCTTTGTCCAATTCGGCCTTTGAGTAAGGGAGAAGGAGATCGTCATTTTCGTCCTTTGGTTGAATGTCCACCCATAGCACTTCGGCATTATCTATGTCTGCCCGACGGTTGCAGCGCCCGATGCGTTGGACGATCGACGACCATGGTGCCAGTTCAGTGATGAGAAGTCGTGCGGAGACATCTACGCCGGCCTCTACCGCTTGGGTGGCGATGACAATACGATCGCCGCTTCCCAAAAGCAGAGCGGTCTGCCTTTTTCTATGCTGCGGACGAAAGCGGGAGTGGATGAGCGCCACTTGCTTTAACTCACACAGTGGCTTTTTCCCGCCGGTGAGTGCTTCGTAAATCTCCCGAGCCCGTTTGACCCGGTTCACCACGACGAGCGTTAGTGTTCCCTCTTTGTGCTGCTCTTTGATGATCGCCGCCAGGTCCTTCGGATAGCCCACTTTCGTGGCCGGATTTAGCTCGAGGGGACACCGAGAGACAGTCTTCTTTGACTCAATCAGGTCGTGCGCTCTTCCTGCGGTACGCTCCTCGTCGCTTAGCGTGACGCTTGGCCAACCGCTAGCCGGGGTAGGATGGTCCACGGTGGCAAGACGCCCCTGCTCAAGCGTGGCGCTCATCCACCAAGTCGGGCAACCCCCATGCGTCCGCCATTCCTCCCGGTCCCGAAAGCTGTCTAATTGCGCACTCGTTTCAACGCCAACGCCCATCAACTGAGTCTCGTCCATCACCCAAAGCGCATCGTTATTCAGCAAGCCGAAATGCATCGGCCAGCGGTAGCGGCTCATGCCATAACCGCGATTGAGGGCGCGGGAGAGCAACATGTCCTGCGTCCCAATCAAAATGGCCTCGCGCTCAGGGTAAATATCCCATTCACCTCCGTCTTCCCCGCCCATTAGGATGACGGGGCTGTTCTCGTTCAACCAACGCAGAGTGGTTTTGGTCTGATCGTCGAGGTCGAGTTCGCCCTTTTCATCCACAAGGACGGCTGTAATCCATTTTTTCACTTCCTCCTCCGTCTGCTCCACTAGGGTCCGCATGGGCAGACAGTAGACCAATCGACGGGGCCATTCCGGGTCCTTCAGGATTACGCGGTTCCAGAGCCATGCCATTACAACGGCAGCTGTCTTTCCCAGCCCGGTGGGAATGTCGATCAGCTGTGATCCGCATTGCGGCCCTGACGATAACCAGACTTCCTCGCCCTTGTCCCCGCGTTCACCGCAGGCCAAACGGCTTTGATATTCGTATGGGGATCGTCCACCGGTAGCGACGGAAAAGAGCGTCTTGAACGATAAAGGCATGGGGAAAGTGAAGTTAACTAACTATGATTAGGCGGATGTCTGGCGGTCGCGTCAACTGGATTTCTCTAGAAGCGATGGTCGCCTGCTTTGATTAGGTATCCGTTCTTGCCTTGGATTTGGGCAACTCAGCTCCTGACTGATTCTATGTCGGTTCTTTTCCATTTGTTTGAAACGTGGAGCTTTATAACCGGGGCAGTCGGACATTGGCAGTCCATGCACGAGGAAAATCTAGGGGGAGGATTCGGTTAACGCTGGCGCTATCACGGCCCAATTACTCGTTGATGGTCATTCATTTACTGAAACAGCGCGTTGCCTTCAAATCATGATTTGCGAATTAGACTGGGCGAATTGTCCGGGCAATCTGGGCTTCTTCGCGAAGTGAAACTCAATCGCGAGCGGATTTCGGTACGCCAGTGGCCCTCATGCGCTCAGGCCAGACTCCGAACCACACCCAGTGCATTTCGTTTGGGGTGTCAAGTTGATCTTCACATTTTTTATTTCCATAGGAGTGGGTGCGCCATGTCGGTGGCATGCCCATCTCGGCCAACGGAATTTCGGGGTATTCATCAAACAAGGCGAACAATCGGTCTTTCCATTGGGACGTGGGACTGATCTTGCCTAACCAATGGTAGCACAAGGTTAGCATGAACCCCAGACGGTCGTTGGGAAACCTAGGTTGCGTATGCCACCACGGATTTTTGTTCTTCCCTGGGCACGAGGGCTTCACTCCGAGCACTCGATTCCAAATTCTCGCGTAATGTGCACAGGCGTTTGGTAGGGTGATGACAGCTTTCATCCAAGAAAGAGGTTGTTCGTCCGGGAAGCCATAATCTGCGGCCACCTTTTTGATCTCCATTCGATCCAATCCGTACGCCAGTTGCTGCGTTGTTCCGCAGGTCATCAGTTCACATGCCATCCAAAGTGGAAGAAAATCATGTTTGTCCCCATCCGTCTTCTGGAGGTGCTTCACAAAATCATCAAGGCGATGGCCTGCCAGGTCCAATTGTCGGAACGGATAGAGATAGCCGCTCAATCGATAATAATTGACCGCTTTCAATCTGAAAATCAGAACGTTTCGGTCGGCTACCAACCCACGCTTGATAAGCAAATCGGCCTGACCTTCTACTGAGAAGGCACTTTTGCTGTAAATCACGTAGCGCCTTCTGATTCATAAGCCCCTACCTCAAAACAGGCCGGGAGAAAAAGGACCCACCGAATTACGCATGCAAGCAGAGGTGCGGCAGGTTGGATTTAAGTAAGGTCATTCGCGCTTCCATTGTTGTCAAATCGAGAATTCAGACCGGGTTATGGCGCAAACTAAATGCGCGCACACTGCTTCTGGCTTCAACAGGCAAAAAATGAGGATTGCGTTGGAGGCCATGAACCGTGTACCGCATTGGGATGGAAGAGCCCAGCTTGAGGCGGTTTGCCCCTCGACGTGATTTCTCGCCCCCGCCTCGTGCCGAGGGGTCGGGTCGCTATGACCCTCCACCGGGGAGTGAGGCCTGGCAACGTCCCTGGCTGCAGATGCGGCATTTTAGTTATCAGCCCACCATCTATCCGGCCATGCTAGGACCAGCCTCCGACGACGCCCGGCCCGGTAGCTGGGTGAACCTGTATGACAAATACGGTCAGCCATTTGGCAATGGTCTTTTCAATCCCCGGGCGCGAGTGCCCCTGCGCGTTTTTAAACATGGTCCGGAGTTTCAGGGGGATGATTACCTGGTATCACTTATCGACCGGGCGCTTGACCTTCGCCAAGACCTGCTCCAGTTGCCGACCACCACCGACGCTTATCGGGCCATTCATTCGGACGGCGACGGTTTAGGTGGCCTGATCGTCGACCGTTTTGGTGATGTGCTCAGTATTCAGGTTCATAGCCTCGGGATTTTTCAGCGCTTGGCTGCCTGGATTCCCCGCCTCCACCAACGCTTGGGTACAAAGAAGGCGGTGGTCCACGTCGATGACCAGATTGCTCGTTGGGAGGGTATCCCGCTGCGGCAGGTGGTTTCTGACCCGGTCCGCAACGTCAAGATTCGGGAAAATGGGTTGCGCTATGAGGTGGACTTCACCGAGGGGCACAAGACCGGATTCTTCTGCGATCAGCGGGATAACCGACGGAAGCTGGCGCTTTGGACTCAGGGGAAACGGGTTTTGGATTTATGCTGCTATACAGGCGGATTCGCTCTTAGCGCCATGGTAACGGGCGGTGCCACGGAGGTCACCGCCGTCGACCTGGACGAACACGCGATCGAGCAGGCCAAGCGCAACGCGAATCTGAACAATGTGCGGGTGAATTGGATTCATTGCGATGCGTTCTCCTATGCCCGCCAGATGCAAAAGAACACGGAGCGCTGGGATGTCGTGGTCCTGGACCCGCCGAAGCTCTTGCTCAGCCGCGAAGAGCAGGCGGAAGGAGAGCGGAAGTATGACGATCTGAATGCACTCGGCATGATGCGGGTGGCTCCCGGGGGACTCTTTGTCACCTGTTCATGCTCAGGCCTGTTACCTGCGGAAGCCTTTGAGGACCTGGTCGTCAAAGCGGCTCACCGGGTGGATCGACGTCTCCAGATATTGGACCGAACCGGGGCGTCGGCGGACCACCCGGAGATGTCCAATTGTCCCGAAAGCCGCTATCTGAAGGTCATTTGGGGACGGCTGTGGTAGTCGGGCAAACGATCGCCCCGGGGATTCGGAATGAAGGAACATCGCCCTGTCATCGCAGTTCAACAGACCCCAAATTCAAAGTCCGCGCCGCGCCCGAGCTGCCCGACACTTCGACGGGTCCAAGAATCGCCTTGAGCAGTTTTTGCGCGATCCGCGCCGGAGCCCCTTTCACGACGGACGCTGGTGGCCGTGTAGAGCCAGCCGGCGATCGATGTTCGTCCGACAACCGATCGGGCTTTCTTCGCCAGATCGATGAATACGTCCTGCGCAACGTCCTGTGCCGCTTCCGGGTCGTTGTCGAGCTGACGCAACGCGGCGGCGTAGACCAGCGGCAGGTGGCGCGACACCAGCGCCGCGAAGGCCGCTCCGGAGCCTTCAACCAAGAACCGCCTGATCAATTGATCGTCGTTCGACGTCATACACCTTCATTCCATCCGCACACGGCAATACCGCACAAGAAAAGTGATGAATTTTACTAGCAACGGATGGGGTTATATCCCCCCACCCCGCAGTGGGGCGATTTGATGGCTCCATTTGGCTTTGAAATCGCGACCGGGCAGTTGACCCTTTCAAGAGATGTCAGCGACGAATTTCAACACCAAGAACGATACCTATCGGAAATTGATGGGGAATGGACTGACTTACTGCATTCCCCGTTTCCAGCGGGACTACAGTTGGACGGAGGAGGAGTGGGAAGACCTGTGGATGGATATTCTCGGCACGATCAAGCCGGATGGCGAACCGGCCCACTACATGGGCTATCTCGTGCTTCAATCCGAAAACGACAAGGTCTTTGACGTCATTGATGGCCAGCAACGCTTGACCACCATCACCCTCATCGCCTTGGCGGTGCTGAAGAACCTTCAGCGGCTGATCGACCAAAAGAATGACGCCGATCGCAATAAGCAACGCTTGGACCAAATCCGCCAGACTTACATCGGCTACCTAGACCCGGTTACTCTCGTATCCGTATCCAAGCTGACGCTCAATCGAAATAACAACAGTTACTTTCAGAGCTATATCGTTCCATTAGGCCATCTTCCGGTGCGGGGCTTTCGTGCATCCGAACACAGCTTGCGGAAAGCATTTGAGTGGTTTGAAAGGCAAGTTGCCGATTACGCAGCCCAAGGCGGTGGCGATCCCGGCGTCAATCTCGCGAGGCTGGTTGAGACCATGAGCGACAAGCTCTTTTTCACGGTCATCACGGTCACCGACGAACTCAATGCCTATAAGGTCTTTGAGACCCTGAACGCCCGAGGCGTACGGCTTTCTGCCACGGACCTGCTCAAAAACTACCTGTTCTCGGTGCTACACAAGGAAGGCCCGCATGAAAACGAGATGAATTCACTGGAAAACAGGTGGGAGGCCATGGTTGGGAGGCTCGGGAGCGAAAGCTTCCCCGACTTCCTTCGAGTCCACTGGAACAGTCGCTTCTCGTTCGTCCGCCAGACCGAATTGTTCAAAACCATTCGTGGAAAAATAGCCACACGCCAGGCAGCATTCAGTCTTATCCGCCAAATGGAGGAGGACATGGATGCCTACATGGCATTGACCCAGCCCGAGGCTTCAGATTGGCCACTTGCACTTAAGCAACAGGCTGCCCATCTCCGCCTGTTCGGCGTTCGGCAGCCGTTCCCGCTCCTCCTGGCAGCCCGTCGGGCATTGCCCGATGGACCATTCGAGTCTGTTCTGCGCGCCTGCGTCATAATCTCCTTCCGCTACAACGTCATTGGCAGCCAGCATACTAATGAACAGGAGCGAGTCTACAACAGCGTTGCGGCCAGGATCGCCGACGGCAAGTTAGCGGCTCTAGGGGACGTGTTGGCTGCGATGTCGTCGGTATATTTGGGCGATGACGCCTTCCGCGTCGCCTTTGCGGAGAAATCCATGCGCACGGCTCAGTCGCGGAATAAACGCGTGGTCCGCTACATTCTTTGCAAGCTGGAGGAGCGCCTAACGGGCGTGCCACTTGACTTCGATAGCAACAGTTTCAATCTGGAACACATCCTTCCTGAAAATCCAGAGATGGGTTGGGAACCCTTTTCTGATGAGGAGGTTGAGGCATTGGTTTACCGACTGGGTAATTTCACCTTGCTGCCGACCGGAGCGAACAGGGACCTCGGCAACGCATCCTACGCCGTGAAGCGAACGTCTTATGCGGCAACTCACCTTGGGATAACGAAGAAAATTGCTGAAGACAATGCGGATTGGACACCAGAAAGGTTGGCCGCCCGCCAGAACTGGATGGCTAATCAGGCCACCGCCATTTGGCGTATTGATCAGTTATCTTAATGAAAGGGGAAAAAATAGGTGCCGGACGCAACTCATTCGTGACCGAGCATCGCGGTCGATGCCTTTCCGGAGCCCTATCACATTCAGCCCCCTTGGGGCCGCAGAGTGCCCACGACATCTAATATAGCCGTCAGCTTATCCGTCACTTCTTGGGGAAGCTCCTCTTTCTTCATTTGCCGGGCCAGGATGAAGAAATCACTCTTGGGGAGATTTAGTCCGGCCCGATTCAGAAGTTCGGGAAGCAGCGTCTTGCTGGCCGATTCTGCTCGGAGGAAATGGCTGGTTTCAAGTGGACTATTGAAGAAGGCCGGAGGCAACTGTTCCCTTAGATAATCCAATGCGGGTTTTGCAAAGAGTGGGCCCTTTTCCGCTTCCAGGAACCGTGTCAGGCTTATCGGATGAAGCAGGTAGCTTTCGGCTTCGTAGCGCTCCCATCGGAGTAGCGTCAGACCGTCTGCTGTGACCTCCCGATCCGGAAGACTGCGGTTATCACCATCCAAAAGCAGAACCGCCCTGATCGATGGACAAATGGCTTTGAGGGCAAAGAAATGAGACCGCGTCTCCTTGGGATTCCGTCCCTGATTGTTCTGCCAGAAGGGCAGTTTGCCAAACCATTCCTTGAGGGGGTGATCCAAAATATCGGCCCATGCCTTTAGAAGGTCAAAATCGGTCGTACCTTCCAGATAGAGAATTCCTTTCGCATTTTCGGCGAGCAACAAATCGAGCGACGATACGCGTTTCAAAGCTTCCCGCACCTGCTCCCTGCCGGACTCCGACTCGAGTCGGTGAGGTTTTCTGTAAAAGGAAATAATCTGACTTGGACTAGTGCTATCGATAAGAACCTCAGAATGCGTTGCGATTACGAGTTGACCTTTGGAATGGTGGCAAAGCTCGCGGAGAATGTCGTACAGTTGCTTTTGGAGTAAGACATGAAGATGAGCGTCCGGCTCATCGAGTAAGATAAGGCTCGATGGACGAGCAAGCATGAAGGCAAGAATCAAAAGCACCTGATGAAAACCACTTCCTGTAGTGGACACGTCCAGGGGCGCGAGGCCACCAAAGCCTCGACCGATCGGAATACCCTTGAGATACTGGCAAGTGATGTAGGGTGTGCCGTCGTAGGAAGGCTTCAACAGGCGATAGCGAAACACGTCCTCAACAATGGTTTCCAGCCTTTCCCATGCTTTCCCCCCGTCGGCTACTGCGACCTCCAGCAATAGGTTCCGAAGAATGTCTCCCCCCTTTCCTTGTCCCACCAGCATGTCTTGGTAGGGGCGATCATGTCGCGTTTCATGAACTCCAATTCCCGAGAATGGAGGAACGTAAACAACCGTTACTTGTTCCCTCGCTGTCTCCAAGTGGTCGATATCCGCAGCTACGGGTTTGACGTGGATTTGCTCTGGGCCGCTGTAACGAAACTCAAAACCGAAACGCCATTGTCCTCCGACTTTATCCGTACCGTGAAGGGTAATCACCAATGGGCGTGGTGCTCCCTGCTTTCCCTCGTCGCGGCGAAACGAGGTGTGGGTATCTGTCCACAACTGATCCATTGAAGGCAGCGGAAGTGCGGTGAATTCTTGACGGGTGATGGGCGCTCCCTGCCTTTCCTTTGCCTTGGAACCACTCTCTGGCCCCTTCTTCTCCCACCACTTCTGCATGGCCAGATTCCAGACCATTGCCGCCTGGAGCAAAGTGGACTTTCCGCTATTGTTCGGTCCTGCCAGCAGCGACAACGGCCCCAGGGTAAATTCCTCGCTCGCAAATTGCTTAAAATATTGGGTGGTGATTTTCGATATCATGGCGCTTTAGGCGCGGCTTCCGCCTGGTCGATCGCCGCCAGGGTTTTGCGAAGCTCCGGAGAGTCGGGAATCAGTTCAAGAGATTCATTCACGATTCGCCGCGCATCCTTCCATCGCTTCTCTGCGAAGGCCTTGCGTGCCAACCACGATTTCGCCTCGATGGAGGTACTTTCGATGGAGTGATAAATGGCTTCGGCGTCAGCAGGCCGGTTTTCGGCCAACGCCATCCGGGCTAGCATCTCCTTTCCCAGGTTCGATTGCGCCAGCAACGGTTGTTCCGCAATGCACTGCCGCGCGCCAGCATAGTCTTTTCTCTCGATGGCATCGAGCGCGAGCAGAGACGCAGCACGGACACCGGTCGGCGAGTTGTGTTTCGCCATTCCTCGCAATTGTGCACGAGCATCATCACGCCGGCCCGTCTCCAACAGGAGTTCGGCGCGCACCAAGGTTGTGGCGAGTGGCAAGGCACCATTCCCCAGAAAATCGAGGGCGGTTGCCGCATTCCGATTGAGACTTAACGCCTCAGCGTAGGCGGCAGAAAGCGAGTCAGGTTCCCCCGGTTCCACATGGGGTGAGTGACGAAGCTGCAAAGCGGCTTCCCGCCAGCCTGCAGTCATGAAGAGATGAGAGAAAATATTGGAGCCGCGCAGGAGGGAGCTGAAATCTGGAGACAGCTTGCCCTTGCGATCCGGAGCGGCCTGTTCGTCGCGTGCGGCTCGTTCGATCAGGGCGAAAAACGGTGGACGATTGGTATCCGCCCACATCGACCTGAAGGCAATGCCCGGCGGATTCAGTGATTGTTTCTTGCGGAAGTAGAGCACTCTCGCTATCGCGCCCGCCAGGTCCGGGTCCCAACTCCGGAGTCGGGGTGCCTCGGTGGTGAACATGTCGAGAGCCGACGCCTCGGCTCCGGTCTGCAACGAATCCAGAAGACGCAGCCAGAAGACCTCCGGTCGCTGCGCCGCGTAGCTGCCGGCGTAGGGCAACTTCTTGAATGCTTCGGAGTCAAAGAAACGGCCTGGTTTGATTCCCTCAATGAGGCGAACAAGCGGTTCCAATTCTCCTGCCGCAGTGGCAACCGGGGAATTCGATTGAGATTGGCGAAGCACGCGGTTGAAAAATTGCAACTTGAGCTGGATGAAATCCGGAAATGGCTTAACGGGCGTTTCCAGCCAAGTCTCCACCGCGAGGTCGTGGTTGTGGGAGCGCAGGTAGAATTCGGCGAGCTGATCGCGCCAGTACAGATTGCTGGGAGAAGCGGCCAATGCCGATACATACTCGACCCGCGCCATCCGCATGCGCCCCATCCGTTCCAAGACCTCCCCGCGAGACCAGCGGGCCACGGAGTTGGTCGGCTGTAAGGCAACAGCCTGGTCCAGTAACTTGCAGGCTGCGACCGGATCGCGTTCGGCGGTCACCAGCGCTAACCGAATCAGCCGAGGGGCATCCATTTCTCCCTTGGCTGGACTGCCGCTCAAGAGCTTCTCGGCTTTGCGCTTGTCGCCCGTGAGCAGAAACATGTCGGCATCCAGCATGCGCCAAGCTTCCAAATGGTGCTCGTGACCTCGCCACGCTGCCCGCACCCGCTCGAGCATGGCGGGCATATTGGCTTGCAGATACCCATGCGCCAGAAGGACCGAGGCGTCTTCATCCTTGAGGACTTCTTCGGGAAATCGTTCAAACAGACGTCCCAGCCTCGGCAGCATTTCCAGCTTGGTGACCGCTTGGAGTTGGACACGAATCCATACCGGGTCTTCCGAATCGCTTGCGTACATATCGGCCAGGGCAAGTGCCTCCGTCGGCTTGTTGCTCTTAATCAACGCTTGTGCTTGTGCCAGAGCAATTTCCTTCCGTCGGGCGGCCGCCTTCACCCGCCATTCACGGAAGGCAAAAGCACCGGCGACTCCAACCAACACAACGATCAACAAGACGATGGGCAGGCGAAATCGTTTCATGGATTGGCGCTCCTGCGAAATAGGATGGATGACTTCATTCTAGGATCAGTCGACGTTTCTTGAATTGAGTTCAGCAAGGACCGAGCCAGCGCTTTACGGTTTCTCCAAGCTCAGAAAATCCGGGTGACTGACAAAGGTTATACCCGACGCCCAGCGTCTCAATGCAAGAACGATTCGTGCAATGGCATTTCTCATGGATTTTGCATTGCAATTGCGACATTGCACTGCAACGTCCAAATCGCCGTGGTTTGTCCGTACGACACGCAGGGGAGAAACGGGTCGAGCCCCCCTGGAAAGCAGTGGCAAACCCCTTGACTGATCTTCGATGGACGCTCGGAATGGCACTATTCATCCTCCCGAAAAATGTCTGAATCAGGCGATAAGCAATGCTTGGGCAAGGTTGGCATACCGAGTGCTCCGAAGGATTTTTGTATGACGTCATCGCCGACCACAACTCCAACAGAATCGAGTGCGACTCCCGGCCGGAGCCTGGCTCAGGTTCCCTCTGCGGGATTTCTGAAAGGGTTTGGGCTGAATGGTTTGGGGTCGGGTGACCTGGTTTTTCTGGGAATCCTTGCCGTGGCGGCGATTTGGATTTGGGCGCGCGATTTGGCATGGCTCGCAGCGGCTGAGGAGACACTTCCCGTCGTGGCAGCGCTGCCCCTCTTTGTTTGGCTGGGAGCGCCTTGGCGTTTCCGGGAAGGCTCCTGGTCCTTGCCTGGTCGACCCCTGGTGGCCGTTGGCTTGGTGGCCATAGCCGGGTTGGCCTTGGATATAACCCTGCTTCTGGCATTGGCCTGGACCTATGCTCTTTGGCTCTGGCTCAAGGTTCGAGTCGTGGCTAATGCCAGCCTCCTGCGACGGTTGGCGATACTCCCGCTCCTGGCGTTTCCCTGGATTGCTCTCGACCTGACGCCCGTGGGATGGGGCTTTCGGCTCTCGGCCGCCTGGGTGGCCGACCACCTGTATAGCGCGGTGGGCTTTTCCGTGGTGCGCGAAGGGACCATTCTTCAGGTCAGCAGCATTCCCATTGAAGTGGCGGCTCCCTGCTCCGGTATGAATTCACTTCAGGCTATTTTGCTGGGCGGGCTGGTCCTTACTTGGATGGAATTTGGCCGGAACCGCTCGTATTGGTGGATGGTGGCATCATTGCCCTTGATGGCGTGGATTGCCAACACCATGCGAGTCTGTTCGGTGATTGCGACGGCAGTGGGCTTGGGACCGGATGCGGCCCGAGGCTCATTACATCAGATTGGCGGTTGGGTTGTGGTGCTGATCGTCTGCTTCGTCTGGTCTTGGATGCTCAAGAGGGTATGGCGATAAGAAATGTGGCTCCCTGGCCGACGACGCTTTCCACCCAGATGCGTCCACCATGGGCCTCGACCACGTGGCGGGCGATGGCGAGGCCGAGGCCGGTACTGCGCTTATCGGCGGTCTTCTTGGTGCTTGCCTGGCCAAACGCTTTGAACAGTCGCGCCTCATCCTCCGGTGCGATGCCGGGTCCCTCGTCGCGCACGGCAAAAACAATTTGTGCGGGATCTCCACGGGCGGATACCCAGACGCGCTGACCTGGAGATGAATGTTCAACGGCGTTGGTGATGGAGGATTCCTCAGCCATGCCCGGAAGCCTCCGTGATCCAAGCTTCCAACTCGTCCA
This sequence comes from uncultured Verrucomicrobiota bacterium, assembly GCA_903835555.1. Lineage (GTDB taxonomy): Bacteria > Verrucomicrobiota > Verrucomicrobiia > Limisphaerales > UBA9464 > CAILNN01. The sequence continues at coordinate 22,326 of CAILNN010000208.1, forward strand.
AGGTGGCTAAGTAACGGACACCCGAAATCGTTTCAACCTGTTCACGACCGCCGCATCGGAACGCCTGACCCCCAACGAGAATCGGGATCGAGGGAAACGCAGCCCGAATTTCCTGCGTGGCACCGAAAAGCCGACCGAGATTCAACTCTGACGCAGCAGAAAGCGCCACGACATTGAGGCGCTTCTCCGCAATCAGCGATATCACGTCTTCCACCGGTGTATTCGCACCAAGAAAATAGCCCCGCCAGCCGTGCAGTTCAAAGATATCCGCCACCATTTTACCACCGATCTGGTGATACTCGTTGGCTACGCAGGTGACCACCGCCGCCCGGTCCACCCGGGGTTGGGCAAAAAGGCGGGGATAGGTCAGGTTCAATAGGCTCTCGCTGATCGCCGTGGCAAGGTGCTCCTTGGCCACGGAAATTTTTCCCTGTTCCCAGAGTTCACCCACTTCGTAAAGGGAACGTCGAACCAGTCCCTCATAAATCGGTGGCAGGTCTGGAGTAGCTTCCAGCCATCGCAAGAAAGTCGCGCGACAGAGCTGGTGGTCATTGGTCAGCAATCCGTCCAAATATCGGCGATATAACTCCTCGAAATTCGAGTCGGCACCGCCGCCAGCCAAAGGGATACCGCCCCCCTCCTGGCCACCGTGCAACTGTGCTACAGGAGTTTTCATATCGTCTCAAAGGGTTGGCAATGGGTATTTTACACCTTCGGCTAGAGGCGACAAAATCTTTCTGGAATGTTGCGGTTTGCAGGGCTTGTCCTGGTCGAAGTGAGGCGAACTTGCCCTGCACCACCATTTTGTTGTTAAATGTCATCGTCTTGAGAACGGGATTCGGGACATGGGCATCATGGAGGACCGGTGATCTTCTTGGATGTCAATAACCGGTTCTTCAAACCGGTCGGTCCAGTCTTTAAGCTCTTTCAACCCCAAGGGGGTTGGCAGAAGCAAAATGCCCGATTCCTCTTCAGGTTGGCTTTTCTGCACTCCCGTGTCGCGGCGGTGAATCGATTTTACGGAAGCTGTTCGAGCCGATTGGCTACACCGTGACGGCGACCCGGCTTGCCTTGGATGACCGCTTTCCTGAATGGGGTGAAAGCCCCTATTTCCGTGTCGAGTTGGCCGCCACGGTGCCGCTCAAACGGCTTCTCAGTCATCTCTATGTCCTGGTGCCTGTTTTGGACGACGATAAACATTACTGGGTCGGCGACGATCAAGTGACGAAGCTGATGCGCCATGGGGAAGGGTGGTTGTCAGGGCACCCCGAATGTGACTCCATCACTCGCCGTTATCTGAAACATCGGCGTGGCTTGGTGGATGATGCGCTGGCTCAACTGACCGATGATAGCGATCCGGTCCCAGATCAATTGGCTGAAATTCACGCCCGTGAAGAGGAAGCCATCGAAAAGGACATCAGTCTCAATGAACAAAGACTCGGCTCCGTGCTGGCGGTGCTGAAGAGCTTCCAGGCG
>CAILNN010000209.1 GCA_903835555.1 uncultured Verrucomicrobiota bacterium
AGCGTGCCTTTGCGCTTGTTGCAGCGGTTGTACCACTGGGTGAAGCGTTGCTTGACCAGCTTGAGATAAACACTCAAGTCCCACATCTGGGCGTACAATCCATCCCGCCACGCTTGTCGTTGTTCTTCGGTCATTATCTCCAACTCCTTGCGCTTGAACTCGGCATCCTCTTCCCCGTGGACAACGGCGTAGAGCCGCAATAACTCTTCGTCCATGGGCAGCACAGCGGGACACTGGGGTACTTCCACCAGGATATGGAAGTGATTGGACATGACGCAGTAGGTCAGGATGTGCAGACCACAAAACTGGGCGTAGGCATACATCCAGTGGACGAACTGTTCCTTCTCGTTGGAACCGAAGATGAACCGGCGGTCCACCACCCGCGAGATGCAGTGATAGTACGCTTGGCCGATTCGCGAATCGAGCTTCAGACGGGGCTGGCGCATGGGGGGGAAGATAGATCAAAAAGCGGAAATGTCAAATTAATTGACCTGGCCCTTTGCATTCACTTGCGATAGTTCCGGCTTCTGACATTTTGTGCCGACTGTGTTGTCTGTAATTGCCTTCCTTCCAAAGACGACGGTGTCGACCGAGAGGGGCCAATGTGAGCCTGCTGGTACAGGCTTATGACTGCCCCGATTTCGCCCAAGCCCGTATCGGTCGCTCGGGCGCTTGGTCTGGTAACGAGTTTTCTCGGGCACCGGATGGGTTGGGTGGCCTTGTCGATTGGCCTCCTGGTTTTCAATATCGGTATCGAACTGTCCCTTCCGCAGTTTCTGGGAAATGCCATTACTCACCTCAACACCATCACCCACTTGGACCAAAATTCGAGTCCTGCCGACTATCATTATTTGGTGATCTCGGTTCTGATATTTCTTGGCCTGGTTTTGACCCGGATGATCGTCGGACTTTTGTTGGGCCCGCTTCGTAATGTCACGGCCCAACGGACCCTCGGCGATATTCGCGCTGCCGTCTATGATGCCCTCCAAAGGCAAAGCTTTTCCTGGCATGACAATGCCCGGACGGGAGAGCTGATTTCGCGGGCCAGCACGGACATTTTCCGTCTGCAGGAGTTCATCTTTGTCTGCCTGCTGTTTTCCGTTGATGTATCGGCCGGGCTCCTAGGAACCACGCTATTCATCTTTTCCATCGACCCCACGCTGGGTCAGCTAACCTTGCTCGCCATGGTTCCGACGGTCCTCGCACTGGGTTACTTCGCTGTCCGCCTTCAACCGAGATGGCGCCGGGTCCACGACCGGCACAGCGCGATGAGCACGGTCATCCAGGAGAACATCGCCGGGGTTCGGGTGGTGAAGGCTTTCGCCCGCGAAATGGCTGAGGTGGCGAAATTTCGATCGCAAAAGGACGCCTATTTGGCGGAATTGACAACCACCGTCAATTATTGGGCCGCTCGTGTGCCTTTCGCGCAGTTTATTTTTGGTCTTGGCGTTCCGATGGTCCTATGGGTCGGCGGAGGAAAGGTCATCCGGCACGAAATGGGACTGGGTCAGTTGAGTAAGGTGATTTTTTATCTCCTGGCTCTTGGAAACCGGATCGGTGTCATCGGGCAAATCACCAGTATCATTCAAAATGCCGGTTCGAGCGCTCAGCGCGTCGCTGAAATCCTGCTGGCTCCCGTTTCACTTCAGCCCGGTCCACGAGAACTTCCACCCAGCACGGCTCCTGCGTCGGTGCGATTTGAACAGGTGACCTTTGGCTATCAGCAAAAGCCATCGCTGATGGTCGAAGGGGATAAGCCTGACGAATCAATCAGGGCGTCCCGGCCCGAAGCCACCGGACGTTTGGCACTGGAGAATGTCTCGTTTTGTGTTGCACCGGGAGAAACCGTTGCGCTGGTCGGCCCCACTGGAGGCGGTAAATCGACTTTGCTCTCTTTGATTCCGCGCTTTTACGATCCCCAAGCCGGACGGATTGCGGTCGATGGAATTGATATACGTGAACTTGATTATCGCTCACTTCGACAATCCATAGGATTGGTTTTCCAAGAGACCTTTCTATTTAGCGCCACCGTCGGGGAGAATATTGGTTTCGGACGACCTGAGGCTACTCGATTGGAAATCGAAGAGGTTGCACGAGTCGCAAGGGCACACGGATTTATTTCCGAATTACCAAAAGGGTACGATACGGTGATTGGCGAGCGAGGCATTTCCTTGAGCGGCGGACAACGCCAACGCATCGCCATCGCCCGAGCCTTGCTGCAGCAACCGAGGCTTCTACTCTTGGACGATTCCACCAGCGCCATTGATCCAGGCACGGAGCGAGAAATTCGGGAGGCGATGGCGGAGCTTCGCAGAGGACGAACAACCGTCTTGGTGGCCCAGCGGCTATCCACTGTCCGAATCGCCGATAGAATCCTCGTCCTGCAAGAGGGAAGACTGGTGGAGCAAGGCAGTCATGCCGAGCTCATGGCTCGTAAAGGAGGTTATGCCACCCTTTTTCATAGCCAACTCGTCGAACCAGTCATCGGCTGATCATGTCCACCAACGATGATATCGCACTCGACGAAGAATTCGCCCAAAGTGAAATGAAGGGCAGCTTGCTGCGACGTCTTTTTGCTTATACGCGACCTTATCGGCGGACCTATACCGTCAATATTTTACTGACTGTTGTCGCCACCGCATCGGGATTGCTTGGACCAAAGCTCATTCAGATGGGCATAGACCGATATCTAACAGATGCCCTGGACCAGGAGCAGGCCATGCGGGGGATTTTCATCATCAGTGGAATCTACCTGGGAAATCTTGTGCTCGGCTGGGGATTGTCGGTTCAACAGGTCAGTTCGGCGATTCGGGTTGGTCAGGGCGCGATGAACGACCTGCGGCTTGCGGTGTTCGAACATATTCAGGCGTTGTCTCTCAACTACTTCGACAAGACGCATCAAGGGCGGATTATAGCCCGCGCGGATTCCGACATCGATGCCCTGGACCGTCTGATGACCTGGGGTGCCTCTCAATTCCTCTCCAGCTTGATCACCTTGATGGGAGTGTTGTTCTTGATGTTTCGATATGACTGGGCCTTGGCTCTGGCGGTCTGTTGTGTCCTGCCGCCCCTGGTTTATGCGACCCGTTGGTTTCATCGAAAGGGACGCGAGGCATACCGCAAGCTTCGAGGGACCATGTCACGTCTCACCGCATCGATGGCCGAAAACATCAGTGGTGTCCGGGTGGTTCAAGCGTTTGTTCGCGAAGATGAAAACCTAAGGCGCTTTCGCCAGTTGCATGACGATTTCATTCAGCGATGGGTCGGATCGGCGAGGGTCTTTCACACCTACATGCCGACAGTCAATTTTCTTGCTGGCTCGGCCAATGCCATTCTTTTGGGTTACGGGGGCTGGCGGGTTCTGGAGGGTCGCTTAAGCGTGGGGGCACTGACGGCATTTGTCCTTTATCTCGGCATGTTTTTTGGCCCCATTCAGACGATAGGAGACCTTTATAATGCCGTGCTTTCTTCAGCGGCCAGCGCTGAACGCATTTTCAGCCTTTTGGATACGGTGCCACAGGTGCGTGACCGGCCCGGAGCCCGCGACCTGCCTAGTATTCGCGGGGAGGTTGAGTTTGAGAATATCGGTTTTCGATATGAATCGACCCCCGAAGGAAAATGGATTCTTGAGGATATTAGCTTTCGGGTTGAAGAGGGCCGGACGATTGCTCTGGTTGGGCATACCGGTTCCGGCAAAACGAGTATCATCAGTCTTTTGGCACGGTTCTATGAACCACAGCACGGTTGCATTCGCATCGATGGAAGCGATATCAGCTGTCACACTCTGGGTTCGTTGCACCGACAACTGGGAATCGTAACCCAGGAAAACTTTCTGTTTACCGGGACTATCCTGGATAATCTTCGTTTTGGCAGGCCAACGGCCACCGAAGCAGAAATCGAAATCGCGGCGCGGAGGCTCGGAACGCATGACATCATTCAACGTCTTCCAGAAGGATATCACACCAAAGTGGGTGAACGAGGCGGGAGTCTGAGCGCAGGCGAACGGCAATTGATCACGATGACCCGGGCGATGGTGGCGGAGCCGCGCATCCTCATTCTGGATGAAGCCACCAGTGCGGTGGATCCGCAAACGGAGCGTGTGATTCAGCACGCCTTGGAAGTCTTGTTTGAACGGCGGACTAGTTTCGTCGTCGCTCATCGCCTTAGCACGGTGCGGCATGCGGACCTGATTCTGGTTCTCGACCACGGTCGAATCATCGAACGGGGCTCTCACCTGGAATTAATGGCGGCCGGAAGGACTTACGCGAAGCTCCATGCCGAGTTTGTCCGGGAAATATGACCCAACTGCCGAATTGAATTCTCGTTGGCCCAGACGTTCGAAAAAGGTCAAACTATCACGCTCTGGACGTTATCGATGAATTCATTTGGATCTGAACTGTGGCGAATGCTGCGGCCGTACCGCCTGAGGATGTTTTTGGGTTTGTTTTTCGGCGTCGTTTACTCGATCGCGAATTCCCTGCTCCTGGTGACGGTCAAATTGCTCTGCGATCTGACTTTCCCGACCGCTGGCCATCCGCCATTGGAAAAGGATTTGGAACGGCTGCCGACGGGAATTCAGGAGGGGTTGCATCATCTTCTCCCATCGCTGGAGCAATGGAAGCTAGCCATCATTTTGATGGTGCCTTTGGTGATGCTGGCTCGCGGAGTGGCCAACTACCTCAATTTCTATTTGGTCAATTGGGCGACTATCCGGGCGGTAATGGACCTTCGGCTGCGAATTTTCCGTCATTTACAAACACTATCGGTGGGATTCTTTGGCGCATCCCGCACCGGCGAATTGATGTCGCGGATTTCCAACGATCCCTTTGCCACCAGCGTGGTCCTATCTCAAGCGCTTCCAATCGCTGTGAAGGACCCGATCACGGTTCTGGGCGCGGTTGCCTTCCTCCTTTTCCAACAACCTGAATTGACCATCATTTCGTTGGTCGTTTTTCCGATTTGTATCGTGCCGATTGTGGTCTACGGGAAAAAGGTACGGCGTGCGTCCCGGCTTTTTCAGGAACAGATTGCCGAATCCAACACCGTGGTCCAGGAAGCCTTTACCAACGCCAGAGTGGTGAAGGCGTATCGCTTGGAAGCCTTCCTGATTGACCGTTTCCGCCTCACCTCACAGCGGACCGCAAGCCAGATGCTGAAGATGATTCGCGCCGGAGAATTGCCAGGACCGTTGCTGGAGTTCGTCGGATCGGTTGGGCTCGCAGCGATGTTCTTATATGTGAACTACCGGCACTTTGCCTTGAGCTCTGGTGATTTCGTTTCGTTCGTCCTCAGCATCTTCATGCTTTATCAACCGCTGAAGATGGTGAGTAAACTACCGAGTCTTTGGCAGCAGGCCAAAGCAGCGACCGAACGAATTTTCGAGCTTTTGGCGGAGCAACCGGAGGTAGTCGAACCAGAGAAACCGGTACCATTTAAGGCAGTAGGGGCGGAAATACACTTTGACCAGGTTCGTTTTGCGTACGGTGATTCCCTGGCCCTTCAAAACATTGAACTCAAGATTTCTCCGGGGCAGGTGGTCGCATTGGTCGGCAAGAGCGGGTCAGGCAAGACCACCATGGTCAATCTTCTCCTTCGCTTTTACGACCCTGACGCGGGCGCGGTCCGAATCGGGGGGATTGATATTCGATCGGTCGCGACAAGCGACTTAAGAGACCAAATGGCGGTCGTGACCCAGGAGACCATTTTATTCAACGAGTCAATTCGAACCAACATCCGCCTGGGTCGTCCGGCGGCGACCGACGCCGAGGTGGAAGCAGCAGCCAAGGCCGCCCATGCCCATGAATTTATTCTGGAGAAACCAGGGGGCTACGATTTCGTGGTCGGCGAGCGCGGAGGAAATCTTTCCGGAGGGCAGCGGCAGCGGATTTCGATCGCGCGCGCGATCTTGCGGGAAGCGCCGATCTTGCTGTTAGACGAGGCCACCAGCGCTCTGGACACGGAATCCGAGCGGGAAGTTCAAGCGGCATTCGATGAATTGATGCGGGGACGAACGACCGTTTGTATCGCACACCGTTTATCGACCATCCAGCATGCCGATTTGATCGTCGTCCTGCATGAAGGGAAGATCGTCGAACAGGGAACCCACACCGAATTGGTGGCGCGCGGAGGGGCCTACCGTCGACTCTACGAACTGCAATTTGGGAGCGATGGCGAATTGGATCGGCGGACCACGAAATGAGAACGCTACATCTTTACCTGCTCCGACAGGTCGCGGCGACGCTGGCAGTGACCATTGCGGTCTTCACGACTCTTTTGTTACTCGGTAGTGTCCTAAAAGAGGTCCTGGAGCTCCTCACGTCACAAACCGCAACCGCTGGACTGGCGTTGAAGGCAGTTGGACTTCTCATTCCCTTTGTCCTCGCCTTTTCGCTGCCCATGGCACTTTTGACCGCGACCTTGTTGGTTTTTGGTCGCCTCAGCGCGGACCAGGAGCTAACGGCGGTTCGGGCGGGGGGAATTAGTTTGGTTGTGTGGGTGGCCCCGGTGTTATTCCTGGCCCTGCTCATGAGCGCCCTATGTGGATGGTTTAATATGGAGGTGGCTCCACGGTGCCGCGCTGCATTCACCGATCTCCGCGACTCCATCGTCCGGCAGGTGGGGTCCCGGTTAATCGCGGAAGAGCGCTTTGTAGACATTGGCAACAATTTGACCCTCTATGCGAGAGAGGTTCGGGGGATGAAGTTGCATGAAGTCCTGGTTTACGGAATGACGAACCGGATTGAGAACGGCTCGACCAACTTGGTCCGGAACCTGGATATCTGGGCAGCCGACGGAGAAATCGAGGCTCAACCCGACGGGGGAGAAACCTTGGTTTTGCACCAGCTTCAGGGGTTGATTTTAACGGAAGGAGAATGGCGAACGGTGGCGTATGAAAAATACACTGAGCCTTTACCACGGCGGTCGGCAAATCGAGCGGAAACCAAGGTCAGTGACATGACATTTCGGCAGCTTCTGGCATTGCGCCAGGAGAGAAAGGAAGCGGGTCAGGCATTAACGCCGGTGGAGGTTCAGATGCATCGGCAGGTTTCGTTCTCTTTTGCATGCATCGGCTTTACGCTGGTTGGAATTCCATTGGGAATTCGCGCCCACCGGAGGGAAACGAATGCGGGCGTGGCAATCGCCTTGCTGTTGGTACTCGTGTACTACAGTTTTTTGATTGTGGCCCAGGCCTTGGACGCACGACCGGAATGGCGTCCTCAGTTCATCGTGTGGCTCCCGAATTTCCTCTTCCAGGGCATCGGCGGATGGCTGTTATGGCGGGCAAATCAGAGGGTATGACTCGTGGGCAAAGTCCTCATGTGGGTCAACTGCTTTTTTACATTCAGCAGTGCCTCCAAGCGTATCACGCCACCGCAGATTTACTGCGCTATCAACGGACAACTGGAGTTGGCGGAATTGCAGGTGGTTGAATGTTCCGGTGCTGGTAAGCGAGACAGCAACGTTGAATTCCGACTTGTATCGCGATGACTTTTCCGCGACCAATTGCGGATGCCAATGACAGTCATCCCGAAACGCGGTTTTCGTCCACTGGTCCTCATCGGTTTATTGAGCGTGCTGACCCACCGGGGCATAGCAGCCGAGACTTATAAAGAACAACCAGGGAATGACGGAGATGGTAGTTTCACCATTGGTCCGAACTACTCGATAGACCCCGATTTGACCGATAAAGGCAATCCGAAGGGAAAGTCATTTGAGTTCACGCTTCGGTTGGCCGACAGCAAAATTTTCCGCGGGGATGACCCGACTTTGCAACCGGAAAAGAAGCCGGTGCGGAAGGAACGAAAAATCTTCGTCTATATTCCCGCATCCTACCGCGATGGGACAAAGGCACCCGTATTGGTCACCCACGACGGTCCAAGCCAACTGAACCTGGTTCGCAATGCGCTCGACAACCTGACAATATCGAAAGACCCCAATCGGAAACTTCCGCCTTTTATCGTCATCGCCGTGGAGAATGGTGGCAACGACGGCAAAAAGAGTGAGCGTGGTCTCGAATACGACACCATGTCCGACCGGTTTGCTCGATTCATCAACGATGAAGTTTTTGCGGCCGTATTGAGCGATCCGAAAATCAAAGCGGAGTATCCCCATTTGGCGATCACCGATAACCCCTGGGGGCGGGCAACGATGGGATGCAGTTCAGGCGGCGCTGCGGCGTTGACCATGGGATGGTTCCGCCCGGACCTCTTCCGCCGGATAATCGCGTATTCCGGGACTTTTGTGGACCAGCAAGATGACGACGCACCGGAGGAAGCCAAATTCCCATTCGGAGCGTGGGAATATCATTCCAGCATGAAGCTCATTCTCAATGGCGAAAAAAAGCCACTCCGCATCTTTTCGCACGTTTCGGAAAATGATTTGCGGTCGAAGGACCCGGAGTCGACCCAGCACAATTGGGTAATGGCGGGCAAGCGAACGGAAGCTGCGCTTCAGGAAAAGGGCTACAACCACCGGTTTATCTATAGCTTGGCCACGGGTCATTGCGACGGGAAAGTGTTTGAACAAACCTTGGCGGACACCTTGGTTTGGGTTTGGCGGGGTTATCACGCGGACTAACCAAATTAAAAGGTGATGCCATGAAACCACGGTTGCGACTGCTCTCTCAATTGTTTCGCGCCGTTCTCATCGGCTCGATTTTTGGCCACGCTGCCTGGGCCGAGGTCCGCAAGGATGCGACCAACCATTGGGCCTTTCACCCGCCGCTTCGCCCGGAGATTCCACCCGTCAAAAGTCCGGGCTGGGGTCGGAACGGGGTAGATGCCTTTGTTCAGTCGCGCTTGGACAAGGAAGGTCTGGTACCTTCCTCCGAAGCCGACAAAGGAACGTGGCTGCGACGGGTTTACCTCGATCTCATTGGCTTACCTCCAACCCCTTCCGAAATCGATGTCTTCCTAAACGATGGTTCGCCAGGGGCCTATGAAGCGGTTGTTGACCGATTGCTCATTTCGCCGCACTACGGCGAGCGATGGGGTCGGATTTGGCTCGATGCCGCACGCTACGCCGACTCTGACGGTTTTGAAAAGGACAAGCCTCGGTTTGTGTGGGCCTACCGCGATTGGGTGGTCAATGCCTTTAATCGCGACCTGCCGTATGACCAATTCATCATCGAGCAACTGGCCGGTGACCTGCTTCCGCAGGCCACGGACGATCAAAAGGTGGCGACCGGTTTCCTTCGCAATTCAATGTTGAATGAAGAAGGTGGCGTCGATCCGGAACAATTCCGGATGGAATCGATGTTTGATCGCATGGACTGCCTGGGGAAAAGCGTCTTGGGCCTGACCATCCAGTGCGCTCAATGTCACAACCACAAGTTCGATCCCATTAGCCAGGAGGAATATTACCGTCTCTTCGCCTTTTTGAACAATGATCATGAAGGATCGATGGTCGCGTATACACCCCTGGAACAGATGCAGATCGCCAATCTTCGTCGCCAAATTCAGGATTTAGAGGAGGGACTGCGGCATCGGACACCCGAGTGGCAGTCGCGCATGAATGCGTGGGAAGACACGGTCAGTACCAACCAACCGGAATGGGTCGTGATAACGGCCGAACACCAGGGAGAGAATGGAGAGCGATTTTACCCATACGCCGATGGCTCGATTCGCGCAGCGAGTTATGCCCCGACCCTTTGGACCGCGCATTTTCAGGCCACCAATCTGCCCGCTGCGGTTCGTTCAATTGGAGCCTTCCGATTGGAACAACTCACGGATCCCAATCTACCCTGCAATGGCCCGGGTCGGTCAGTCAAAGGGATGTCGGCGCTGACCGAATTCCGGGTAGAGATATTGGGGGCCAGCACCAACAAGGAGGCGAGCAAGGTGAAATTCGTCTCGGCAACCGCCGATTATAGTAATCCAGAGAAGGAATTGGAACCGGAGTTCGATGATCGGTCGGGCAAGAAACGGACCTATGGTCCAGTTGCTTTTGCCATTGATGGGAAAGAGGAAACCGCGTGGGGGATCGACGCCGGACCGGGTCGGCGTAATCAGCCACGAAAGGCAGTCTTCATTCCCGAACATCCGGTTGAGATAACTAACGCCACCGCCGCCCTGAATATTTACCTGGAACAGAAACACGGCGGTTGGAATTCCGATGACAACCAGAACCACAATTTGGGGCGATTCCGTTTCAGTGTGACGACAGCGACCAACGTGGTGGCCGATCCGATTCCCGATGCCGTGCGTAGCCTGTTTAAGATCGCCCGCGACGAACGTACACCAGCCCAAGTGGCGGCCATTTTCAGCTACTGGCGGACAACCGTTCCTGAATTCGCATCTGTAAACTCGGAGATCGAGCGTTTAGCAAGCGCCTGGCCCGAAGGGACACCAACATCCATTTTTGTGGCACACCGCGGAAACGGTCCTGGTGAAGAGATGCGGGATACCCGGATTCTAAAGCGGGGCGACTGGCTCAAGCCAGCCGAACCGGTTCAGGCGGGCGTTCCCGCCGTGCTGCATCCGCTGCCTCCTGGAGCGGAAACTTCCCGTCTGACGCTGGCGAAGTGGTTGGTCGATCGCAAATCGCCCACCACAGCCCGGGTGTGTGTCAATCGAATCTGGCAGTCTTATTTCGGCACGGGTCTGGTTGAAACTGCGGAGGATTTTGGACTTCAGAGTCCCGCACCGTCGCACCCGGAATTACTGGATTGGCTGGCTTGTGAACTGATGGACGGAGGCTGGCGGATGAAAGCCATTCATCGGTTGATTGTCTTGTCATCGACCTATCGGCAAAGCTCGAAGGTGACACCGGCGCTTTATGAACGAGACAAATACAACCGGCTGTTGGCCCGCGGTCCGCGTTTCCGGGTCGATGCAGAGGTCGTACGCGATATCGCGTTGTCGGCGAGTGGCTTATTGAATCCGGCTTTAGGGGGACGTGGTGTTTACCCGCCTGCACCGGATTTCCTGTTCCAACCTCCGACCAGTTATGGCCCCAAGACATGGAAAGAAGAGAAGGGTCCGGATCGGTATCGACGGAGTGTCTATGTCTTCAAGTTTCGCTCCGTACCTTACCCTGTTCTGGCCAATTTTGACGCTCCCAATGGCGATTTCTCCTGTGTCCGGCGAAATCGATCCAATACCCCGCTTCAAGCGTTGACCGCATTGAATGAGGTCGTTTTTAACGAATGCGCCCGGGCGCTGGCAGGTTCGGTCCTGGCAAGTCCAGGCGGCTCTGATGAAGAACGAATTGCCACCGCCTTTCGGCGGGTATTAGGGCGCTGGCCTGCCCCAGAAGAGCGGGTGGACCTTCTGGCGCTCTTGGGTAAGGCACATCAGCGAATAGCGGACGGTTGGGTCAGCGCGGGCGAACTGGCGACCGGAAAACCAGAATTGCCGAGACAACTCCCCCCGGGAACGACTCCCGCGCAATTGGCCGCCTACACGGCCGTCTCGCGGGCGTTGCTGAACCTGGATGAGACATTGACGAAGGAGTAGCCGAAATCCACCAGGACTGGAATTTGCCCAGTTACCGTCTATTCTTAGGGACAAATCAAACCGAGCGCCCAATTGATTTTCCGCAGCAAACCGACACTCGTGGATGGTAAGCATCACTCTACAGCTTTGAGCCGAAAGGTAATTCTATGCCCATGCGTTTGACCCATTTTGAACATGCCCGGGAGGCGTTGCGGCGGAATATCACCCGCCGTTGGTTCTTTAAGGAATGCGGTATCGGGTTGGGAACCATCGCACTGCATTCGTTGCTCCAAGAATCGTCGGCGGCTGTCTCCGGGCAGACATTGAATCCGCTGGCCCCCAAACCATCGCCGCTCCCCGGGAAGGCCAAGCGCGTGATTTATCTGTTCATGGCGGGTGCCCCGAGTCATTTGGAGCTGTTCGATTACAAACCGCAATTGGCCAAGTATAACGGAACGGTTCCTCCTGCGGAGTTATTAAAGGGATATCGGGCGGCATTCATCAATCCGAACGCGACGCTCCTCGGCCCCAAATTCAAATTCTCCCGCCATGGACAGAGTGGATTGGAGTTGTCGGAGGTCATACCTCATCTGTCGGAGGTGGCCGACGATATCACCGTGATCCGGTCGATGGCCACCGACGCCTTTAACCACGCGCCTGCCCAGATATTCATGAACACGGGCTCACAACAATTTGGGCGCCCCAGCTTCGGTTCATGGGTGACCTATGGACTGGGTTCCGAATCGATGGAGCTACCTTCATACGTGGTATTTAGCACAGGCGGAAAGGGTCCCAGCGGCGGTGCTTCCAATTGGGGGTCGGGTTTCCTGCCGACGGTTCACAATGGGGTCTTGTTTCGGAATGGACCCGAACCCGTTTTGTATCTGAATAATCCCGCTGGCGTTGATGCTGTTTTGCAACGCGATACCCTGGATACCGTCCGCAGTTTGAATGAGCGGCATCTCGGCGTAGTGGGTGACCCTGAAGTCAGCACCCGAATTGCCTCCTACGAAATGGCCTATCGGATGCAGACCAGTGCACCCGACCTAATGGACCTGACGCAAGAGTCGAAGGAAACCTTGGAACTTTATGGGGCGGAGCCTGGAAAGACTTCTTTTGCCAACGCCTGCCTTCTTGCACGACGACTGGTCGAACGAGGAACGAGGTTTGTGCAGATTTTCCATGAATCTTGGGACCACCACGGTGGATTGACCGGGGGTCTCAAGGCGGAGTGCGGTAAGACCGACCGGGCCGGTGCCGCTTTGGTAAAAGACCTTAAGCAGCGGGGACTATTGGAAGACACGATCGTTCTCTGGGGCGGGGAGTTTGGGCGTACGCCAATGGTCCAAGGCGGAGATGATGGCCGTGACCATCATCCCAATGCCTTCAGTATGTGGGTGGCTGGCGGCGGCTTTAAGCCTGGGATAGCATTCGGAGAATCAGACGATTTTGGCTTTAATGCGGTCAAGGACAGGGTGCATGTCCATGACCTTCACGCGACACTGCTCCATCAGTTGGGTTTCAATCACGAGAAACTAACCTATCGGTTTCAAGGAAGGGACTTTCGGCTTACCGATGTATTCGGTGAAGTCGTTCCGGGCTTGCTGGCGTAAGCCCGGCTTTAAGGCTCTGAAATCTTCACCCGATAAAACGCCTGGCCGGAAAGCGGCGGCGGTATGATCAGGTCGACGGGGACAGGGTAAGCGGTCACCTGCCATTCATTCCCAGGCACGGCTAATGGCTGCCAGTTCGCCTCCACACCTGCTGTTGCAGAAACTTCGATTTGAAAAGCGACGTCGGCCAGTCGGAGATATTGCAAATGGAATCCATCGGTTTCGGCTTGGATGCCCCAAGACCACGTTGGTCGGGGATTCCGAGGGTCTTCGGACAGGAGCCACTCCGCCATGTTTGTCAGCCCATCGCCGTCGGGATCGGCATTTTGGCCTACCTGTGTTGGAGGCGCGTTCGAGGGAAAGTAAGTTTGTGCCCAGGCCTGATAACTTTGATGGACAACCAAATCATTGGTGATCCAACCGGCTAAAATCGGGAGAGCAACGGTATCCAACTCGGTGGTTGCCAAGGGAGGCATATGATACGGAGCCATATCTGCCAATCGGCGATAAAGCGCCGATGTGTCGAGGTCACCTGGAGACACAATGTAGTCGGGTTCGACGTTATAGGGGTCGGAGAGACTCTCCATAGCTGTGACTCCCACAATGCCCAAGTCCGACAAATCGGGTTCCGGTCGGGCATCCCAGGTCGCTCGTGTGGGTCCATTGGGGAAGTGACAAGCCGTGCAATTGGCAGCGAGAAAGGAGCGAGCAAGCCAACGGCGGCTGGTCGCCGGACTATCGAGCGGGCTGAGTGAGCGCTCATATGCAGGGGCGACGGGCGGATTTGAAAAATAGCCAGCATCTGCCCAAGCGGCAATTTGGTTGGTGAAGATATCATTGTATACCACGGAGCGGTTTAGCTGGGGGGTATTGAATCCGAGGCTAAACCCCGCCATCGAGTTATGACAGGTGGCGCACTCGCTTTGGGCGGGAAAATGCCATGTTTGAAGATGGTTGGTACCGTCGCGATTGACCCAGAATGCCGTATTGTTTCCGCTAGACGGGACCAAGTCGGCATCGGTTTGATCGTCCCGCCACTGATAGGTTGCCCCGTAAACTCCAGTATCCGTTCGAACCAAGACTCGTGTTTCGATCTTTCGAGTTGTTGGTATCGAATTGGAGAGGACATCCAAGTCAAAGTGCTTGACCCATACGGTTCCCGACGGGGACTGCCAAGCTCCGGCGCTCGTGTAGGTGAAGTAGGCATCCGTCGAGGGCAGGCCAAACCAACGGCGCTTGGCGGCACCATCGGACCAAAACGGAACATTTACTTCATACGGTTCCAGGCCCGGGGTTGGAGTCAGGTAGGTGAGGTTGTCAAAAATGCCCGTTTGACTGAGTTGGGAGGGTAACGCCCCCCCTTGGGCTTGGTTTGGGACAAGCCGGTATATGGTACCGAATAGGTAGTCGCCGATTAGGATATCTCCAGTGGAAGGAAGCACGATGAGATCCGACACGCCGGAGGGTGTAAATCCGTCGGGCACCCATTGATTGATCCAACCGGCAACCATATCTTTGTGCAATATCCCCATGGTTCCACCGAAATCAAAAAAGACGTAAGTACCGTCAAGTTCCGGATATTTTGTGCCCCGATAGGGAAGCCCCGCTGTGATCGCGATCTTCAGTCCTTCATGCTGGTACTCGTAGGTTGGAGGTTGAAATTCGAGGGGGTCGGCGGGCGGATATGCCGGGCTTGGTAACGTCCCTTCAAAGAAATGCCATCCATAATTTCCTCCCGCCTGTACCCGATCAATCTCTTCCCGCTCGTTTTGACCGACGTCGTTGACAAACAATTCATGGCTGACGGGATCGAAGGCAAAGCGGAATGGATTTCGGAATCCGATGGCATAGAATTCCGTTCGAATTTCCGGGGGATTCACAGCTTGCCCGCGGAAAGAGGTCATTCCAAAGAATGGGTTATCGGCGGGTACAAAGTAGGTCCCGGGATTCACGGCGGGATGCGGATTGGGTGGAATATTTTTGCTAAGCATATCCACATCAATCCGCAAAATGGCCGAGAAGAAATTGCCATCTATTCGCTGCGCATTGTCGAATGAATCGAAATCGCCTCCCTCGTCTCCAACTCCAATATAGAGGTAGCCGTCGGGACCGAATTGAAGCGTACCCCCTTGATGCTCGGGATTTCGGTCATATTGGGTGATCAAGGGAATCTCCGAATTTGGGAGCGCCTGGTTTGGATTGTCAAAATCGGCAGAGAATTGGGCCACTCGTTGGTGTAGGCCGGTCCCGAGCGCGGTTGTGGTCAGGGTGGAGTAAAATACGTAGAATTGGCCGTTGAGCGAATACCAGGGATGGAATGCCAACCCGGTGAGACCACATTCTGAATCCGTCACCGTCCTGTCGCTTAGGTCCAAGAACACACTCAAGTTTGGAGAGGCTAGATTCGTGATGACCCAAATGACCCCTGCTTTGTCTGCCAGAAAAAGGCGATTGGTCTCTCCCGGTGGTATGGCAAAACTGACGACGTTGACTGTGGGCAACCCTGGAAAGGCTTCTTGGAACGAATAGGCACCTGGGTCTGCCACCTGGGGCGGGAGATTCAGGACTGGCGGGTCTGGACGAATAGTGCCAAACGTAATTCCCTGCGAACAAGCCAATGCCCAGTACAAAAGCAGGCGGGCGAACCATTTCTCCATCTGTTTTACCTGTTCCATAATCGAAATAACCCTGACGAGGGAAGTTCGCGTAGCAATAATCGGGCCTTTCCCTCTCGGATGGACCAAGGATACGCTATTATTCGTGGAGCCGCTTGAAGTTACTCACGTCTTTACTCACCTTCGAATGCTCGGTGGGGGGCAATCCATGCTCAGAAATCATCTGAGGTCCTCCCGGTCTGACTTTCTGCAACGGGCAGTCATCGTTTTTGAGGACTCGCAATCGTCGGAGGTCATTGGGCTGGATTTAAAAGGTTGGCACAGTCCACAAACGGCACAGGCAAGATGGAAACGACTGGTTGCCCCGGTGAGCGGCTGTGCCTCCTATCTAAATGCCTGGGGTGCTGGTTTTTTTGCACCGCTCGATGGTTGCCAAAGACGGGTGGCTGTTCTGGCCACAGCTTGGCCTGGAGATAAAACCTATTTATCGGCTCTGAAAGGACGATTTGACTTTGTCATGGGTGTCAGCGAGCCGCTGGTGGAGTTGGCCCATGACGCCCTCGGTTTGCCTTCTGAGCGATTGTCCGTGGTCCCAGTTCCCATTAATCTTCCCGACCTACCGGAGCGCCCGCCGAGGAACTTTGGAAATCGGCCAGTGGTGCTCGGCTACTGCGGACGCTTGATGACCGCCCAAAAACGAGTGGAAAGGTTACCCCCAATTGCCCGGGCACTGACCGCCGCAGGTATCCAGCACCGATGGGAAATCATCGGGGAAGGGCCCGTCCAGGGCACGCTAGCCAAGCAATTCGCCGCCGTCGGTGCAACGGTCCAATTCCGAGGTCGACTCTCCGGCGACGCCTATTGGGAGGCAATTCGTAGCTTGGATTTCATCGTCTTTACCAGCGATTATGAGGGTACTCCACTCAGTTTGGCGGAAGCCATGAGTCAAGGTGTATTGCCGCTGTACGCCAAAATGAATAGTGGCGGTGATCGCTACACGGAGCAGATTCATCCAGCGCTCTTGTTTCCCGTCGATCGGCCGGATGCCGCCGCTGCCGGAGTCAAGGCGGTATTGGCAACGTCACCTGCTCAGTGGCTTGAAATGGAGCGGAAAGCGCGCTTGTTGGCGCATGGCCACGCGGAGAATGCGTACGTAAAGCAATTCGAGGCAGGTGTCCGAACGGCTTACCAGCTCCCACGAATATCAATGGTCACACCGCCCAACGTGGCTACGGCATTGGGCCTTCATTTGCCATTTGCCGTATTGGGTCGGCTGAATCCTGAGAACCCTCTCCGTCGCGGACTCGGGTAATCCTCTGCGACGCGCACCGTCTTCGACGGATAGTTAAGAACGGAGATTCAAGCAGTCAATTGGGCCTCAAGCATTCGCGTCACTTCCTGGAATTTCGCCTGATTTTCCGGCTTCAGTGCCATCAGCAACCGGTGAGCTTCAAGACAGCAGGCGGTCATTTCTTTCCGGTCAGCACCCACCCGGATAACTTCCTCTGTGGTGCCATCTGGGCGCACAACCGGTTTTCCTTCGAGTGTATGGACCAAATCCAGAACTCCGAGGTTATCGAGCAAATCCCGGACACGGGCATTGGGATTGACGAGAGTGAATCGTTTGCATCCCCCGACTGGCTCTGGACCGAGAGACTGTGCCAATCCAGCGACCACTCCAGAAAAGGTGCTGTCCATCAGGAGGCAGTTCGAGAGGTCGATACAAAAGGATGGGGTTCCCTCGGTGTAGAGTCGGTTCACCAGTGCCTTAAAGTCGCGTGCACTCTCTGCAGCCGCCCTCCCCCCGAGCTTGATAAAAGCCGTGGGTGGCTGAATCCACACCGACAACGTGCAACCAGGCACAGACATAACAAGATGAGTTTCGCCCCGTTACAATCAGGCGTCAAGTCATCAACGGAATCCCGGAGGACACAGGTATCACGATGCCGATTCCGATGTCTTGGAGGAAAACCAGATGTATGGAACCGGATAGATTCGGGGACAATCCACTGGGTGGGAGGAACGCCTCACTTCGCGTCCTGATTGGCCTTCAACTGGTCCGGCGTAACCGTCGAGACGATTCCGCCCGGCGGAACTTCCGCACCCGATGCCCAGACAAGAGCGTTCAGAATCAGGCGACGAAAATCATCGTTCCCCCAGTTCTGGTGATAATGACCGCCCGTAAAGCCAAAGCCGCGTCCGCCTGTCGGACGGTCAAAAGCCCACATCAAAGTCTGGGGGATTCCCCGAGATACTTCCGAACGAACCCATGGGTTGCTAGAGTGCGTACCGTCTGGCTGACGAACGGTTTCCAAGGGCGGAACAACGCTGAGGATGGGTGTTACGCCGGTCATTTCCGGGGCAAAGCGCATGTGATAATACCATTCATCATCGATACTGAAAGGTTGAACGCCCCGGGTAATCGGATGTGGAGGGAATTTATCAAAGTTGGCCTTCCAAGTGGGGTTCACACTCCAGTACGGCTCAAAATAGCCGCCAGTCCAGCGCAACATGGCAAACCCGGGTAGCCCGGCGGGAACTTCGACACCATAATGGGCGGTACAGATTCCCACCCCTTTGGCGGCCAACTCATCGATTAACTTCAATCGCGCTGGCTGGATGGCCGGGTGTCCGCTGCCCCCATCGGCGTAGAACAAGATGGCATCGGCGGAGCGCAATACGGTTTCATCCGAGGGCCAACCGTTGCTGGCCACGGTAGCGTGAATGCCCGGAATCTTTTGCAGGCAGTCGGCCAGCAGCAGGCAACCAGCGCGAAATTCATGCTCCCCGGCACCGTGGCTACGGGAGCCGGCAATAAGAAGTATTTGTTTATCTGCGTAGGCAGATGACATCCACAAACCCAGGCACAACCACGCCAGCAACGATTTCATGAGCGGATTGGAAACTGACCTCGCTTCGGGAGCAATCCGTAAATCGACCTATCGATTGGTGGTGATACCCCGCGAGGGGGCAACCGGCGGAAGCGGCGGGTCTTGATGAGCTTTAAGGTCCAAATGATCAATCAGGGCACGCCAGGCGGTCTGCTCGGCGGGCTTCATGGCCTTCCAGCGAGCTGCATTTGCAAGAAAATCCGCCCGTTCTTGCGGGCTCAATGCGGCGAACTGCCGAAATGCTTGCAAACAGCGATCGCGGTCCTGAAAGCCCAAGGCATCCAATTGTGCCAGAGCCTCTTTCATCCGTTGCCGCTCTTCCTCCGTCAGTTGTCGAACGGTTCTGGCTCGCTCGGACGGGCTGAGGTCGAAAAACCGTTGGAATAAGGCGGTCCTACGAGCTCGCTCTTCTGGTTGGAGAGATGTCCAGCGAGCGAATTGTGCTTCGACTTCGGAACGAATGGGTGCGGGAACCGTCGGCAGCGTTTCGGCCAATCGTTGAGCATCCGCCCGTTCCGATCGGATAAAGTAAGCGAGCGACTGTTGGCTTTCGAGTAATTCCGCTCTGGCCTCTGGACTGAGAGCATCCCAAGCCGCCAACCGGAGGTTAATCAACGGACGCTTCTCTGCCGGAATTCGATCCAGGAGACCTTGTCGGTCGGCCAGGGGAGTTTTGAGCAACGGATTCAGGAAAAATTCCAATTCGGCTACTTCCAAACGAAGCTCCCGTTCGACCACGGGCAGTTTGGAGAATTCCTCCAACTTGGCGTTCACCAAGGCGCGCGTCGCGGGTGGGCGGACCTGCATCCAAGCCAACCGCTCCTCGGGGGTTGCTCTGAGGAGCTTTCGGAAGACCGCGCTGGGGCTGGTCGCTTCCAACGGTGCGACTGGGACCGGAGGCCGATTTGTCGGCGCGTTTACAGGGGTGGTCGTGTCTGCAGCCAAAGCCCTCCCGATCGTCAGACAGCAAACCAACCGGAAGATGCACGACCGATAAGCCACGAAGCCCGAGCCCGTCTTGGCCAGTAGGCCGTACGAATGTAGATTGAAGACACGCACTAGTTTCCCATCGCCACCATCGCCGCCATCAAATCGACGTCGGTTGGATGGACCTGAACACCAGCGCTCAGCGCTGAAATGGCGTCGAAATTTCGGAGAACATCCACACCCGGTATGGCGGTAACGGCACCCATCTCCGCGACCTCCCGGGCCATCAAGCGACGGTTGTGAACGGAGGACTGCAAAACCGCAGCGACGAGTAAAACAGATAATCCCAGTCCCCAAGCGAACGAACGTGGACCGAATCGTGCCCACAGCCTTGGGAAGGACCACGACCAGCGGTGATTCCGGGCCGAACCCATTGCAGAGGATTCCCGAGCAACTTCGGCCAAGACCCGGGCGGCCAGGTTGCTAGAGACAGTTGGCTGGGGCAGCGCCGCCAAGAGTTGCTCGAGGGCGAGTTCCGAATCCAAGGCGGCTCGCTCGTCCGGTGTCCTCGTTGACACGGAAGATACCAGCGAACGTTCCCAGGAAGGTTTCGGCCTCCTGGAGTCGCCCCCACTTCGGCCCCTCCAGACCTCGTCACACCAATCCCAAGATGGTTGCCCGGGTTCTGGTCGTGGCTTCATATAAGGTGGCAAAAACCGCGATAGCAAAAAAGTTGCATCGTGGAATGATGCTGTTGGACCGGAGAGCCTAATTCCACTCGCCCGATCGAAGATACGGTTTCAGTCGAGCCCTGAGGACCTCGCGACCTCGATGGATCAGGGACTTGGTCGCCGGAATCGAAGTATCGAGTATGGCGGCAATTTCGTCGTAGCTAAGCTCGGTATCGCGACACAAAATGATGGCCGTGCGTTGTTTTTCCGGTAGGTCGGCAAGGGCTTGGTTGACCTTGGCGATCAATTCCTCGCGCTGCATCACTTGGTCCGGCGAGGCTTGACGGGCATCCTCCAACTGACGAAGCGGATGGGATTCGTCGTCTGTATGGGGTTCATCCAGAGATACGGCCGGATGCCGCGCTCGGCGCCGCAGCTCATTGAGGCAAAGATTTCGGGCGATCGTGAACAGGAAGGTGCTGAATCGCGCTGAATTCTGATACCGGGCTGCGCTCTTCCAGAGCTGGGTAAAAACCGCCAAGGCTAGGTCTTCCGCTTCTTCGGCGTCTGGAAGCGAGCGGAAGAGGAAGTGAACCACCGGTTGTTTCCACCGATCGACCAGCAGAGTCAATGCTTCGGACGCATCGGAGCCGCCCTGCTTAACGCGCAGCATCAATTCCGCATCCGCATCGGTCTCCGGAGAGGGCACCATTTTGTAAGCAAGGTTGCTTGATAACCGGGCTGGCAACAAGGTTGCGGAAAGTTGGACCGGGAGACAAAAATACGTTTGTTCGGATTTTGAGCTTTGAGGCGGTATCCGCCGAGAACACCTTCGTCGAGTCGTGACGTCTATCGGCTTGAAAATCTCCGCCAACGCGGACCGGCGGTTGCCTGCTCCCTCCAAGCGCAAGCCGACCGATGATTTGGCGAAGTACAAAGCATTCCTCAAAGAGGAAGATGCCCGGCTTAAAATTCTTCACCGCGGTGGTGCCAGCGGCAGGCAAGTGTGTGCAGCTCGCGCGGCCGTCATGGACGCATTGATCAAAAATGGTTGGCGTGCGCTACAATCTGCCTTGCCATCTGCCGATGCGACACCGCGAGTCGCTCTCGTGGCCTTCGGTGGATATGGGCGGGCGGAACTGACACCCCATAGCGACATCGACCTGATGTTTCTCCATGCGGGGCGACTCGACCCGCAAGGTGCTGCCCAGGCGGCGTTGAAAGCTTGGACAGAGGGCCTTCTCTACCTGTTGTGGGATATTGGATTAAAGGTCGGGCATTCCGTGCGGTCCGTGTCGGATTGTGTGATGGTCGCCAATCAAGACAATCAGGCCAAGACCGCCCTCCTGGAAGCCCGGCTCATCCACGGGGACCCCAAACTCTTTGAGGAATTGACCCGTCGATTCCACGCCAACTGTGTCGAAGGGCATCAGGACGAATATATTCAGCAGCGCCTGGCAGACCAAGCCGCCCGACGAACCAAGTATGGTAATTCAGCCGCCATGCAGGAACCCAATGTCAAGCAGGGGTGTGGCGGACTGCGTGACTTTCAAAACCTCTTGTGGATGGTTTATTTCAAGCTTGGCTTGAAGACTTTGGTGGAGCTCGAACGAGCCGGACAAATCAACGCCTCCGAGCGGAAACAGCTCGAAACTGCTTATGATTACCTCCTGCGAACCCGAACGGAACTCCATTACTCGGCCAACCGGCCCTTGGAAGTTCTCGCGGCGAATTTAAAACCGGCCATTGCCACTGGCCTGGGATACACGGAGCGCTCACCCCGCCTTCGGGTGGAGCACTTCATGAAAGATTACTATACCCATGCACGAAATGTCCATTTGATTACCCGCACACTGGAGCAACGCCTCGCGCTCGTGGCGGGTCGCGCCAGCGTGGTCAAGCGTCTCACCGTAGGCCTTCATTCCAAGGCGATTCCGACGGAGCACCTGGATGGATTTGACATTGTGGGCACGGAATTATTGCCGGGTTCAAAAGATGTTTTTCGGGCTGACCCCCTCCGTCTGATCCGAGTTTTTTTGCACCTTCAGCAACGGGGCCTCACCCTTCATCCCGACTTGGCCCAGTTGCTTCGGCAATCGGTTGCCTCTGGTTTGGTCGACCGGGCTTTCACGACCAGTGCCCATGTCCGCAACACGTTGCTTGAAATTCTCAATGCCCGAGGTCATGTGGCACCCATCACCCGGGCCATGCACGAAGTCGGATTCCTGGGCAAGCTGCTACCGGAGTTCGGTCGTCTAACCAATTTGGTACAACATGAATTCTATCATCAGTATGCCGTGGATGAACACACGCTGGTCTGCATTGAAAAAGCAGACTTGGTTTGGAATTCCACGGAGGAGCCGTTCAATCGATACAGTGACCTGATGCATCGTCTCGAGCGACCGTATTTGCTCTATTTGGCTCTCCTTCTCCACGACTCCGGCAAAGCGTTGCCAGGGGAACGCCATGAAATTGTTGGCGGCGATTTAGCTCAACGGGCAGGGAATCGCCTCCGCCTGGATGCCGGAACCATCGCTATTTTCCGGCAGCTAATTGAGATGCACCTGGCCATGGTGCAGATCAGCCAACGCCGCGATTTGGAGGACCCGAGTGTCATTCACCAATTTGCCGCCCAGATTCTCGATACCGAACGCCTGGACCTACTAACCATCCACACCTTTGCCGATTCGATGGGGACAAGCGACACACTTTGGAATGGATTTAAGGATTCTCTCCTCCGTCAACTCCATCGACAAACCCGGGCGGCCCTGGAGGGTAACTCGGATTTCATCCGCGCAGAACAACAGCAACGGGACCGACTTCGGCAGGATGTCCAGGAGGCCGCTCCGAAGACGTATGGTGTCGAGGAAATCGATTCGCATTTTGAGACCCTGCCCTCGCGGTATTTCCGCGTTCACGGTTCCCGGGAGGTCTTGCGAGACGTGACGCTGGTGCATCGCTTCATGCACCTGCAAATTAATCAGCAAGACACGAATGCGTTGGAACCGGTGATGCTGTGGCGGGACCAATCGGACCGCGGCTATACGTCCCTGCATGTATGCACATGGGACCGCCCTGGACTCTTTGCCAAACTGACCGGAGCCTTGGCGTCTGTCGGCCTCAATATTTTGGCCGCCCAAATTTACACGCGTTCAGACGGCATCGTTTTGGACGAATTCTTCGTCGCCGATGCCCGGACCGGTCAACTGGCCGACCAAAAAGTCCGAACCCGTTTCGAAAAGCTGGCCCACGAAATACTCATTGGGGGTCTGGACCCAGCGAAGGCGTTGTCTTCGGCTCCCAATTATCCGCCGCGCTATCGGGCGGTCGGCGATGATGCGCTCATCACCTCCGTTCGCTTTGATAATGAGGTATCGGAACAACAAACTGTCATTGACCTGGAAGCCGAGGACCGGGTCGGATTATTATTCCAGTTGTCCTACGCGCTTTATGAAATGGGCATCGACATTGTCCTCGCCAAGATTAGCACGGAACGCGGGGCGGCGATCGATACCTTTTACGTCGTGGACCGAGGAAACAAAAAGATTCGGGAACCGGCTCGGCTTGAGTCCATAGCCGCTCGTCTTCGATCCGTGGCGGCACCCTAAGCAACCTCTCCGCCTGCGAACCCGGAGTACCGGCGGTTAGCGACCAACTGAGGTCGGATTCTTGGGATGAGTTCAACAAACTGGGCTGGTCGAATGGGGCTTATCGCGCTTGAAAATAGCTGGTTGTTCCCCCTGCCAGCGGCAATCCGATCACCACGGTCGAACGACTCAAAGTGACCACTTGGTTGGTGGTCCAACTTGGTGTTGAAAGACCCGGCGATTGAAGGAGAACCACGGATTGGCCTGGCGACGCTTGAATGGTTAGCTCCAATTGGCCATTGGCCAGACGGGTACTCAGTTGCGGCGTGATGGGTGGAACAAATGGCGGATCGTTCAAGTCGGGAATGCCATTATGGTTGGCATCGTTGGAATCAAAGAGGTCCAGCCACCAAAGGATGTATTGTCCCTGCCCATTCGAGGGGATTTCGGGGAACCCATTTAAGAACGGCAGAAGACCTTCATAGCTCCCAGGCAAGCCAGTTCGGGTGATGGCACTGCCCAGAAATGCCGATGAGGCAAGACGGAGATTGATTAACGAACCATCGGATTCGCGGTGCCAGACGTCGGCCGTATACCCCAGCTCCAACTCGTTGGAACGAATCAGGACTATCGGACCGGTGATTTGATTGGAAAGTCCCGGCGGTAAGCCTAGGCGAAGGAGCGATACCGTTGAAGGAATGCTGGTCGCCTGAACGGTGTACGAGAGGGCTCCCTGATACTGGAAAATCTCGAACTCATGGACAAACGTAAGGTCGGTGTTCAACGACGGCAGACTCACGTGAATGTTGACGGAACCGGTCGCTTGTCCGGCTGTCCGATTCCAAACCGCGTCCAGCGTACCATCGATGGAAAACCCGGACGCATCTACGTACGATAAAACACCCGATGTGGTCTCGTTGGTAAAACCGAGACCGACCTCAGCATAGTCGGTCAAGCCATTGAAATTAACATCACCGAGGCCGGGAACATCTAGAAAAAGATCAAAGGATAGGGCATTTCCGCCCCCGGCTGCGAGCGTGAGGTAGGCCGTGCCGGCGTGGGAAGCCGCATCGGATTCGCTATTCGAGAAAGCCAGCTCATCATTCAC
>CAILNN010000210.1 GCA_903835555.1 uncultured Verrucomicrobiota bacterium
GGGGGGGGGCCATGATCGGAAGGGCGTCCCGTCAAATTCGACCACCTATGGCGTGGTGGGTATTCGCGGTCATGGCTCTGGTAGTTGCTGCGGGACTAGTGCGCCTCCGTTTTGAAGCGGACATCTTCAGCCTCCTCCCGGCATCGCTTCCCGCAGTCCGGGGATTGCAGATGCAACAGCAGCATTTCGCCAACTCTCGAGAACTCCTCGTCACGTTTAGTGGGAGCGATCCAGAGGCGGTTGGGAGGGTGGCGGAACGAGTTGGGTCCCGCCTCCAATCCGCGACCAACCGTATTCGGGCAGCACGGTGGCAAGCGCCTTGGATAGAGCATCCGCTGGATGCGGCCCAGAATCTTGGTTGGATTTGGCTCCAGCAGGAACCGGCGGAGTTTCAAAAACTGGCTTCAAGGATTTCCGGGGACCGGATCAAGGGTGAGCTTGAAGCATCCAAGGAACTGCTGGCAACCTCGCTCGACCCTCGCGAACTGGCAATTCGCAGCTACGACCCGTTGGGATTTACGCGCATCCCTGGTCTTGGAGCGATTCCTCCAGGATTCGATTCTGGCACGGGAATATTCTCCAATGCTGACGGGACGTTTCGCGTTGTAATCGTCGAACCCGAAAATCCTCGGATGAATTACCGCACTGCGGCGGATTGGGTTGGATTTGTTCGAAGGGAGGCGTCATCGGTGCTGTCGAATGAGTCACCAGGTGAAACACGAGTTGAAATGGGGATCACCGGCGGTCCGGCCTTCCTTTCAGAGATTTCCACCGGAATGGAAAGTGATCTGCGAAGTTCAATTGCAACGACTGTCGCCGTGATTACGGTGCTATTCTGGATAGCACACCGGAGCTGGCGTCCATTGGGTTGGTTGATCGCGTCTCTACTTCTCACGCTTCTCCTGACCCTGGCGCTCGGAGGACTGGTTTTCGGTACACTCAATGTTGTCAGCCTCGGTTTCGCCGCAGTGCTGCTCGGATTGGCGGTGGACTATGGTCTTGTGAGTTATCAAGAGTTTGTTTCGAGTCCAGGATCGTCTGTGGAGGAGATTCGTCATGAAGCCGCCCCGGGTATCTATTATTCGGCAGTGACAACCGCTTGCACGTTCTCTTTGTTGGGATTTGCGGGCCTTCCAGGCTTGGCACAAATGGGCTGCCTCACGGCCATGGGATTATTGGTCGGGTCCGTGGTGATGCTTTATGTGTACCTGCCGATAGTCGCGCGGGCACCGCCCAGAATTGCTTCCGACAGCGTCTCGTTCCCATTGGGCTGGATGCAACGGCCATGG
Source organism: uncultured Verrucomicrobiota bacterium (assembly GCA_903835555.1). GTDB lineage: Bacteria > Verrucomicrobiota > Verrucomicrobiia > Limisphaerales > UBA9464 > CAILNN01. Next base: position 1,290 of record CAILNN010000210.1, read on the forward strand.
TGGCCGACACTCGTCTTTGGAGCCATCATCCTAGCTACCCTCGGATGGCACGGCCTCCCAAAGGTGAACGGTAGCGCCGACCCGCTCCGGCCAAAAGACAGCGCGGCCTACGACGCAATGGATACGCTCAAGGCGCAGTTCGGACGCACAAATGAGCCGCTCTGGGTGCTTTTCAATGGAGGTTCCGAATCCGAGGTGGCCAGTCAATTAGCTGTCGCTGAACAACGTCTGATCGAGGCTGAAGATCGCGGTGAAATCGATTCACACACACTGCCTACAGGTTTTTGGCCAAGACCCGAAAACGCACGTCGTAATCTTCCACTTGCTCTCGCACTTTTCGGCCGAACCGAGGAAATACAATCTGCCGCAGCGATTGCCGGATTTACGCCGAAAGCACTTTCATTGGCGGTCGCCGTGCTCGACTCGTGGAAGGCTATGGGATCCAGCCCCGACTTGGCAGTTTCATGGCCCACCAATGAGACGGCACGATGGATGGTCTCTCAGTTTGCCGCTCGAACAGGTGAAGGCCGTTGGCTCGCCCTCGGAATCATACAACCGTCGAGAACGCTCCGTATGGACGCCCTTGCCCAAGCCCTCCCGATTGGGGTGATCGTGACGAGCTGGGATTCACTGGGAGCATCTCTACTGGCTTATGTATCCCGCCGTGTCGAACGGCTTACGGGCCTAATTGCACTGATGTTAGTCGTTTCATTGTGGATGGCATTCAAGGGTGCTCGGGAGGTTTTCTTAAGTCTATGTGCCTTGGCCATGGCTTTAGGTTTCCTCCTTTCGATCATGGTGCTCCTCGGATGGAAGTGGAATCTACTGAGCTTGGTTGCGCTGCCTTTGCTGCTGGGGGCATCCGTTGATTCAACGATTCACGTGCAATTGGCGTTACGACGCCACGGCACGGATTTCCGAAAGCTATGGGGTTCGACGGGAAAGGCTCTTCTCCTTTGCGCAGGGGCGAATATTGCCGGCTTCAGCTCGCTCGCCTTTACCAACAATGCCGGGTTGGCCAGCCTCGATTTGGTCTGTGCCATCGGCGTTGCTTGTGTGCTGGTCGTGTGCCTCGGTTTGCTCCCGGTATGGTGGTACCGGACGGCTCGATCTTCACCTGCGCCATCGTTACTTTACAGTGCTGCAATTTGGAATGCGGGATTGTGGATGGGACAAAGACTGCCCGGATCAATCGCTGCCCTGGCCGCTCGTTTCGCAGCCTTCCTTTATCGGCTTATCAATCGACGCCGTATGGAAGTAGTCGTGGAAAATCTAACGCCGATTTTGCCGGGAGGCAAGGCTGAGGCGGAGCGTGCAGCCCGCGAAAACTTTGGTAATTTTGCCCGAAAGGTGGTTGACTTGTGGCGATGGGAGGCTGGGGTGGATTTTGCGGAGGCGGTGGATTATGGGTCAGGTCAGGAATATTTTTCCACAGCTGCAAAATCGGGAAGGGGCGTGCTCTTCGTAACACCGCACCTGGGAAACTGGGAGTTTGGAGGGTCTCTTATAACGCGAAATGGAGGAACCCTTACCGTCCTGACCGCCCAGGAGCCCGCTCGTCTGACGAAGCTCCGTTCCGCTGCGCGGTCGCGAATGGGAATCGAAACCCTTGTTGTCGGAGACAATTTATTCGCCTTTCTCGAAGTGATCCGGAGACTCAGGTCTGGAAATTGGGTCGCCACGCTCATTGACCGCCCAACCCCGGCATCCGCAGTCGATGTCAAATTCTGCGGACGGAAGATGAAGGCGAGCCTCGCCGTTGCGGAACTTGCTCGGTCATCTGGTTGCGTCGTGCTTCCGGTTTATATCGTGCGTGAAGGCGGTGCCTATCGGGCACATTCGCTTCCCCCGGTTGAATACAATCCCGCAGAGTTGACAGGTCGGACAGCGCGGATTGAGTTCACCGAACGGGTGATGAACTGTTTTGAACCGGCTATTCGGAAGTATGCCACCCAGTGGTATCACTTTGTTCCGATGTGGAAAAACGATAACCATGCGATTCACCGATGATAGTAGGCACGTTTTTAATGAAACACACCAATTCATTGTGGCCACTCCTGGGTGGGAAAACGTTATAAGAGAATCAAATATGTTCAAACCACAGAGACTGCTTTGCTTCGCTGCCTTGCTCCTCGGTGTTGTAACCATCCGAGCGTTTCCTTCTGCGGTTGAAGGTGGAACGGAAGCTGCGGTTCTGGTCGAACATTGGCTGGCTACCCAAACTAACCTCACATCCTGGAGTGCTGACTTTGTGCAGACCCGGCATCTCGCAGCGCTCACCCAACCGCTCTCGAAATCCGGAAAGCTTTGGTTCAAGGCACCCGACAAGTTTCGATGGGAACTCGGCAACCCTCCCCAGTCGATAGCGTTCCGCACGAAGGATGATTTGTGGGTGCTCGCGCCTCGATTAAAACGAGCGGAGCGCTACTCCATACAGGCGCTAGCAGCGGGCCCAATGCGAGACGCGTTGTCATTGCTTGACACCGGGTTTCCGCGCGACGCAGCCGAGTTTCGTCGGAAGTTTGAACTCCTCGGAGTGAATCCAGACGCAACTGGGAGTGGCGTTCGGTTTCGTCCACGAGATGCCGCCCTGCGAAAATTGGTCCCAGACATCATGATTGTCGTCTCGTCGGGCGATTTTTCCCTGACCGCGACTGAGTTGCATTTTGTCGACGGAACCTGGGTGCGAAATGATTTTAAGGATGCCAAGCGGAATCCAGAGATGGATGATGCCGACCTTTCGCCGGTGATTGATCCGAATTGGCGCGTCTCTGAACCCCTAAAGGGTGGGAAGACGGGGGCACCAAAGAAATGAAAGATCCTTTGGATCATCTTCCACACGGACCAGAATTCCGGTTCCTCGACCGGTTGACGTCATTAGAGAAGGGAGTATCCGGCACGGGTGAGTATACGTTGACTGGGAAGGAAAGCTTTCTTCGGGGCCATTTCCCCGGGAATCCGCTTCTGCCGGGCGTGATCTTGGTCGAAGCCGGAGCGCAACTGGCCGGAACGGTGGCGCAGGCGGACGAGCGGCAGAGGCCCTTGGCCAATCTCAAGCTAACGGCAATCCGATCTGCAAAGATTACGGGCTCTGCCCGGCCCGGAGAGACAGTCGTCCTGGTCGCCCACGTGACAGGACGTATGGGAGGATTGGTTTCGGCGGAAGTGACCGCGACTGTCAATGGCCGATTAGTGCTTCAATGCGGTCTGACCCTCGCGGGAGACTGCACGGGCGGTTAACGAGGAAACATCAGCTTTTGTCGCCATTCGGTGCGCGACAGTTTGCCGCGGCTATTAAAGGCGAGGACGTCAACAAAGTGCCAGTGACGAGGAATCTGCCAGACTGGCAACCGTTCTTGAAGAAATGCACGAAGTTCTCCCTGGGATATCGACGCATTGGACTCGATAACAGCAGTCACGATATCCCCTCGTCCACCTCCGGATGGTATTCCCAAGACGAGGCATTCAGAAACCGATGGATGTTGTCGCAACACCGATTCGGTGGTCTCAGGACTAAATTTCCGTCCGGCGACGTTGATCATGTCACCTGCCCGCCCTATTAACCGTACTCCCCCTTCTGGATTGAGCGCCGCTTGATCGCTCGAATTGAAGATACCGTTGCCAAATTGGAGGTCCGATTCGGGCCAGGTACATTGGCCTACGGCTGAGCTGTGAACCTGGAGGCAGCCATGGCTGTTAATCTGTAAGGTGACATTTTTCATTGGACTTCCGGCATACTGTGCGTCTCGCCGGGGAACTGGGCTCGTGTCATAGGCAATCCCGCCGCACTCGGAAGCCCCAAGAAAATTGTGAATTTTTAATCCATCGGCAGCAAAAACAGCTTCTTCCAGTTGGAGGGGCAGGGGGGCACCCGCCGAAATGGCAACAATGATGTTTGGGGGAATAGCCCCGACTTCATGCCACGCCCGCCACATGGCGGGAACGGCAGCAAGTGTTAGTGCGTCGTCGGCAAAAAGATGGGAAGCGTCTACAAGGGCAGCTGGAATAGGGGATGATGCCAGCAGAAGGGGAATGCCGTGAAGCAATAGTGGCAGGATCAAACTGGAAAATCCGTAGCTGTGCGCGAGCGAAATGACACCAAGATTGGGACATCCAGGGTGCAACCCCATGGTTCGAACGATACAATTGGCGTCCGCCGAAAGTTGGTCTGCGGAAAATGCGATACAGCGTGATGCTCCGGTGGTGCCCGAAGTCCGCTTGAGATGAACAATGGGAAAGGGAGGGGGGAGTAGGGCAGGTGGGGGCTCGCCGACTTCAAGTGGGCAGGTGATCGCTCCCGCCTGCCAGGCCCGAAGGACTGTGAGAATGAAACCGATGTCATGCCCACTGGGAAATACGATTCCGGAGGGGCTCCCTTCGGAGTTAGCCAAATCCGCCAATTCCCGAAAAGTCCAAGATCGACCGCTGCCTGCCTCGTAGACCGCCAAAGCCGAGCCGTGTTCGGCCACCACTCGGAGCCAGTCGTGGTAAAGCACTAAACATGCTGCCTATAATCATGCCTGCGCTGCAAGCCCAATGCGTTTGAACACGCGCCCTAATTGCATTTCCGTCGAGAATGCGGTTATCCTTGCAGTCACATCCGCAAAGGGGCGAAATGGGGACGCCCAGTGCAACGCCTTGGAATTCATCATTATGGATTTTCAGACACTTCGCCATCCAAATGACATTCTAGCGTTTCCAAACGAGACACGTTGGAACTACGCCCGCGATCCAGCTACCGGTCGTCAAACCCATCAATGGCGAACTCCGCCGCCCAATTATACCCTTCGCTGCTTTGTCATGGTACGGGCGGTCAAACTCTTTCGAATGCACTCTCGATTTGAGCCAAGCGAAATGGAAATGGGTGAGGGATACATCCGAACCCAACTGCGGTTGGTCTTGGGGCGTAATCCGCGTCAACCGGGTCCCGAATTTGAGCGCATCGTTTTTCAGGGCTACCCTGACTTGTTTTCGTTCAGTCGAAAATATGAACGCTTAATCAAGGCTGAGGCAGGTGCAGCCTGGAGAAGCTACTTTCAACGCGGTCATTGGCGTATGGTATTGCCGTTTACCCGCGCCGGGCAGGAGGCCGAAGCTGCTGGTTTGATGAGTGTGGTGCGGGGAGGTCAAACGGCCGCCGTTCACCTATTCACATTCCCGGCACTAACCGTCAATCACGCGATGCTTCTGTTTGAGGTTACCGAGACCAGGGCGGAGATCATTTTTAAGGCCTATGATCCCAACAACCCGAAATGTGCGCAGGATTTTACGTTTAACCGGGTTGCTCGCAGTTTTCATTTGCCCGCGACTGGATATTTTGTCGGTGGTCGAGTCAATGCGATCCAGGTTTACTGCGGTTTGTTCCGGTAGACAGCTTGTTCATGGGATGATTTCCGGACCTTGTTTTCGATGGAATCGAACGGCTTGAAAAAACCATCCAAAAAAGATGAGACCTGAGAGGTTGACCCCCATCGAATATCCAAGCTTGTAAAGCCTTCCGGTGCCGTTGTGCGAATAAATCTCCTGATCGTGGCCGATGAGCAAAGCTGGCCATGCCCCCGGCATGATGGCTCCGTGAAGCATCCCTCGGAAAAGACCGGGCGGCGTCGAAAGCTGAGCATCAGCTCTGATAGCCAAGCCGCAGACATACGCAATGAGCACCGCCGATCCAATGGTCGTGAAAACTTGGACAATAGACCGGCGGTCCTTTGTCCGACCCGGGATTTGTTTCTCGATTTTCATTTTGGCTTTTTTGTCGGCATGCTCTTACTCCAAAGGTGTGCATCACGGAAATACCAAACCCACCACCGGCAGGTATCGCGAAAAGGAAGAATCTTGCTACGTTCTCCTGCATAGTGTGCCCGAATTGGAACGGAGACAATGGAATGCCCACCCCGTGCCAAGGTCACGCAAAGCTCAGACTCGATTTCGAAACGCCGGGATCGGAACGAAAATCCCATCAGAGTTGGTAGGTGAATCAGGCGGAATCCGCACTGGCTATCGGGTATTTCAATACCCGTCAGCCGTGAAATGCACCGACTCATCCAGCGGTTTGTTACCCGACGTGTCCATGGCATTTCGGAAGGGTTGTTCATCCGGTTACCGATGACCATTCGTACATTGCCACCCAAGGCTGCAAAAAAGTTTGGAATTTCCTCGGCGTCGTGTTGTCCGTCACCATCGATCAAGATGACCCAATTCTTAAGGCGTTGGGAAGCATTCTGCCACCCGGCAACCAGAGACGCACCTTTTCCCCTCCAGTCAGGATTGCGAATGACCGACGCCCCTGCTGCGAGGGCACGCATCGCGGTGTCGTCCTCTGATCCGTCATCGATGACAATCACGCACGAGAGGTGTCGGCGGACCGAATGAACCACCGAGGCGATTGTTGCGGATTCGTTGCGGCAGGGTATGACCGCTGCACAAGAATGGCGGAATTGCCCATCCGAGTCGGCGATGAAGGGGGGGATGGTCAAGTCCATTGCCGTCGTTGTACTGTATTCCTCGACACCTCACTTGTTAACCTCTAAATCGGAGGTATGCGAGAACTGTGGATTCCCGGCATCGAGGAGGTCGACGCCCGCAGATCGGTCCAGGAGGAGCTACACGAACGGGCATCGGCCGCCGCCCGAGAAGTTTTTGGGCCCAGGGTCTTCATTCGTGGAGTTATCGAGGTATCCAATTTTTGCCGTGAGAATTGCCACTACTGCGGCATGCGACGGAGCAACAGGCAGATCGAGCGATACCGTGCCGCGTTTGACTCTTTGGCCGAACTCGTCTTGCAAGACCTTCCCGCCTCTATCACCGATATTAACATCCAAGCGGGAGAAGATCCGGTTGCAGCGCGTGAAATCGTCGTCCCGCTGGTGGAACTCCTCTCCCGCTCAACGACCTTGGGAACAAGTGTCTGCCTGGGCACCTTGGATATAGGGCTCACACGACAACTCATGACTGCTGGTGCGTCGGTCTATATTATCAAGTTTGAAACGGCGGACCCGGCAATCTATACGCGCCTGGAAGCGCCGGGTAGCCTTGGGGAGCGACTTGCCCATATCCAATGGCTGGCATCGGAGGGATGGAGTGTGAGCTCCGGATTCATTGCCGGGCTTCCCGGTCAGGATTCAAAAGATGCCGTGGCGAATCTGCGGCTGGCGGCGAGCTTGCCGCTTGGGGGATGTAGTGTCAGTCCATTCATACCGGGCGAGGCAACGCCTCTGGCGTCGTCGGAGGGTTGTGAATTGGATCTTGCGCTGAATTGCATGGCGGCCCTCCGACTGATGCGTCCGGGATGGGTTATCCCAGCCGTCAGCGCTCTCAATATAGCCGGTCCAGGAGTTGGGTATCGCCGAGGAATTCGCGCGGGTGCAAACCTCTGTACCATTAACTTGACGCCTGGATCTCTGCGAGATGAGTACTTGCTGTATAAGCGAGGACGCCAGATAATGACTGAAGAAGCTGTCCTGTCGGCGATCGATGCGGAAGGATTGAGCCCAGCCCCAACTCGGCTCTCGGAACATTATGCGCGCACCGTTTTTGAGCCACCGTCAGTCAAGGGAGCTTGAGCCGGGGCGAGGGGTTCCGGTTGGACCGATACTGGAACAGTCTGGCGCACAGCCCATGTCCGCCAACCCTCTTTGAGTTCAAGTCGAATCCAACGGAGCATGGCACGGGCAAGCGGCCACGCTGTCGAGTTTTCGGGAAGATACCCGTTCAAGAAAAACCGTTGACGAGAATTGTGAAGGCCGTAGACACCGCGATTGATACGTGAACGGGCCATTTGGACCAATCGACGATGATAGGTCCGAATCAGGAAAAACGGGATGCGCGAAGAGGCATCGGCAAATGGCGGATTTAGGAATGCCCGATTACCGTGTTTCATCGGCTGAGACACGATCCCGAGATAGTACATTCCCAAGTCGAGTGGGAACGCGGTTCGAAATAACTCGAAGTCGCCCATGTATTCGTACTTACCGGAGTAGATGGCCTCGAACCAGCGTTCGTATGAACGCCTAAAATCCCGGTTATGCCGTTGAATCTCGGCATCGAGCTTAAGTCCAGGATCGGACGCTCGTTCCGCCGCCACCAACTCCACCGCGCGAATCACCGTGTAGGACAACCAGTCCAGTCCAGGACTATAAAAGGGGTCTATAAAGCCAGCGGCATCGCCAACCAGTGCAAATCCATCGCCAGCAGTGGTTGTCGAAGAAAAAGCCAGATTCGCGCGATAATGTCCGTCCCCTTCCACCCAGATCGCATCCGCCAACATCTCGCGGGCGAATGGGTGACGGTTTTCTAGAAAGGTTTTAAGGCGGGTGCCCGGGTCAGGACCGCCTGCGGGCTTTACGATGCGTTGATCATAGACGACCCCGATGGAGGTATAACCACCTTTAAGGGGAATCCACCATGACCACCATCCATAGCCCATCAAGTGGTTGGTGGCGGTGCTGCGAATGCCCCGACAAGCATCGAACCATCGGGGGTACTTGTCGGCAAACTCACGCCCATCCAGGTCTTTGACCCCTTTCCATCGCACCCAGATCGCAGCGGTGGGATGGTCTTGGTTGCGTCTAAACCATCCCTGCTTCCGAGCCAAGAGTGCGGTGAAACCACTGGCGTCAATGACCCATCGTGAGGAAAGACTTTTGGGTGCAAATTCTCCTTCCACGGTCACGACCTGAACTCCCCCCGCGCAGAGGTTCACCTCGATTGCCTTTGCCGGTCGATAAAGCGTCGCTCCCGCCGCAACTGCCAGTCGAAGGGTCTCTTCGTCCAGAACGCTCCGGTCCAATTGCCAGGATGGTAGTCGGGCGAGGTATCGACCGCCCATTTCACCGCAGTCGGACAGATTTTTCACCGAATCGTCGGAAAACCAAAACCGCATGCCCTGTTTAGCCAGATGGTTCTCGTTGAGATGTTGGGTGAGTCCAAGAACCTTTGAAAGGAAGTAGGCGCTCACTTCTACCGTCGCTTCGCCGACACGTTGGGCGAACTTCGTCGATTTCTCGATAATGGCTACCCGTAACGACGGTTGGCGGCGCAAGAGAAGCAGGGCTGTTGATGCACCCGCGATGGAGCCGCCACAGACAATCACATCGAAATCTGGCGATGAATTAGGCTCGCCGATTTCCATTGATGGGTGATTATCACCCGTGAAGGAGTCTATCAAGGTTTAATGACGTTTAAAATGACCGTGGCCGAATCTTCTCGACGGAATGTCTGCGAATCTTCGGATTGACGATCTTGCGGTGCCCGATACGATAGCATGAGGACAAATGCTCTTTCCGCCTCCGCCCAGACCGCTACCCGACTCTCGTGTCGCGGTAACCGGATGTGGGATCGTGAGCCCAGTCGGGCGCGGCTGGAGCCAGAATGCATTGGCGTTTCGAGCAGGGACCCGCGCAATCCGACGTGGAACAGCCATTGACGTCTCTCGGCAACGCACCAAGGTGGCGGCGGAGGTTGATCTTCCGGATATGGCTGAAATCGGGGCTTCGCGAAGTCATCGGCAGCGAGCAGGACGCGCCGGCAAAATGCTGTTCCTGGCCGCAAGCGAAGCTTGGATACAGGCTGGTTGGCAGTCTAATGAATCTTCAGTGGCGTTGTCCCTCGGAACCACAAGCGCCGGGATGGAATTGGGCGAAGCCTACTATCGACAAGCGATCCATGGACCATCGCAAAGGCGGCAACCGAGTCGGCTGATTCACTACCAAGCCCAGCGGCAGGCACTTGATCTAGCCGATGCGCTCGGCTTTCACGGTCCGGTGACCATTATTGCCAATGCATGCGCCTCAGGGGCAAATGCCATCGGCCATGGTGCCGAGCTAATTCGTTCCGGCCGCATTGAGCGGGTTATGGTTGGCGGCTATGACGCGCTTAGCCAGTTGGTATTTGCCGGGTTTGATTCGCTGAAAGCGCTGTCGCCGACCACCTGTCGCCCATTTGATTTACGGCGGGACGGTCTTGCCCTCGGAGAAGGGGCTGCGGTGCTGTGCCTCGAAAGCCTGGATTCTGCAAGAAAGCGGGGATGCGTCATCCTGGGCGAAATTGCCGGTTATGGTACAGCAACCGACCTTCATCACCTCACGCAGCCGCACCCAAATGGCGATGCTGCACTAGCCTCCATGAGTCGCGCTTGTACGAATGCTGGGGTCGGCCCGGATCAAATAGGGTATGTCAATGCTCACGGAACCGGCACCGTGGCAAATGACTCCTCTGAAGCCCGGGCAATCTGTCGGTGGGCGGGCATGAGAGCGCTGACGCTGCCGGTTAGTTCCACCAAGGCAGGCATTGGACACTTGCTCGGCGCGGCCGGGGCGGTTGAGGCAGCGATTTGTTTGATGGCATTGCGCGGGCAATGGCTCCCGCCGGAGTCGGGTATTGAGGAGGTAGATCCGGCCTGTGGTTTTGATCTGGTGCGCAGGTCAACGGATGCTCATTTTGAGTATGCGCTAACGAACTCGTTCGGCTTTGGCGGAGCCAACGCCTCTATCGTTCTCAGGAGATATCCGTGAGGCGAATCTACGTCCAGGGAGTTGGTGCCGTTTCCCCGGCAGGGTGGGGTGTTGCCGCGCTCGTCGATGCTGTCTCGAACCAGCGCGGTACGCCCGTCCAGTCGCTTGTCCGGCAAGGGGTTCCCGACGGTTTGCCAGTGCGCCTAGTTGCCACTCCCGAGTCCTTCTCCCCCGGACTAAGTCATCCCAGAATGCGCCGATCCAGCCCAATCAGCCATTACGCCGTCGGTGCCGCGATTGAAGCCTTGGGGCGCGACTGGGAGCGAAATAAATCCACGGGTGAGCGACTCGGCGTCATTTGCTGTGCTTTTGCTGGGTGCGTTTCCTATTCAAGGCGTTTTTTTGACGAGGTGCTCCGCGACCCATCCACCGCAAGTCCACTTATCTTTCCAGAAACCGTATTTAACGCCCCGGCATCGCACCTTTCCGCTGTGTTGGGGACGACAGAAAGAAATTACACGCTCGTCGGTGATCAGGCAGAGTTTTTGAAGGGACTGGCTCTTGGAGCGGGTTGGATTTGTGATGGAACGATGGACGGCTGCCTTGTGGTCGCTGCGGAGGAAGCGGACTGGCTGACGGCAGATGCTCTCCGACTGCTTTCCCCTGGACTCATCGCGTCGGAAGGGGCCGGTGCCGTTTACCTAAACCAGGAGCCGTCCGCAGTGGAATTGACGGGGGTCACGCAGCCGAACTTGTACCTCCAGCGGCGAGGACAGGCCAAGGCATTGCTTGGCTGGGAATGGCCAACGACCCCCGATCAAAATGCAGATCTCCTTTGTGACGGCTTGTCCGAAGCAACGCTATCTAACTCACCTGAATCCAAGATTTGGCGCGACTGGACGGGACCAAGAATGTCTCCCAAACGATTTCTGGGTGAGGGACTTTCCGCAGGTAGTGCGTGGCAGGTTGTTGCTGCTGTGAATGCGCTTAGACTTGGAGTTGCGAAACGCGCTTTCATTTCGGTCGTCGGCCTGAATGAGCAAGCCATTGGAGCGGTATTCTCCAAGACAGTTCTTCCCGGAGATACGGGTGATTAACAACCGACCGTCATGCGTATCATTCTTATCACCGGAGCGAATGGTGGTTTGGGGCAAAGTATCGCCCGGGCATTCCTGCTCGAATCAGTCGAAAACAAGGTTTACCTCGGCGTCCGAATCAACCGCGCAGCGGTGATGAATCTGATAGCGGAATTTGGCGAACGGGTTCGAATAGTTGAACTGGAAGTATCGGAACGGAATGCCTGGTCGGCAGCGGTTGCTCGGATTATAGCCGAATCAGGACGTCTCGACGTCTTGGTGAATAATGCAGGAACGCATTCGGACCACCTTCTTCCTATGATGCCCGAAGAATCATGGGAACGGGTGATGGCGTCGAACCTTGATGGGGTTTTCCATGGGTGCAAGGCGGTCCTTCCCGTCATGATCAGTCAACGGGCTGGACGCATCGTCAATATGGCGTCTCTCAGTGCCCTGCTGGCCCCTGCCGGGCAGACTAACTACGCAGCCGCCAAAGCTGGAGTGGTGGCATTGACACAGTCCCTGGCCAAAGAAGTGGCCCGAATGGGAATCACGGTCAACGCTGTCTGCCCAGGCTTTGTTTCGACGGAGGCTGTTGCCTCGATGCCGCCCGAGAAACAGCAGGCTGCCCTGGCCCAAATCCCCATGCGCCGATTTGGGGAACCCTCCGAAATTGCGTCAGTGATAAGGTTCCTATCGAGTTCCGAAGCCAGCTACGTCACAGGGGCCGTCCTAAAGGTCGACGGTGGAATTCTTTGAGGCTCAGGAATTAGTATTATTAATCATTAATTTACATTTAAAATGAACCCGAGTACACTGGAGCTGCAACAGGACATAAAGGTAATGATTATCGATGCCCTCATGCTGAAGATCGCTCCGTCTGAAATACCAGCGTCGGCACTTTTATTTGGTCCAGAGGGGCCGGGGATTGATTCAATTGATGCTCTCCAACTCGTCGTTGCACTGGAAATAAATTACGGTATTCGAATCCAGGACGAGGGAATCGCCCGGGTTGTATTGGGCAGCGTGGCATCCATTGCTCAGGCGGTCGAAGAGCACCGGGCTGGAAGGAAGCTGGATTAATTGGCGTGCATCAAAAGCTGTGCCGAGCGCCGTCTTCAGGGGATTACAACAGACCGACCTGCTTGGAGCCTGGACCTTTCAAACCGAGGCGGCGGTAGGCCAACTCCGAGGCGATGCGCCCTTGCGGAGTACGCTGAAGGTACCCCTCCATGATCAGGTACGGTTCGTAAACTTCCTCAATGGTGTCGGGTTCCTCACCCACCGCCACCGCCAGGGAATTTACTCCGACAGGTCCTCCACCGAACTTGCCGATGATCGCTTCGAGTATGCGTTTATCCATCTCATCGAGTCCGTATTGGTCAATTTCCAAAATCGCCAGGGCGGTGTCAGCCAGGGCGCTTGTGATTCGTCCGTCGGCCCGGACCTGGGCGTAGTCCCGGACGCGTCGCAGCAGGTTATTGGCAATGCGGGGTGTACCGCGGCTTCGACGGGCTATCTCCATGGCACCAGCAGGCTCGATCTCCACTTTCAGCAGACCGGCTGCCCGCAACAAAATCTTCTGGAGTTGGTCGGCGGAGTAGTAGTCCAGGCGCTCGCGGATGCCAAAGCGGGTGAGGAGCGGGGCGCTCAGTAGACCGCTACGGGTGGTCGCTCCAATCAGGGTAAACCGGGGCAACGACAAACGAACGCTGCGAGCGTTGGGCCCTTGATCGATGAGGATATCGAGTTTGAAGTCCTCCATCGCCGGGTATAGATATTCTTCGATGGTCTTTTGCAAGCGATGAATCTCATCGATGAAAAGAACATCACCGACTTCCAAATTGGTCAGCAATCCTGCCAAATCGGCCGCTTTTTCAACTGTGGGACCGCTGGTTTCCCGCAGAGTCGCGCCCATCGCTCCTGCCAGAATTTTGGCCAATGTGGTCTTACCGAGTCCGGGTGGTCCGGAAAGGAGAATATGGTCCAGAGCTTCGCCGCGCTGGCGCGCAGCGGTGACAGCGATTTCAAGACGCTCTTTGACCTTGGCTTGGCCGGTAAAGTCGGCAAACGCACCCGGGCGAAGGGATTGTTCTAGGACCTGGTCCGGCCTCGCCAGAACGTCGGTGACGATCCGTTCGGACATGGGTTGACGATGCGGCAAGGCTGAGCCGGGCACAAAGTCCGATTTTCGCTGATCAGCGCTTACTCGCGAATGACGCGGTAATAGGCCGTCGGCAGGACGACATTATCCGTCAAGGAATAGGAGGCGCTTGTACCGGTCGCGGGAATATGGGTTAGGAGAGAGGTGAATCCCTGGCTGAGGTTGGTGGACCGCTCCAAGGTGTACAGATAGCCCTGCCAACTGCTCCAGGTGATGACATTGAGCGGAGCCTTTCCAGATTGCAGGACAGGGACCAAAGGATCTCGACCGAGTTGGTATTTTTGCGAGTTGGTGAGTCCATCCCCATTGGTATCGTCAGTCCCCGACTGGGAAAGATCTCCGAAGTAGAGCAATTCCCAGGCATCAGGTAGGCCGTCGTGGTCAGTATCGGCGGTGGAAAGGTCGAGGGTAACCACATCGTAGCGGTGACCCTGGGCATTGTGCTGATGGAGGATCAGCGCCTTTGGCGGGTTGGCGGTGGTGTAACCTCGGGTGGCGGCGACTCCCCGATGGACGATGGCTTGCGGGTGCATACCTTCGGCGAAATAAGGGCTGTGGCCGATTCCAGCGGTGGAGGAATCGAGGAAAGGATGAGCGGCGTCAAAAGTCACCCATGGCGTGATAGCCTCATACTTGCCCTGGGTATGGACCCGGTAGCGGAAGGTGGTCTTGGTGCTGTTCAGTCCCAGAAGGGTGGCTTTGGCTCCATGAACGGTCACTCCGTTGGCAAAGGGTGAAGTGTCGTAGGTGGGTTCGTTCAGGGCATTTATGGGCAGGGCGGCGGTTAGATTGCTGGCGGAAAGGAGGTCATTCCTGACCACCGTCTCCATGGCTCCGTCGGAATTGGACGTGTCGTCGACATTGCCGCTGGCAAATGTTCCGTCGTCGCCATTAACGAGGGTGTAGTCGGCAACACCATCGTTGTTGAGATCGATTTCAACATCCAGGTTGATCCAGCCACGCTCGGGGGTGGTCCAAGTGCCGGCGACGGCAAATCCAAAGTAGACTTTCGCGGTTGAAATGGAGTGCGTGTAGCCGTAGTCGGACATGGCACCGACAGCAACGACATCCGTCTGGGCGCGAGCATCGGAAAATCCGTGGCTGGGAATGGTGGTGCCCAATTCAAAAACCGCAGCCAAAGGAGCTTTATGTGCGGAAGTGCCCCGGGTCGGAAGAGTCAGGACGGCACCATCCAACGATGGTGCGCCAACCAATGAGGCGGTTTCGGAGTAGTTGCCTGCAGCCCGGAAAACGCCATGCCAGGGGAGATGAAGCGAAAGCGTGGCATTGGTGGCCCAGATTTCTCCAGATGATTCAGGTAACTGGGGCCGGGGAACCGAGTTGATCTGAAGTGGGCTGGTTGGTTCCGGATTTCGGATGAACTGAGCCGGGTCCGCATCGATTCGTAGAGAGACTTCGGCGCTACCACCGGCAGGGACGGTCACGGATGGCGGCTTCACGGTAAGGACTATCCCGGGCTCGGCGTACGTCTTGGTGGAGGAAAGGTTGAGGAACACGTCGTTGGTCCCGTGATTGACCAACCGGAGATTGCGGGTGTTGGAATAGGGGGTAGTCAATTCATGGCTACCGTAACTGACAGAAATTTCCCCAGTGCTGGTGTCCGCTTTGAAAATGACATTGGCGGCCACGGCGTTAGAAACTTGCAGCCGCCCAGCTCCCGTGCGGGATTCAGGGTAAACATGGCCCGACGGGTCGCGGGTCGCGACACTCGTATTCATGAGCACGGCTTTGATATCATCAACCGTCCAACTCGGATGCGCCTGTTTAAGCAGGGCGGATGCACCGGCGACATGGGGTGTCGCCATCGAAGTGCCGGAATATGAAATGCCGCCTGTTCCTGAACCGCCAAGAGCGGAAAGGATTCCATTTCCCGGTGCGGCAATATCCGGTTTGAGCCGAACAGAACCGAGCACCGGACCTCGGGAGCTGCTATCGTCCAATTCATCGGCATACTCAGGATGCAATGCAAATTCGTTTGGCCCCAGGGTCACCGTCAATCCATGGGCCAATTGCGCCCGAAGTTTTGCTCCGTCAGCCTGACTGATCATCACGCCCGGGATAGTGATGTCCGAAGTGTCACCCGTCCCGGACATGACAATCGGGGCGGTGTTGATGTTGTTAACCATGATCACGGCAATCGCACCGTTTGTCTGGGCCGCGCGGACTTTGTCGCTGAAATAGCAGGTGCCACGGTTGATAAGGGCGATTTTTCCTGCCAACAAACTGCCATCGGTAATGGGATTGCAGGCGTCGGCGGGGGCGGTGGCGACGACCGTGCCGGTAATCACCCCAACCTGTGCCAGAGGAGCGGTAAATTGCCCTTCCACAGCCGCGTATCCTCCAGCCACCGATGCGGGCGCATCGACTTGAATGATGGAAGTTGGGTTTCCATTGGCATAGGAATTGGCCACTGCCAGAGCGCGGGCGCTCAATCCCGGAGCGGAAAGGATATAACTGGTGTTCCCATCGTTTCCCGCAGCAATGCACACCACGCAGCCCAGTGCAGCCAGGCGATCAACGGCCGCCAATTCCGGGTCAGTGGGGTCGTCCACTCCAAATCCACTGCCCAACGAGAGATTGACCACGTCCAAATGTTCGCTGGTGCTATGGCTAGGCGGAGGTGCAGCCGCCCAGTCCAACCCGTCAATGACTGCCGCTGTGGAACCATTTTTCCCGAATATCTTGAGAGCGTAAAGGGAGGCTTCCGGAGCCACACCTGGTCCAATCAAGAATTGGCCTGCATCATAGGGAGCACCGTAGTCACCCGTGAAGGTTGTTTGATTGGTGGTCACGCCCAATCCAGCCGCGATTCCGGCAACGTGGGTCCCGTGGTGTTCGGTGGTGTCATCCAGAGGATCCGGGTCGGGGACTGGAGTAGTACTTCCATTGGCTCCCGAGGCATCGTAGTTTTCGCCGACAAAATCGGTTCCACCAACAACTTTAGCGGTGGGAAACGTGCCGGGCTCGATGACCGTGGGATCATTGGCGGTATAGTCGGCTACGCTGCCGGACCCACCAAAATCGGCATGGGTATAATCAATGCCGCTATCGATAATTCCCAACCGGATCCCTTTTCCGGTCAAGCCAGGACCCGGAGACGCCCAAACCGAAGGAGCACCGACAAACGGAACACTGTAACGCAACTGGCGTTGATAAATATGAGCAGGTCGCACCTGAAGAACTCCGGGGAGCGCTTGCACATTGGGTACGGCATCCGGCGGGAGCTCGATTCGAAATCCATTGAGAACGGTTTGAAAGCGTCCGGTGACTTGCCCGCCGAGGTGGACGATCTGGGGCTCTAGCGCAGCCTGATCGGCAAGGATTTCCGCCCTTCGAGTTTGGTTTTGACCCTGGCCGGGCGACACGATCGCCGATTGCCCCACCTTTCGTTCAAGCTCCATCGCTGCGACAGAAGGTCTTTGCAGTTCAACGATATAGGTACCTCCTTGAGCACCCATAAAGGTACCTAGGAGGGCTGCAACGACCCAATTTCCAATTCTTTTCATGCCCAGTTCTTCCCCCGATTGTGTTTATCAGACTGACCCTTCAAACTAGATAGAGATAACACGAAAGATAGAAAAAACATCGATGCAGCGGGAAAACCGAAAGCTTGCTCTGGCTCAAATGTCTTGCAACGGTAACAGGAGTGATGCACAAGCGGAGATAGCGAAACGCACCCCTTTTGCCAAAAACCATGCCATCTTCCCATCCCACATCACCCCAGGAAGATTCCTCTCCAGATGATCTATCGGAACATATCGAACGAGATGATACTGCTGCGGAAACTGAAATAGTCCGGCTCCGGCGCAAGCAACGCCGCCGGTTGCGGGTCTCCCGCCAGCAGCTCATGGTGGGGTTTTTCGCTTTTATTGCTTTGCTCATCGCTATTTCCGGAGTCTGGTACATGTACCAATGGTCGGGGTATTAAAGCGATTTGCTTTAAAGTGCTTCTGGCAAAGCGGCCCCTCGGTGATCGGATTTCCAAGCGCTTGGTTTTTCGTCGCCATCTTCATTCTCTTTGTTCAGGCTCCCGGTCGTGAATCCCTTGCTGAAAACCGCCCTTTTTTGGATCATCACCACTGTCGGTCTATGTGTTCAAGCCGGTGACGATATCATTGTCGCTGACTTTGAAGGAAAAGATTATGGAAATTGGAAAGTAACCGGTGAAGCATTTGGACCCGGGCCAGCCCAAGGAACGCTTCCAGGGCAAATGACCGTGGGCGGGTTCCAAGGCCATGGCTTGGTCAATTCCTTTTTTCATGGTGACGACACCACCGGAACCCTGACGTCGCCGCCGTTCAAGATCGAGCGTCCCTACATTCGTTTCCTCATCGGCGGGGGAAAAAATCCGGACAAGACCTGCATGAACCTACTGGTGGATGGTCAGGTGGTCCGTTCGGCAACCGGCCCAAACGATAAAGCCGGGGGAAGCGAACAATTGGTAGCCGACAGTTGGAACGTCCAGGATTTGATTGGGAAGGTAGCAGTGGTCCAAATCGTTGACCAGGCCGCGGGTGGGTGGGGTCACATCTGTGTCGATGACATTGCCCAGACAGACCATAAGCCGCCTGGGATGCTGTCCAATGCCAAGCGCCCATTTTTCATCAATCAACGCTACTTGAACCTGCCCATCAAGAATGGTGGCCCACACCGGAAGGTCAGCATCTCGGTCACGAACGGATCAGAAAAACAGACCCTCGACCTCGCGAAAGCCATCGCCCAGTTTGGCGAGGGCGGACTCCCGGTCACCAATGATATCGAATTGGCGGATGGCGAGCCGGATTGGTGGGCTCCCATTGACCTTTCCGCCTATCAGGGGCAAACAGTAATCGTGGAGGTGGATAAGATACCGGAGAATTCGACTGCCTTGAGCGCGATTGAACCGGGCAATCAGATCAAAGGTGCCGAAGGCCTCTACCATGAACCGCTGCGGAACCAATTTCACTTCTCGCCTAAACGGGGCTGGAACAACGATCCCAACGGCATGGTTCTGTACCGGGGTGAGTACCACTTGTTCTTCCAGCATAACCCGTATGGCTGGAACTGGGGCAACATGCACTGGGGTCATGCCATCAGCCGTGATATGGTTCACTGGACCGAATTGGGCGATGTCCTCGCTCCTGACAAATTTGGGCCGATGTTCAGCGGCAGCGCAGTAGTGGATTGGGCCAACACCAGCGGTTTTGGAAAGCCAGGAAACCCCGCTCAGGTTCTTCTCTACACGGCTGCGGGAGACCCGACCGTCCAGTGCTTGGCCTTTAGCACAGATGGTCGTCACTACCATAAGTATCCGGATAATCCTGTGGTCCCTCAATTCACCGGAGGCAATCGTGATCCCAAGGTCATCTGGCATGAACCAACCAAGAAATGGGTGATGACCCTCTATGTCGAAACCAACCGCATCAACACCATCCACTTCTTGTCTTCCCCCGATTTGAAGCACTGGAGCTTGATGAGCACGGTGGATGGCTTCTTTGAGTGTCCCGACTTCTTTGAATTACCCGTGGGTGGCGATTCAGCTCACAAGAAATGGGTTCTGACGGCAGCCAGCAGTGAGTACATGGTTGGAACGTTTGACGGCACCCGATTTACTCCGGAAACTCCCAAGCTCAAGGGGCATTTGGGCAAGGGCTTTTATGCAGCCCAAACGTTTAGCGATATTCCCGCCAAGGATGGACGCCGGATTCAAATCGGCTGGTTCCAGACAGAAACCAAGGGCATGCCGTTCAATCAGGGCATGACCGTGCCACTGGAGTTGAAGCTGACTTCAACTTCCGATGGACCGCGTCTCACCTGGACGCCGGTCAAGGAGTTGGAGAAACTGCGTCGCTATACGCATCGTTATTCACCGATAACCCTTAGCGAAGGAGCGCCGAATCCTCTCGCCAAGGAGAATATAGAGTTGGTCGAACTGCGGGCTGAATTCGTCCCTAACTCGACGGGAAGTGTGACCTTTACGGTTCGCGGGGCGACACTGGTCTATGATTCAAGAAAGCGGGAACTGACCGTGAATAGACTAACGGTTCCAGCTCCATTGGTGGGAGGACAAAAGCAGAATCTGTCAGTCTACTGCGATCGGTCGGGGATGGAAGTTTTTGCCAGCGGTGGTCGGACTTATGTCCCGATGCCTTATATCCCCAAGGCTGACGACCGAAAGCTCGCGGTTCAAGTCACGGGTGGAGCGGTTTCCTTTAGCCAACTGACGGCCTACGAATTGAAATCAGCTTGGTAGAGACGGTGTCGACTCAACCCGGCGAAAGGCGCGACGGTTACGCAAGACCTGTTGGTGCCTTTCGACGGTTGTCTAAGGTAGAATTACCACGTACCGTCATCCATCAAGGCTTGGGTCAGGGCGACCACCACCAAGGAGTGTCGGAAAAGGCCTGACCGAATGAGCTGGGGGGCTTCTTTCCACGGCACCAACCGAACCACAATATCTTCGGTGGAATCGAGGTCTTGGCTGGCTGTTGGGAGGCAATCTTCCACCCGCACCGTGTGGCATCGGTTGTTCTGGATGGCGGGATTGGGAAAGACGTCTCCGATTCGACGGGCTCGACCGCCTAAATAAGCCGCTTCTTCTCGTAGTTCACGCAGCCCGGCTTCCACCGGATTGGCATCTTCCGGGTCGATGATTCCTCCGGGAATCTCCCATTCGATGGTGTCAGAACCGTGCCGGTATTGTCCGACTAGAATCAGCTCTTTTTCGGGAGTGGTAGCCACCACATTCACCCAATCGGGGCATTCGATGGTATAGAAGTCGAAGAGCGATTGGGTGCGGGGATGCCGTTTGTGGGCTCGATGGATGCGGAAAATTCGGCAATCTGCCAACGGTTCGCGCCGCAGGGTCTGCCAGCGGGTGACGACGTCTTCGTTGGGGCGCAGTGGGCTCATTCGGCAAGGTGGATACCACGAGCTTGAGCTGCCCACCCACCCGCCATCAGGCGGACCAAGTAGGCCAAGGCATCTTCAGGAGTTCCACCCCGCTCGATGCTCAGTTGAACGGCCCGCTTATCCAGTTGTTCCGCCATTTCGAGGCATTTATTGGCGGGACAGCCCAAGGTTTCAAGCGCTTGGGCTAGGGCAACCAATTCCATGCGACAGGGTAAAAGAGGGTAGGAGAACTCCTTTTAACCCACCACCTACCTACTTGACCGTGGCTGCGTCGACGAGCTTGACGCTCTCAATCCCCTGGCGCTCCACAGGACGGCTCTTTTCACCGCCATTGCTCCGCGTGGGAACAGACTCCAAGGCTTTCAGTACGTCCTCGCCCTTAATGACATGTCCGAACGCGGTATACTTGTTGTCGAGAAACGAGGCATCTCCGGTGCAGATGAAAAACTGGGAGCCAGCAGAATCCGGGGATTGAGAGCGGGCCATCGAGAGGACCCCGAATTGGTGGGATTTGCTATTGAACTCGGCCTTAATCTTATAACCAGGATCACCGGTTCCCCAGCGAGATTCCATGGAAGCGTCCTTGGTCAAGGGGTCACCACCCTGGATCATGAACCCTTTGATGATCCGGTGAAACCCGGTTCCATCATAGAATCCTTGACGGGCCAGTTTTTTGAAGTTCTCGACGGTGTTTGGGGCCACATCGGGCCAAAACTCGACGACCAATTCTCCTTTGCTCGTCTTGATGACGGCGACTTCGTTGGTGCTCACGGCAGTGGTAGCAGCAGTAGTTGCGGCAGGTTTTGCCGCAGCGGGTTTGCCTTCGGTTTTATCTTCGGCACGTGCTGGCTGCCACGAGGCGAGCCCCATTACGAGAACGGCGGAAGCAATCGACAGACGTTTCATTTTTCAGGGGCGATCAAGCCACGTCTGCCCGCTCCTGTCACGTCCTAGTTTTTGCCTGCGCCAACCGAGCCGCCTTCCGGCGTCGCCGCATTTGCCGGAACGGCAGGCCCCAAAAAACCTTGTTGTACAGGCGCAAAATCTCGCCGAGTGAGCGGGATGGTGCTCGATGTGACCTGGGAATGTACCAGTTGTTAACCGATGTCCGGCGCACCAATTTGTAGCCTTGGGACACGAGGTGGCGGTGCTTGCTCAGGTCCGACAGTTTATCCTCGATTAGCACGAGGTCGGGAAGATGCCGCTGGAGCGAAAATCCGCGCAAGACCTCCAGCTCATAACCTTCCACATCCAGCGACAGGAATCGGATGGGGGTGGTCGCCCTTGTTACGCGTCGCCATTCGTCCACGATGCTGTCCAGCGTGCGAGTCGGAACCGTTTCCACGGAATCGTAAACCACGTCGGGTTCATCCTGATTCGGTAATAGCGTGGCCAATCCGTCGTGGGCTGGAATGTGCAGTTTCAAGACTTCACCGGTATCCGTTGCCGTGCAGGCCGCATGTACGATGTAAGCCTCCGGTCGCTGCGCGATCAGAAGAGGATGGAATTTCTGTTGGGGTTCGACCAGAATACCGGTCCATCCTCGCTGAGCGAGCGGATAGCTCTGGGACCCTTGGACCGGATGGTTGGCACCTGCTTCAACAAAGGCACCCGTCTGGGTGCCCCAAAATTTCAGCAGGAGGGCCATTTCATGTTGGACCGCGAGTTCATCCCGATTAAAGGGGGCATCCATTTCAAAGGCCATTGGAGCCAATCAAAGGCGATCCGACAAAAGATTTCAGTTCCGATCTCTATCCGTGCAATTCTCCGATCGACCTCTTCTCCAAGCCATCAGAACGCGTACAACTGCGTCTGCGTCCGCAAGTAAAGCTTGTCACCCACCAATGCCGGCGTGGCAAAGATGCGCTCCCCGAAATCAGCTTGATGCAGGATTTCCGGCTTCTCACCACCCGCCTTAACGACTGTGAGCTTTCCAGGCAATGAGGCCACATAGATTCGACCGTCGGCTGCAACCGGTGACGAATAATAACTGCCGGCCGTGCCCAGTCGCTCCTGGGTGTACAATGCTTTACCGGATGTAGCATCGACCGAGGTCATCAGCCCACCGTCTTTAACCAAGTAAATACGCCCGTCGTAATAGAGCGGCGAGGGGACATACGGAAGACCCCGATTAAAGCTCCAGGCCACGTGGCTCTTGGTGATATCCCCCGAACCGCCAGGACGCACGGCGATCAAAACGTTTTCGGCTTTGGCGGAAATGGCGCGAAAGGCGTTCAAATCCTTTTCCGTCAATTCCCCATCCCGATCAATGTCCATGCCCCGGAGAAAGTCACTGGTGACCGGATCAAACTCGGAAAGAAACACCCGGCCATCACCATTCTTATCGAACTGTTTGACAAACGTCGGCCAATCGGTCGGAAAACTGGAATCGGCCTTGCCGGGCGACCAGGCGGCAAAATAGAGCTGATCCTGACCCAGAACCGGGGTAGTACAAACGAAGCTGGAGACACCTTCCACCACCCACCGTTCCTCCCCGGAAGCCGGATTGTAGGCCTTCAGACGGACGCCGCCCGGTACAACCACTTCATTCACATGGTCGTGGCTCCAAATAACGGGCGTGCCAAAGCTTCCGCTGAATCCGGGCCGCTGCGTTTCCCACAGTGTTCCACCCGTCTTAATGTCCAGCGCCAACAAGGAGGAACCACCGTCCTGGTCCCGGTTGAGAAGGATGCGGTCTCCGAAGATGATCGGGGAAGTGCCCGAACCGTAACGTCCGCCGCTCAAGGCAACTGGCAGCGGATGACGCCATAGCTCCTTGCCCTCTATGTCATAACAAATGACCCCAAAAGACCCAAAATAGCTCACGACACGCTGGCCATCGGAGGCCGGGGTCGACGCAGCCGGACTGCCGTCAGTACGATGGAAATCCTCCAATTTCTCCGGCTTCACGCCGTGAGCCCAAATCAAATGACCATCACGCCGATCATGCGATCGGGTCTCCAGTTGACCATCGTGGAAGGTCGTCAAAAAAATCTGGTCGGCCCAAATGGAAGGAGAAGAAGGCGACCACGGAACCTCGATCTTCCACGCAACATGTTGGTCTGGACCGATCTCGATGGGTGGTTTAGCGGTATCCGAGACTCCCGAAGCATTGGGACCGCGGAATTGCGACCATTGCGATTCGGCTTGGGCGGCGGAAATCGCGGCGACAACCAGGACGGTGGTAGTGGCGATGGTGGCCAGCCTTGGCAGCGACGCTGCAGGGCCAGAGAGGAGGCCTCCAGCGGTCTGGCGCTGTGAGGACGGACAGGGTTGATGAACGGTTTTCATGGGATATTGACCTGTTTCAATCCTTGCCGAAATGCCCAAAGTTGTCCATCTGACAAGCGACGATCACCGGGGCAATGAGTTACGGCCCGGTAACTCAACGAAAGCCCCGATTCGAATTTTCGCCCACTTACGGGACACCTACCTTCCTTTGCTCTTGAAGATGGAAGGACTTCTGATCATTTTTCGAATCGACTATGTCCGGCTCAACGAATTCATACCGACCAATCTTCTGGAACAAATTGAGCGTGACGGAATCATGATCTATTCGTCCCAGGAATGCGCGGTCGCGGCTTCTATCGGCTTCCGCGAGCCCTCTACTTGTGACGCCGGATGAATGAAAAATGGCTGTTGCTGAGGCAACTGGATACTGGTCATACAAAGCATCTGGTTGCCGCAGTCGTCTTAGTGTGCCTCTGGACGGCTGAAGGCCTGATTCCCCTGCATCGAGGCAGAACTCGCCGTCTTGCCCATGGCGGAGCCAATCTGGGCTTGGCCCTGATCAACGCCGTTATTTTCCAGGGCGCGGGAATCGGCCTCGTTTGGGCGACCGATTGGGGACAGCGGCATCAAGTGGGTTTGCTAACCGCTGTCCAGTTGCCTGTCTGGGGATTGTGGATCCTTGCCATTCTCCTAATCGATGGCTGGCAATACTTCTGGCATCGTATCAACCATCGCCTCCCCTTTCTCTGGCGGTTTCATGCTGTCCACCATGCCGACGCCGAAATGGATGCGACTTCGGCCGTCCGGTTCCATACCGGTGAAATTGGATTTTCATTTCTGGCGCGGTTGCTCGTCTTGCCCCTCCTGGGCGTCACCGTGCCTCAACTCTTGCTCTATGAAGCGATTTCCCTTCCGGTGATCCTCTTTCACCATAGTAATATCCGGCTGACCAACAATCAGGATCGCTGGTTGCGGTGGCTGCTGGTCACCCCTTGGATGCATCAGGTGCATCATTCTCATTGGCAACCGGAGACCGATTCCAACTATTCCAGCTTTTTGTCCATCTGGGATCGGTTGTTTGGTTCGTTCCGTCTGAATCCAGACCCGGCAACGATTCGCCTTGGACTGGATGGTTGGCGGGAAGCAGATTGGCGATCGTTGCCTGGGATGCTCAAGACCCCGCTGCGACGGCGATTGCCTCAGAAAGAGAAACGGCCCATCCGATGAGGGTACGGCGCTTAGAAAAAGGCGGCTGTGTTCTTGCTGTCCGGCA
>CAILNN010000211.1 GCA_903835555.1 uncultured Verrucomicrobiota bacterium
ACGGACAAGCCGCCGAGGATGGGAGTCCGGCGATTTCCGGCGGGCACTGCAAGGTCCGGCAATTGACCGGCGGATTGTTCGATGGCAGGGCATACGTTTCAAGTACGCCGAATTGGACTGAAACCTGTGGCCTAGAATTTTGAACCGACCACCTTCTTTGGATGTAGCCAAACACCTTTAACTTTGGTGGAAGTGTTAGCAGTGCGCGTTAGCAGACGGGGGATTCTTCAATCCGTTAAACTCTGCAAGTATCTGATTTGAAGGCAGATACAAAAAATGGAGCGGGTGAAGGGAATCGAACCCTCGTTTCTGAACGCAACGGTACCCAAGAACCTGAGAAGTCCAGGCCTCATGCGTCATGCTGGTATGAAGGCAACATTCCAATTCGGTATTTTGGCGTTTTTGTTCGCGTTCTCTCCCATCCCGAGCCTGGCCATGAGGTCTATTGGAATCATCTCGCCCATTGAGGCAAAAGCGATGGGATTGGAGACGGTGCCAGGGAAGGTGGAGCCTTCGAACTCCAGTTGAAGGAATTCGTGGATGTGACGAAAATTCACTGTAGACATCTCAATCATGCGGCAATCGCGTTCCGTTCAATGCCGCTTCAATCAACGTTGCAGCATAGTCGTTCGCCATGTTCGCTGGGCTGTTGAAGGGCATACCTCGCCGCCAAGATTCCGGCGCTTCTGGATGAACCCCGCAAAGCACAACCCAACCCTTACCACAGCTTCCCTGGACGATGGCGGGAGTCCCGTCGGGATACTTGCCCACGACCTCTCCCCAACCGGTAAACTGAGGCCCGTCTTCCCAGTAATGTTCGACGGTTGGTGCGCCCGCGATGGCAATCGGAACGGCGGCCTTGTGGATGCCTTTGTTCACTACCGCGTAGAAGCCCACTCGCACGCCCGCTGTGAGATTGGGGCTGTTCGTCGTGGCATTGCCGGCCAGCAACCCGCCTGCGCAGATTCCCAGGTAGTTTAGGCCGCCTTCCATCGCCCGGTGAATGTTCGTGGCCGTATTCGACGTCAGTCCACTGGCGATGGTCAGATAATTTCCTCCGGGAACGATTAGCAGCCTGTGACCCATCATCTGGGTGTCACTCAGGCCATTCAACTGATGGGAATCCACGGTGGCATAATTCAGTCGTCGACGGTTAAGGACGGCTTCAATCGCCCTGACATCGTTGGGTGACGTTCCAGTTCCGTTGAAGAGCAGTATGGGAGCGCCTTCGCTCGGGGCAGGGGGCGTACAGGCGGTCAGCCCCATGAATGCGATGCACGCAATAGTCGGAATACCCCGTGTTCCCAACATCTGCGACAATCGCCTGAGAATGAAAGCTGAGCCAGCGGCAACCCACGATGTAGACCGCGACCACAGAATCGATGGTGCCAATTGTGGTTGGCTCGTGGCGATGTTTGGGCGGTGATTGTTCATTTTTGTTTCATGGCAGATGCTACCAGTCATTCGATGAACATGTCTTTTTGTCCTTGGGTTAGAACGATCATGGATAGCCGATCGGCAACGGGGTGTCGATACCCGTGCTGACGTGCATTTCCCATACGAAACGCCTTCGCATGCCCTTGTGCGAGCCCTATCAGCAACATCATCCCTTGAGGTCACAAAACCATCCTTGACTTGCGATATCCCTGTGGCTGAATTGGATAAATTCCCGAGTCCTATTCATGAGCAACAGTATCGCGCAACGGAGCCTCCTTCATGTTAGCGCTTCCGCTACACACTGGTTTTTCGTTGCTGCTAGCCTGTTTGGATGGGCACCCCGTCTGTCGGCCCAGTGGACCAACACCAACCTGCCGCCCGGACAACGGGCTGCGGCTCTTGTGGCTGCCATGACTCAGGCTGAGCAACTCGCGATGGTGAGCGGGGGACCTTATGTTTATATCGGCAATATTCCCGGCAACAGTCGTCTTGGAATTCCTCCGTTGAATTTTCAAGACGGTCCTGCCGGGTGCGGGGATAGCGATACTGGGGTAACCGCTTTTCCGTCGCCGGTCTGCCTGGCAGCCACTTGGGATATCACGTTGGCCCGAACCTACGGAACCTATGTCGGTCAGGAGGAGCGAGGCAAGGGCGGTCAGGTCATTTTGGGTCCGATGATGAACATGGCTCGGGCCTATCAGGATGGACGAAATACCGAAGGCTACGGCGAGGACCCGTTTTTGGCGTCTGCGATCGCATCGGCGGATGTTCAGGGTATCCAAAGCCAGGGAGTCATGGCCAATATCAAACATTTTGTCTGCAATGACCAGGAAACCGACCGCTTTTCAATAAGCGCGGATTCAGATGAACGAACCCGTCAAGAGATTTATTACCAGCCATTTCGTGCGTGTGTGCAGGCCGGCGTCGGTTCGATTATGGCTTCCTACAACCGCATAAACGGACGGCATTCCTGTGAGTCAGCGGCTCTTAATGCCACGGTCCGAAAGCTCTGGGGCTTTGATGGCTTTATCTTGAGCGATTGGGCAGCCTATTTCGGTACCGCTACCGCAGCGAACAATGGGCTGGATATCGATATGTACAACGGCGCTTTCAGCCGGGTTCCGCTTGGCAATGCCATCGCCCACGGGAGCGTCCTCACTTCAGAAATCGCCGACAAGGTGCGTCACATTCTGACGGCGAGGTTTCAAAACGGCGATTTTGATAACCCCTCAAAGGGCAATATCAATGCGATCGTGACCAATGCGGCCCATCGCCAATTCGCCCTCGATTGCGCAGCGGCCGGAACCGTCTTGCTCCAGAACAATCACGCCGTGCTGCCGCTGAAGTCGGGTTCCGTGCATTCCATTGCCGTCATCGGCTCAGTGGCCTCGACGGCCCCCATTTCCACTGCCTATGGTTCAAGCGAGGTCGTCCTGCCCTACAACATCACTCCATTGCAAGGGATCGCCAATCGCGCCAGGACCGCAGGGATTAACGCGATTAATTTCAGTCAGGGTGACGGTGGCCACATTCCCGCCGCGGTCGCGCTCGCCCGCTCGTCCGATGTCGCCATACTCTGTGTCGGACAGCAGACCGGTGAAAGCCTCGATCGCGCCAGCCTTTCTCTTCCGAACGATGACGACGCCTTGATCAGCGCCGTGGCTGCGGTCAACACCAATACCATTGTGGTGCTCTACTGTTCATCGGCCACGCTGATGCCGTGGTCGACCAACATTGCGGCCTCGCTGGTGGCGTGGTTTCCGGGCCAGGAAAATGGAAACGCCCTCGCCCAGGTTCTCTTTGGTGATGTCAATCCGTCGGGTCGACTGCCCGTAACCTTTCCCGCTGCCGCCAGCCAGGTGCCGGCGAACACGACTGCACAATTTCCCGGGGTGAATGGTCATGCCGCCTATTCTGAAGGATTGAATATCGGCTACCGGTGGTACGATGCGAACAACGTCGCCCCGCTTTTTCCTTTCGGTCACGGTCTGTCCTACACGACCTTTGGTTACAGCAACTTGACCGTGAATGCCGTTAGTCCTTCCGGCCAGGTGCGGATCGGTTTCGATCTAACCAACACAGGCACACAAGCGGCCGCGGAGGTTCCCCAACTTTACCTCGGTCTTCCATCCGCTACCGGTGAGCCGCCGAAATTATTGAAAGGCTTCAAGAAAGTTAAACTATCGCCAGGCGAGTCGCAACCGGTCAGCTTCCAGCTCGACTGGCAGGATTTGGCCAATTGGGACCCCGTTGCCCGCAGTTGGATTGTCACCCCTGGCAACTTCCCGGTCCTGGTTGGAGCTTCATCTCGCGACTTGCGGCTGACAGGGGCTTTCACAGTCGACTCGGTTCCCTCTAGTGATCTGGCCAACTTGGCATTGCATCAAGCAGTCACCGCATCGTCGGGCAATAACCCCATGCCGGTCGCAGTGGACGGCAATTCGACGACGGGCTGGAACTCGTCGGCAACCGATCCGCAGTGGCTCCTGGTGGATATGGGTTTGATGAAGGACTTGTCCCGGGTCCGACTGCAATGGAACACAAATTATGCGTCGGCCTACTCCATCCAGCTTTCCTCGGACGCCAGCACCTGGGCCACAATCGTTAGCAGGAATGAGGCACAAGGCGGTCTGGAGGATATCTTGGTCTCGGGAAGGGGTCGCTACCTGCGGTTGCTTTGCACGCGGCAAGGCGTTGAAGGGGTTGGCTATGGGGTGCAGGAGTTCGAAGTGTATGCTCAACCGCAGACTCCTTTTCACGGCACCGCAGTCGCCCTGCCGGCTCGAATTGAAGCGGAGGATTTCGACACCGGCGGCCAGGGCGTGGGGTACCACACCACGGCTGCGGGAAACTTGGGAGGGGCTTACCGGACGAATGAAGATGTGGGCATCGAAATAACCACGGATACGGGAGGAGGCTATGACATCGGTGTCCTGAATTCCGGCGATTGGCTGGAATACACGGTGAATGCCCCAGATTTGTCCGCTATCTATAGCCTCAGCTTCCGGGTGGCATCGCCCGCCGATGGAGGCCAGTTGCGGGTCCGGTTGGATGGCGCGCTTCTGGGCACGGCCAATATTCCCAATACGGGCGGCTCGCAGAATTGGCAGACCATTACGTTACCGACAGTGCCGATAGACGGCGGCACGGGGAGTCGGTCGCTCCGCTTGGAGGTCGTTCATGGCGGCTTTAATCTCAATTGGATTGAGCTCGACCGCGTGCAATTGTGCGCCTCAAATAATATCGCCCTCAACCAACCGACCTGGGCGTCCTCCGTCCAGTCCAGCAGCACTCTCCCCAAGGCGGCTTTCGATGGCGATTGCCGATCCTACTGGTGGTCATCTTCTGCCCCGGCTCAATGGGTGATGGTGGACCTCGGCGCGATCGTCAACGTTGCCCGTATCCGGCTCGATTGGGTGACCCAGAATTGGAACAACAACGGCTACGGCCAGGCCGCTTATAGCCAGAATTACAGCCTGCAATTTTCAATCGATGGCGTTACCTGGACCAACGCCTATTCCACCACCAATGGGATCGGCAGCCTCAGCGACCTTGCGGTCGCCGGCAACACCCGGTATGTCCGGATGAACTCGACCCAGGATGTCAATGGCAATGGCGTGGGGCTCTATGAATTCGAGGTTTACTCTGGATTGCCCATGGTGACGTTCACCAACCCCGCCCCGCAAGCCATTGCCAACCCGTCCTTTGAGGCCCAGATCGTGTCCGAAGCCAGCTATCTCCTGGGCGACCCGTTGTTCTGGCAATCAGCCCTCCTTCCGGGAACCGTGGATGCGCTGGTCAATCCCGGTCCACCGGGCGGCGGCGAGCCTTGGCCGTCAAGCGCCCCTCCCGGCTTGAATGGCACAAACTTTTGCCAGATTTACATGACGGCGGCTGGTGGCGGAGGACTGGTTTATCAGAACACGGGAATCCAATACCAACCGGGAACGACCTACCAGTTGACGTCCGCATTTGGCCTGCAAACCAAC
Source organism: uncultured Verrucomicrobiota bacterium (assembly GCA_903835555.1). Lineage (GTDB taxonomy): Bacteria > Verrucomicrobiota > Verrucomicrobiia > Limisphaerales > UBA9464 > CAILNN01. Next base: position 5,427 of record CAILNN010000211.1, read on the forward strand.
CAAATTTTTGATATCGGCAGTACCTTCGGTTTTTATAATTCGGCACTCGCGGCAATCACCACGAAAACCGTAAGCCCTACAAATCTCGTTCCGGGTGCTTTCACCGATCAAAGCGTGAGCTACACCGCCACGGGCGGAGAGGGGGGCAATGGCACCATCATCATCGGTTTCTACGCAAGCCCAGCCGCCGCTGGCGGTTCGTATTTTGACTTCGATCAGGTGCGCTTGGTAACGACAGCGGCATCCAATCACCCGCCGGTCATTATCCACCAACCCGCTTCGCTCACCAGCCTGGCGGGCGGCACTGTGACTTTTCGGGGCGAGGCTGACGGCAATGCGCCATTGATCTACCAGTGGCAGGCAGATGGCGGATCGGGCTTCACCAACCTAGTCAACGGAGGCGGCGTTGCGGGCGCGACCAGCAGCGTCCTGAGTCTTACGAATGTGACCAGCCAGTCGGCTTCAGCCTATCGGCTCGTCGTGACCAGCGGGTCCAACTCCATCGTCAGCGCGGTGGCGACTCTCACGGTGGTCCCCTTTTTAAACCAGCCAAGCGTCCCCGACCCAATATCGGTGGGGCCGACACTCGCAGCCACGGTTGTGGGAAGCCATACCGCGCCGCCCACCCGCTTGCCCACCTCCGGGGTGACCGACGCACCGGTGATTGGCAATGGCGATATGGCAATCATGGTCGGTGGTCCCGCCTCGGCGCTAAAATTTTACGTAGGCAAGGCGGATTTCTTCGGGGTTTTACGAGGCTCGATCATGCCGGTTGGTTCGTTGACTCTCAGCGCTCCCGCCTTAAGTGGCAGTTCCTATTTGCTGAATCAAAATGTAGGCCCAGCGACTGTCACCGGCCTGTTTGCCAACGGCGCTTCGGCTTTGTCGATTACATCATGGGTGGCAACGGCGGAAAACACCGCTGTCCTGCAACTGAACAACGGCGGTTCGCAACCACTGTCTCTAACCAGCCAGTTGCTGGATGGATTCGCCGGTAGTGCAGGCAACCCGGCGACTTACGGTTCGACCAACAACTCGACGTGGCTGAAGGTGTCGCCTGACACCGTCTATCTCGAATTGGGTAATCAGTTGCATGACGCGCTGGGCACCGCCCCGTTTATCGGCAAGCTCGCTGACCTGCGCCTCTTTGACGAAGCGCTGTCAGCCTCCGCACTTGCGGCATTGGACAGTCCTGGCGCACCCACGCCGTTGATAGGGTGGTCGCCAACCCATATCGGCGCGGCGTCCTTGATGGGCAATGCGAGCCTAAACCCGGAGGATTCCCACGGTGGGTCGGTGTCGCTGCCAGGCGGCGCAGACGATGAAGTGGCGATAGGCGACTTACCGCTACCGGAAAATCAATTCACGGTTTCTATCTGGGTCAATGTCGCGGCGCCAAACGTGAGTGGCAACATTGTCACCGCCCAAATCCCTTATCCCGAAACCTACGGGGCCACATTTCCGTATCCCTATGTGCGGGGGTTGACCTTGAAGTTGGTGAACGGGAAGTTAAGCGCGACGCTGAACCAAAGCGGCTACCTCGATTTTAGCAGCCCGTACCTCACCTTTTCAGAGGACCCTGTCAACGCCTTCACGACCGCCGCGAGCACCCCATTACCGGCTAACCAATGGGTTCAAGCCGCGGTTACCTACGATGGGAATACACTGAGTCTTTTCACCAATGGCGCTCCGGTCGGCGTTCCGGTGGTTTTTCCCACGGGAGCAACTGACGGTATGATGGGCTGGAACAAAATGGTCACGCATCTGGGCGATACCAGTGTGATCAACAATGGGTGTGCCCCTCAAGGCGTGCTCATGCAAAGCGTGGTGGGAGCAACCGCCACGACTAATAGCCAGGGCGCGTTGGTGTTCACCGTTCCGGCAGGAGGGCAAGCGATCATCGTGCTGGCGGCGGTCACCGATCGCAACGACACAAACTATTTCGCGACCGCACAGCGACAGACCCAGCAAGCCACGACGGCTTCCCTGGACGTTCTGAGCGAAGCGCATACTGCTTGGTGGAGCAATTTCTGGTCGAAGTCGTTCGTTCAGATTCCCAACCAAAAGATACAGGATAACTGGTATGCCTCACTTTACCTGCTGGCCTGCTGCAGTCGGTCCAATACACCGGCTCCCGGGTTGTGGGGCAATTTTATCACAACGACGACGCCCGCCTGGCAAGGCGACTACACGCTTGACTACAACTACGAGGCCCCATTCTGGGCAGCATTGGCATGCAATCATGTGGAACTAACCGATAACTATGACCAACCGCTGCTCGACCAGATATCTCGCGGGCGCGCAACCGCCCGGCATATTCTCGGAACGAACAGCGGAATCTATTTCTACACCCACCTGATCCCAGCGCCTGGGTGGAGTGATGACCCCGGTTCTTTCTGGGGCCAGAAGTCGTGTTCGCTGTTTGCCGCCGTCAATTGCGCGATGCGATGGAAGTACACGCTGGACACAAACTACGCGGCAAAGGTCTATCCGTATCTCAAAGGCGTTGCCGATTTTTGGGATAGCTACTTGGTCCTCCGAGGCAATCAATATATGGATTTTCATGATTCAGCCTGGGAACAATCAGGAGATGACACCAATCCAGCGACCACGCTGGCGTTTATTCACCTCGTTTATCCGGCTCTCGTGCAGATGTCCGAGGCCCTGAATGTGGATGCAGAGAGCCGCACGCGATGGAATGACATCGACTTCCGCCTGGCACCACTGTCCATTGTGCCCGCTGAGAGTATTGCCAGCTTGAATAACTTGGGGCCGCCCTACAACGCGGCGGACGTCCAAGTGATCCGCGCCTCTGCAGTGGGCACGGCATTCCCCACGCCGGCGGTTGCTTTGTACCACGATCACCTGCTGCGTAACAGCAGCGCGGGAATGGGTCCTTGTCAGGTCGTCTACCCCGGCTGGAACGTGGGGCTTGAGAGTGATCCGGCCACCCTACGTGCTGCGTCCAATACCATCTGGCTGGCGGCTCAATGGCTCGATAACAATAACGCCTGTAACTTTTATCCGGGAGCAGCCTGCGTGGGCTACGACCCGAGCGCTATTTTGTCGAACCTTGACACGTTGCTAACGGACTATCAGTATCCTAATTCAATGCTCGACCTGGGCGGTGGCGGAACCGAGGATTACTCGATTGTTCCGGGTACCTTGGCGGCGATGTTCGTCCAAAGCTACCAGACCAACATCCACATTTTCCCCAACTGGCCCTCCAACCAATCCGCTGCATTTGGCAACCTCAATGCCTGTGGCGGGTTCCTAGTCTCCGGCGCGATCACTCTCGGCTCGCCCAACTATGTACGAATCCAAAGTACTGCGGGCCAAATACTTAATCTCATGAATCCGTGGCCGGGTACCACCGTGCGGTGTGTCTCGAGTCTTTCCAGTACCAGCACCCTCTCAGGCACCATACTGACGTATCCAACTCAGCCTGGTGAGGTGTTAACCATGGACCCTACCTCGGTCACAAGCCTGCCCGCACCATCAACCTTGACAGCTATGACCAACGGCTACGCGGTGGCCCTCAACTGGAATCCCGTTCCGGGTGCTGCCGCATACAACGTCAAACGATCCATCTCAAGCGCTGGCCCATTTTTGGTTGTGGCCAGCGGTATCACTGCCGGTACTTACACCGATCCCGATGTTGGTTATCGCACGACCTACTATTATGCAGTCTCCGCTTTGGCGCCCGGATTCGAAAGCTCCAATTCCCCGATCGCCACGGTGATAACACCGTCTGGGCCGCTGCTGATCAACCCTTCTTTCGAGCAACAGACCGTGGCTCCTGGCTCCTATGCTATTGAAAACCCAGCGGGTTGGAACGTGTTTGGACAGTCGGGAGGCGCAGTGGTCGCCATCATCCATCCAGCACCCGGCGACGGACGATTCATTGCCTATCCACCACCCGGGTCACAGGGCGAAAATTATTGCCAGATCTACATGAACCAAGCCAGTGGGTCGGCAACAGTTTATCAGGATTTGGGACCGGCCAATCGATATCAGCCGGGAGTCACGTACACATTGACGGCAGCATTTGGTCTGGAGAGTGGGCGATTTCCCAACGGCACGCTCGCGCTTTACAACTCGGAGTTGGTTGCGCTCGCCTCCCAGGTCATCACTTCGGCCACGCTCGCGTCCAACACCTTCACCCCTTTCAGCGTGACCTATACTGCCACAGGCAACGAGGGCGGTAATGGAGACATTGTGGTCGGGTTCAGCACCGCCGGGGCAGGGGCGGGAACGTCCTTTGACATCGACAATGTGCGGTTGTCCGAAAACGTTTCGCCCAGCACAAATGCCTTTTTGACCTCGGTCACCTTGAGTCCATCCGGAGGTCTGACCCCATCCTTCGCCTCGAATATCCTAAGTTATACGGCGGTGGAACCCTATGGCAGTGCGCCGACGGTGACCGTGACCGACGCCGGCCTCAATGCGACCCATTGGCTGATCTACAACGGAACGACCAATCTATTGGTTTCCAGCGTGCCGAGCGCGGCGCTTGCGTTAAACCCGAATCCATTGGTGACAAACGTCGTGCGGTTGCAAGTCGTGGCGAGCGATGGCGTCACGACGCAGACCTACACGGTTAATGTGAAAGAGCTGCCCAGCCAGGCCGAACCAGCGCTGGCGAGCCAAGTAAGCGGAGGGATACTGAACTTAAGCTGGCCAATCGATCACCTGGGCTATCGGTTGTTGGTACAAACCAACAACCTGGACCTGGGAGTCAGTAGTCACCTGAGCGACTGGGGGACGGTACCCGGCTCGACCACCACCAATTCGGCGACCCTCAGTCTCATCACGAGCAATCGAAACGAATATTACCGCCTCGTTTATCCGTGATTAACGAAAGATTAACATTTATACACTCTATTCTATTTCTACCCCGTAACTTTGCCAGAAAAAGGTACTTGGAATCTCTGCCAACCCCGCAGGGGTTGAAAGAGATTCAGGCGACGAGATTAAACCACACTGTGCCTATTAAGCGTAAATCCTCCTCGCTGGGTCCGCCCCCAAATTGTTGCCCAAAATGCTCTTTGAACGGGTTAATCGCCGGACCAATCGCGCGTTCGTTCACGAACGATCCCTGCACAGAATCCCACCAGCGGTCGTGGTTTGACGACAATTCCTTGATGACTTCTGGATGCGTTCCCTTGACGTCCGTGGTCTCGCCGGGATCCGACGCGACATCGAAGAGCATCCAATGCGGTTCACCCGCGTCATCCGGCGAAACCAGATGCCATCTCGGGGTCCGTACGGCGCAGGTTTTGTATTTGGCGGAGGTCGGGTCTCCATTCTTGGGCCACCGGCCCAGATTGGTAAATAATGTTCGATCGTTCCACGGTGCCTCCGGATTTTTAAGGAGCGGGACCAGAGAACGCCCCTCGATTTGGGCACGAGCCCTACGGGACAGTTTTGCGCCCGCGATTTCCGCAATCGTCGTGAAGTCGGTCGATGTTCGGCGTCCGGCGTACCGGATGCCCATGGCAAGACATGTCGCCATAGCCTTGATCATCGGTGAGGATGAAAATGATGTTGGGGCTTGTCGCTGCGACGGACGCCCAGGGAACCATCCAAGCCACCATCCCTGCAAGGCCCAGCCATAGCCAACGGGTTGCACTTGGCACCTGACAGAACGGATGCGACGTAGTCATTCGATCAACAGAAAAATGAACGCTCAGAGATTGACGCCAATAATGATAAAAGCTGTGTAATTCGCCGTTAATCTGCGGTTCATCCTGAGAGCGTACCCCGAATTCTCTCGGCGGATCGGCAGAGGAACCGTAGGGACTGGCAGTACCAATCAACCGGACCGGTAATTGACACAAACCTGAAAACGATATAGATTGGTCCATGACCGGTCGAAACAATTACGCATAGAGATGAAGTATGGTAACCACTATTCCAGCTTCAGAAGCCAAAGCAAAATTCTCGGAACTTCTTGACCGGGTGCGAAGCGGCGAGAGTTTTTCGATCACACTGCACGGCGAGGAGACCGCAAAACTCGTTCCCGCCAAGCGCGCCAGTCTTGAACAAATTCAGGACACCATCGCGCAAATGAAGGCGTCGCGTAATCTGCTCAATCCTCCCGGAATGCCGGCCATCAAGGTCAAGGATTTGCGCAGCGAGGGACGTCCGTGAATTTCGTTCTGGATTCGTCACTGGCGCTGGCGTTTGTTCTGGAGGACGAGGCGACGCCCGTCACCGATCAGGTTTTGGACAGCCTCGGACAGGGTGCCGAGGCATATGTGCCTGCATTGTGGCGATGGGAAGTAGCAAATGTGCTCTGCTTGGCGGAACATCGTAACCGCATCGCTTCGGCGGATACACATCGGCATATGACCCGCCTGAAGATGCTTCCGATGGTAATGGATGACGCCGCGCATGACGAAGCATGGAATGCCACACTTCAGTTGGCCAAAAGACATAAGCTCACAATCTATGACGCGGCCTATCTCGAATTGGCGATTCGCCGCGACGTCCCGCTGGGTACACTCGACCTTGAACTGAGGGCAGCGGCAATGACCGAGCAGGTTCCTTTACTTCCCCCAAACCTGGTTCGACTTTGTTAGGCTTTCGATGGCATTCCCACCAATCGCGACCTCGGATTCGCGATCATGCCAGCCGACGTCGCGGCAGCGTCCTGGAGTGCGCAGGCGCAGGCTTCGCGTCGCCTGCGCTCTGGATTCACGGTGGCAGGTGGGCTTCCCTTCACCTGAACCCCTGAGATGAACCGCAGAGCTTCTTCCTCAGCTTCGTGGTCATGACAGTTGTCAAAAAAGAAGCGATGGAGTCATTCGACCGACCGAAAAATGAATTCTCCAATGCGAGTCTTGTGCCCACCGTCGGTTGAAACCCCTTCGTGTGCGGCAAGGCGGCATTTTTCGCATCCGCGGAGGTAAAAAGCGTCATGATATAACCGCAACCAATTGAATTTAAGCAACATCAGTAGGGCGCGACTCCCCTCCGTAACGCCGGCTTTCCAGCCTGCCGTACCGGAGGTCTCCAGACCTGCTCGGCGGTCCGAACCACGCCGCCCCCCGCACGCCATACCTAGCCTGACCCCGAAAACTGAATTTTGGAATGACTATTGTATGAATTGCTTGGATTTGTATCGTTTCGGGAAAATGAACCGCCATCGGCCTACGACGTTATCGACACGTGCGGCAACTGCCTTGCGAGCATTGGTCCTGTTGATCGTTTTCGTCTATTCCAAATCCGCCACCTCACTCGCCCAAGGCTTTCGCATTACCGATGTGACCCGCGCAGATGGACGGGTCGTCGTCCACCACGAATCCGCCTCGGAGTTCTACCACATTCTCCAGCGTGTGGACCTGCAGACCGGTGCCGCAATCCCGATCGCCTTAAAACCGGGTGTTCCCAATGTCGGAAGTCTTGAGGACCCAAACCCACCGGTGGCATCGGGGTACTACCGCGTGGTGCGTGTCCCCAATGACAATCCTGGTGATATCGATAACGACGGCATCGATGACCTTTATGAGCAGAGCCATCCCCCTCTAAATCCCTTCAATCCCAGGGATGCCGGGCAGATTTCTCCCGTCACAGGACGGACCTATTCGGACGACTACCTTCGCGATGGCTCGAACCTCGCCCTCTACCCCTACCTCGTGGGTAGGGGAATGCACGACGTCACCGGTCCTGCCGCCGATGGCGGGATGATGGGCTATGCGGAATCAAACCAGAGATCGGCTGGCATTCATGACCGCCAATGGGCACGTGCCTTTGTGGTCGCCGGACGTCAGCCCGGCGACAAGCGGGTCGCTTTCGTGGTGGTGGAAACCGGGCAACTCTTTCATTCGATCACGCAGGGGGTCATCGACCTGATCAACGCAGATGACGAACTCAAGGACTATTACTCTGCCGATAATATCGTCCTCAGCGCCACCCACACGCACGGTGGTGCGGGAGGACACTCCCATCACGTGTTGTATAATATCTCCATTGGCGGCTTCGCCTGGCAGACATACGACGCCATGGTTCACGGCATCTATATGGCCATTAAAAAGGCCCATCGCGACCTGGCTCCGGGACGCATCTCCTTAAACGAAGGCAATCTGGACGATGCCAATGAGAACCGCCAGGCGAACGCCTTCCTCCAAAACGTCGAAATCACTCAACCGGAGCTCGGAAATCCCTTTGGCAACGATAATCGGGACACCAAAATGGTCTGCCTGCGTTTTGAACATGTGAATCGTGAAGAGATCGGAATGTTCAACTGGTTCCCAGTCCACGGCGTTTCGTTCTCCAAGGAGAACCACCTTCTGACGAGCGACAACAAGGGCTTGGCGGCTTACCTCTTTGAACAACAAATGGGCACCTTTTACCCGGGCCACGGAGGTTATCCCAACTCGTCCGGGTTTGTTGCAGGCTTTGCCAACTCAAACCCTGGGGATATGACGGCGAACCGCCGAACGTTGGAGCCCGGATGGCCAGCCAATGGAACGGATGACGCGTGGCGTGCCAATCAGATTGGAACTCGCCAGTACGAAAAAGCTGTATCGCTCTACCGAGGAGTAGAAGGCACTCCCGCACGCGTTTTTGGCTCCGTCGATTACAGGCACGCCTACATTTCCTTCGCCTCCCTGCCAGTCAAACCGCTGAATCTTTATCCGTACAACGTTCCCGGCGTCGACTTTCCCGGCTCCACCACGAAGCCGCCCTGGCAGACCTACATTGGTGCCCTGGGCATCGATTTTGCCTCCGGAACCCTGGATGGCGAAGGAGCTCCAAAATTTGTTATCGATGCCTTCAGGTTGGTGACCGGAATCATCACTGATCCCGCCACAGCCGAGTTCTCCTTTTATCATTATCCAAAGGATGTCGCGCTGACCACCGGAACCACAGCGATTGAAGGAATGACCTGGACTCCTCAGGTTATCCCCATCTCCATCCTCCGGATCGGAAATCTGGCGATTCTTTCGGTGCCCGGAGAGTTCACCAGCATGGCCGGTTCCAGGCTTCGAAAAACGGTGGAAGCGATTCTTGGTCCAGGCACTCACGCGGTCATCGCCGGTCTTGCCAACGACTATTCCGGTTATGTGACGACGTATGAGGAATACGAGTTTCAAAGTCTCGGAAGTACCGGACTTTTGGAGCAGGGTTACGAGGCGGCTTCCACCCAATTTGGTGCCTTTACCCTGGCAGGCTATCAAACGAAATTCACGGAGTTGGCCCGCGCATTGGTCTCAGGGGAGAAGGTTGAAACCCTGCCCATGCCGCGGACCAGTCCGCCTATTTCCCCACTTCTCAAAGCGGCAGACCCGATCTTGGACCTTCCACCGCTGCCCCAGACCCGAGCCGCCGAGTATAAGGGCAAGGCCGGTTGTCCGGATGGCCAATTCTTTGACCTATTGACTGGGTCCTGCTGGAGTTGTCCTGACGGCTACAATCGCACCATCTTCCCCGTAGACGGAAACTCCGCCTGCGAAAAACCAGCGTATTCCGTGTTCTCCTCCGCTACGCAGCATGGCCAGGCCGGATGCGGACCCGGCCAGTTCTTTGATCTGTTGACCGGTGCCTGCTGGAGCTGTCCGGACGGTTACAATCGAACCATCTTCCCGGTCAACGGTGATTCCGCCTGCGAAAGGCCGGCTCAGACCGTCGATACCTATGCCACGAAATATGGTCCAGCCGGGTGTGGGCCGGGCCAGTTCTACGACATTTTTACCGCCGCTTGCTGGAGCTGTCCCGACGGTTACAACCGAACCATTTGGCCCGTCACGGGAGGGGCGGCCTGCGAACGGCCAGCCTATTCCGTCTATTCCGCAGCCGATAGCACCCGGGGGAGCGGTATATTCGGAACCGACTGTCCCGGAGGCTACGTTTTTGATTTTATCTTGGGCCGCTGCTACCGATGCCCGAATGGCTACTCCAAGCTAATCTTTAAATCCTGGAATGATGGGAGTGCGTGTGAACATGTGGTCCCGGCCGACGACACATCCGCCACCCGGCACGACGGCTTATGTCCCAGTGGTCAGTTCCTGGACATCGGAACCGGCTATTGCTGGAGCTGCCCATCCGGTTACAATCGCACGATATTTCCCATCGGGGGCAGTACCGCTTGTGAAACGGTCATCCCATCGGTCCGCGCGAGTGCTACCCGCTATGACGGCCTATGCCCCAGCGGTCAGTTCTTGGATATCGGAACCGGCTATTGCTGGTCCTGTCCGGACGGCTACAACCGCACGATCTTCCCGATCGGCGTCTCGACCGCCTGCGAAAAGGTCATCCCGGCAGTTTCTGCGTCCGCCACCCGATTTGGAAAATACTACTGTTCGGACCGCGGACCGGACTGGTTCCTGGACATCGGACGGAATGAATGCTGGTCGTGCAGCGGATGGCTCCGCAATCTAAACCCCGTTGATGGTCCCGATGCCTGCACTGGCCCTCTCGTCGCCTTCGGCGATCTCGTCATCGATCCCCTCTGGCTCCGTCCCGACAACCAGCGGGTGTATTCACGAGGTCAGCGCGCGACGGTGGTCGTTAGTTTCTGGGGAGGCCATCCCAAGAATGTTTTCGGAACCGTCGAAAATCGAAAGGTTGATGCGCTGCCAACCTTCCTGGAGGTGCAGCGCTTCGATGGTTCCGTTTGGCAAACCGTCCGAACCGACGCCGACTGGGATACCACCTTCGAATGGACTCGGGTGGGCGTGGCTGCATCCGCTTTGAAGATGACCTGGGTTCTTGGTCCGAATGCACAGCTGGGCACCTATCGCATCAAGCATAGCGGGTTCTCCCTCGATAGCTCGCGGAACATCAATCCCTATCAAGGAATCTCGCCCACCTTCACGGTGGTACCCTAGCGCGATATCGTGCGAGTCCACCTAGCAAAACGGTTCTTGGGAAAGTACTTTAATTGGAATAGATGGACAAAAAACGCGGGCCTCAATTCTGCCAACCCCAAAGTGTTTGTCCCGAGTTTGGCCATTTTTTGCTGGACTCGTGTCAACCCCAAAGGGGTGTGCGCTGAGGGCCTCAGCTATCGACTTGTTTCCATTTGGAAATCGAACGGGAACCGGCAAAAGAGCCAACGAGATAGGCGATATAACAAATCAGTATGAAAACGTTAAATAAATTACCACCTCGATTCCCGGCGTACTTCCCCTACCTCCTTTCAATCTTGTGGACCTATCTGCTCTTTTCATCCGCTGTGCTGGCAGGCAACGCCGCTGATTCAGCCGAAACGCCATCGGCACCCACAGAGGTGACGGCCCTGATTTTTTCGGATTTTTATTCCCCGGAGTGTGCGGAAGTCGATGGGCTTTTAGATGAACTGGCCAAATCCAGACACCTTACTCTTCAGAAGCTCTTCAAGCATGCCCCGGCCGATACGTCCGCCTTGCCCGCGCACGAGGCGGCCTTGGCCGCCGGGGCTCAGGGGAAGTTTCAGGAAATGCATGATCTCCTGTTCAGACAGCCTAAGCCGGCTCGTAGCGCCCTCTTGCGGATGGCCAAATCACTCGATCTCGACTTCAAACGATTCGAAGATGCTCTCGACGAGCGGGAGTTCAGGGCCATCGTGCTCCGCGACTTGGCGGAGGCTCGCGGCCTGGGCGTGCACACGACGCCCACTCTCTTTTTGAACGGAACCAGAATCCAAGGCCTGGATGAGCTAAAGGCCTTGGTCCGTACCCCGGCACCGCCGGCTGCGCCCGCTTGGGAGGCTACACCGGTGGAGCCGCTTGCCCTGAACTTCGAATGCTCCCCCACCAGCGGGCCTAGCAATGCTCCGATAACCATCGTTGAGTTCACCGATTTTCGCTGCGGATTCTGCCGGATCAATTCACGGGTGCTTTCCGAGCTGACCGCAGCTTACCCTGGGCGGATTTACCGGGTATTCAAAAACTACCCCATAGCCCCGGAAGGAGTCGGCATGCAACCTCACTTGGCTGCCCTCGCAGCATTGGAGCAGGGAAAGTTCTGGGAAATGCATCAATCGCTCATGGCCAAGCCCTTGGAACCCGGGGATGACCTGATGGACCGCGTCAAGGCTATGGGCCTTGACCTCGACAGGTTCAAAAAAAGCCTCGGTACCCCTGCCCAAACGGCCATCGTTCGACGCGATATCGCCGAGGGCGAGCAACTCGGGATTCGAGCCACCCCGACCACTTTCATCAACGGCAAGCGATTGGTCGGTCGGCAGTCGCTGGAGAGCCTGAAGAAACATGTCGAAGAACTACTGGGTACCCATGACCCAATCGTGCGGCAGGGGGACGAAACGGCCACCAGCCTGGGCGATCCGCAAGCACCCGAGCACGTTGAGGCCTTCATGGATTTGGGGGACCCTAATAGTGCTGCATGGATGGCACTCCTTAAGAAGGTGGTCGAAGAACGATCGAGTGTCCATGTGCAGTTTCGCCATTTTCCCGCGCAGGACAATCCGGGCAGAGTTCAGAGACACGAGGCAGCGATGGCCGCCGCTCGACAGCGGCACTTTTGGGAGATGTGCGATCAGTTGCTCTCTCTAAAGGGTCCAGCAGAGCCAGGAACTTTCAAATCCATTGCTGAAAAGCTCGGGCTCGACCTTGTTCAGTTCGCCTCCGCACTCAATGAACATCGCGACAAGGGACGAATCGAAGCCGATGTCGCCGAAGGCCAGCGAAGAGGTATTCAGGGACCCACCCTGTTCCTCAACGGAGAACAATTTAAGGATATACCTACAAAAGAGGGGCTGATTCGGCACCTTGCGGACAGGGCTTGCTGTGGCGGCCCAAGCGCATCAAATGTGACTCCATCTATCGGTGACCATGCCATTGCGAAATAGACTGATTCACGTTGTTGCTCGCCACACCGCCAATTCGAAGCCAACTGCCGGCCGTCGCTTTGGATGACATCCATGGAAAACAGGTTTACCATTCGCGTTGGTCGTGCCCGCAGGGCGGATAAGGCGCGTTTTCGAAAGGGCAAATTGCATTTGTTTGCCTGAAAGATTGGCATGTTGTCGCTTCCTCAAGCGTAGGACTGCTCTGGGCATATCTCAATTGAGTAAAGGCGGGGTGCGTAGACCTCCCAATCGGCCTCACCCAGGGAATACTGCCGCATGAGGAACGAACCACTGAATGACTGCAGTCGGAGCCCAAGTCCGAAAACAGCTACAAGAAGATGGTTCGAGTTTAGAGGATGTCGGCTTAAATCAGATCAAGAGTGCATCAAAATGTGTTTTGGCCTGCAAATTTTCGAGCGGTTTTTTGCTTTCTGCGCCATGCTCCGCCGTGAATCGTTTCGTCCACTCCGTCGCGTGCGCCGTGATCGCATTGCTGACCCTCGTCGGTTGCTCCCATATGAACACGTCTCAAGCTCTTTCCCTCCGTACCGTTCCCCATGTGGATCTCGACCGTTATCTCGGGCGTTGGTACGTCATCGCGAACATCCCCTATTCTCTTGAAAAAGGAAAAGTCGCCTCCTACGACACCTACGCCAAACGCCCCGACGGCAAGCTCGATAACATTTTCACGTTCCGAAAGGGCGACTTCGCAGCTCCCGAAAAGAGCTGGCACGGGGTCGCCTGGGTGACCAACCCGGACACAAACGCCGAATGGAAGGTGCGTTTCATCTGGCCGCTGACGAGCACCTATCTCGTCCTCGAACTGGATACCGACTACCGGTGGGCTGTCGTCGGAACGCCAGGTCGCAAGCTGTTGTGGATTCTGGCGCGCGAGCGCCAACTGTCAGCCGCCGACTACGAAAACATTCTTGATCGCATCGCCGCGCAGGGTTACGACCGCGCCGCGATTGTTCCTGTGCCGCAACCAAAGTCTTGACAGGAGTTCAGGGAGAACAGAAGTGGCATCTGCTTTGTGCATACTCTCAAGGCGAATAAGTCGCGTTTTCGAATGGGCAAATAGCATTTGTTTGCGTAAAACTTTGGCATGTTGTCGCTTGCTCAAGCGTCACCATACTTCGGGCATATCCAAACCGGAACCAGCTCTCTGTCTCCTGGGTCGCCGCCTGTTCCGGTTCGAAGGGGCCGTGCCGGATGATCAGCCTTACTCTCCAATACTGGGCTTCAGAGTCGGCAAGATCACCGTTTAGCGACGCTAAGGAATTGGGCCCAATCGAAAAGACAGGCGTTTCCTGACCGGAAAATCCGTGGACACGAAAGGGCGCATCGGCTGATACCCCTAACTGACTTGCGTAAAAGCGGGGTGCATAGACCTCCCAATGAAAACTCAATGAAGTGGCAAGGCCGGTCATGGGATCGACGGATCCTAAAGCGTCGAATCGACTTACAACGGTAGCTTTCAACGTATTTGACAATTCCCCTTCCAATGCGACGTCGGTTGAGCTCAGGTTGACGTGCCTACGTTGTAATCGTCCAGTGTAAGACGCAAAGACCGATGGTATCGGGTTGGGCGCGGTGCTTAGCCGGAAATAATGGCTCGTGCTCAACGGCTGGAGTCCGAGTTGATTGAAGCCGTCCGCCTGGATTGGCGGATCAACAAGGTCGGTCCAGCTGTCCGAGGCTAGATTGGTGCTGGTCTGAACTGTCCAAGGTAGATCCAGCGCCCAGTATAGGGTGGGGGTGGGAGTGGTTGTGCCCTCGATGAAAATACGACGCGAAGGGTAGTTCAGGTCGGCCACGGAAAACCCACCAGGGGAGAAACCAAGAATGCGTACGGTGTCTAGGATGCCGTCGAAGCCAACCTGATCCAGGGCCGAGGGGGCGGCGGCGATGGCAAGCGAGCCAACGGCAGGGATCGGCGTCGCGGTGGATATCTCAATGACGGCTCCGTTGACAAAGAAGGTGGCAACGCCGCTATCACGAATGAGGGCGACATGGCTCCAAGTATTGACCGGCAAGACGGTAGAGCCGAAATCAGCCAATCCACCGATTCGGGCGAATACGGATCCGTTTTGCAGAAGCAGGCCCCATCCATTGGCGGCGGGGTCGCCATTGTAAAGGAGGGCACCGACAGCAGAGTTGGTCGAGGCAGGGCGCACCCAGAGTTCAACTGCAAAATTATCGTTTAGGCTAGGGAGACCGGCTGCGGAGCCGTAATTAGAGCCATTGAAGCGGAGTGCGAGTCCGGGGCGGAAAGGGTGGGGAGGCACCTGCGCGGTGTAAAGCGGAGAACCACTCAGGGTGAGAGCGGTGGCCGACAGATCGTCCGATGACTGGGTGGCAGCGGTACCGTCGACGGCTCCGACGTCGGCCTCACCCAGGGAATACTGCCGGATGAGAAATGAAGCAGCGAATGACTGCAATGGGAGCCACAGTCCGAAAATAGCTACGAGAAGATGGTTCAAGTTCAGGGGGCCGTTGGCTTAAGGCAGATCGGGAGTGTGTCAAAATTAGTTTTGGTCTGCAAATTGTCGCACGGCTGATCACATTCTGTGCCACCCGACGGCGTGGAACGTTTTGACCGTTCTGCAACGTGCGCAGTACTTGCATGACTGACGCTCACCGGTTGCTCCCAAATCAATCCGTTTCGACCCCTACTTGTTCGTACCGTTCCCCCCCCATTTATATGAACCGCTATTTCGGGCGTTGGTACGGCATTGCCTGGGTAGCCACAATCCGGACACGATAGCAAAATGGAAGGTGCGTTGCATGTGGCGATTGACCAGTCCCTATCTGGTCCTCGAACGATATCCCGACTACCGTGGGTTTGTTGTCAGGACAATTGGACGCAAGCTGTTCAGAGTTCTGACTTTAGATAAAGTCGCGACATGACGACCAACATTCGCTGGAATCCAGTATTCTATGGCCACCTATCAACCTGAAATTATCCAAACGTTCGCCAACCGCCTCTATGCCCGGGCGGCGGTAACCACTGTGACCTCCGCTCTGCTGGGGATACTGATTGGCCTGGTGGTGACCCCTCACCTTTTTCAGGTCCTCCCGTCCTTCATCGTCCTCCGGTGCCCGGAGTGGGTGGTCCCGGTCATCCTCGGGCTCATGGGCCTGGGGCAGGGCCTCGAGCGCGCGTCAGTACTCAAGCTCCAGGCACAGACCGCGCTCTGCCAACTGCAGATCGAGGTTAATACCCGTCTAATCCGGGAATCCGGGTCTGGAGCATCTCAAAAGCCGTAGCCGCAAGTCCACATTCCCCGGGTTCGCTCCAGCACAACCTGGTCGCGGTCGTTGGTAGCATGGATTGGGTATCGAGTGGTCCATGATCGGTCAAAGCGCTCCCCAAGGAATGGTGCGAGGGGATGTCCGACAGGGCGTGGAGTGCGCCAGTCCTCTGGCGCTTTGGAAACGGCCGTGAATTGGAAGGCGGCCAGAGGTCCTCCCGGGCACGTTCGATTGCGAGGCCAAAAGCAGTAGAGGACAACCGCAGTCCAAGACGCTGTCGCGCGTTACCGAAGTGCGGGAAGAACCCAAGAAAACAGACAAAAAGCAGAAAAGAAAAAGGGAAAAGAGTAAAAGGGCCATCAGAGGCCGGTCCGCGGGAGCGAATCACGCACCAATACACAACGAAAACCGATATAGTTGAGACGAATCTCGGGATGAAGGTCGTAGCGAAAGGAAACACGCAGAATCTCCGGGCCGTAGCTCCAGGAACCGCCCTTCAACACCCGTATTTCTTAATCAGAAAAATACCAGCTATCGGTCCAGTCCCAAACGTTGCCGGGCATTTCCTCGGCATCGACCAGGCGCACGCCTTTGCAAAAGCAGCCAGCAGCGCTTGTCGCCTCGCCGGACACGAAGGAGGAAGAGCAGGCTTTCCTTTCCTTCCCGTCGCACGTTCCAGTGAGCATCGAAGGGGCGAAATCAGAAAGCCCAAGACAACGCCTTGGGGTGGTGTTGTTCATCTTGTGGCTGTAGGCGCGTGACCCCAATGGTTTGACCACCGTGCCTTAACCACCGAAACGGTGATCATTGTGAAAATCAACCGGGGAATCCAGCATGGTAGCCCTAACACGGAGGTCTAAATCCCCACCAACCGCGCATCCGCGTCGCCAAATCGCTCTAATTCAACTCCCATGCGGTCCATCAAAGATAGGTAGAGGCTACACAGTTTCCGGTTTTCATCTCCTTTTTCCAGGTAGTTTAAGACGCGGCCGGTTTCGAGCGTGCCTCCTAGTCCGCCCACCAGGAGCACCGGTACTTTGCTGGAATCGTGATGACTGCCGGACCACATGTTGGAAATAAACATCAGGCAGGAATGGTCGAGGACTGTTCCTTCACCTTCCGGCATCGCGTTCAGCCGATTGGCTAGATAGGCCAACTGACTGACATAATAGGTCGTTATCCGTTGGTATTCCTCTGACTGGTCCGAATGCGAGGCCCCGTGGTGCGCACTGCGGACATTGAGGAACGGATAGGTCAAGCCCGACAGGTCCCGGCAAAGCAGCAGGGTGGCGATTCGCGTCTTGTCGGTTTGGAATCCAAGCGCGAGCAGATCGCACATCAGCTTCATGTGCTCCCGCAGGTCTTCGGGCAACCCATTCTCCGGACGTCTCATGGCCACCACAGCCGATGGTCCGCGTTCCTTTAGGGTCAGGTCAGCACGCTCTCTCGCTGCCCTCGACGATTCGATGCGTTTTTCAACATCGCGGACACTGGTCAAATACTCGTCCAGCTTGGCTTTATCGGTCGAGCTGACTCTGCGGCTTAATCCTTCGGCCTGTTCCCGGACCCGGTCCAGGATACTCTGCGTCCGCTGGCTGCCTCGGTTGTCAAACAACGCATCAAAGGCCAATGATGGATAGGCCTCCAACGGGACGGGACTGGTCGCCGTTTGCCACGAGATATGAGAACTATAGGCAAGCGAAAAATTAGATTCGTGATAGCCCGTCGTTGGCTGTTCGCAGCCCAGCACCATGCTCGGTTGCACGCAGTCCTGGCCGATGCGATTGGCCAGCACCTGGTCCATGCTAATGCCGCCATGCAGTTCCGCTCCTTTTTGCAGTGGGACACCCGAGAGAAGATTACCGGTCTGGCCGGGATGAATGCCCACTCCCGTCGCGGCTTTATTAAATAATCCGTGAACGTAATTCAGCTTGGTCTTGAGGCTGTCCAGCGGCTTGAGGCATTCTCCCAACTCCATCTCCGCCCGGCTGCCCTTCGCCCACCAATGGTCAGGATTGATACCGGTGCCCATGAAGAGGGTGGCAAACCGCTTTGGAATGGTCGGCGTCGCTCCCGCTTTGGTCACTTCCTGTCCCCAAACAGGCAACGACTCCATCCACGGTATCGCCATGGCCACCCCAGCTCCGCGAAGAAAGGTGCGTCGCGAAAGCCGATGAGCCCGAAGGGCGGCGTCGAGGGCAGGGGCGGTGGGATTCATTGGGTTCATTGCGGATAATTTTGAAAGTGATCTTTTTTCCCTGTGATTTCGAGCCAAAGTTGAAGCGGCGTCTTGCCGCATTCCCACCCCGTTTTGAATGTTTTCCTATTTCTTGGTGACTTCAATGGCCCTACGTTGGTTGAGAAACTGTGGCGAGGTGACGACCCCATCCATCAGACGTTGAACCGCATACCCGTTCTTCACCGCATCTTCGCGCATGGCGTCAATGGTCGGTTCATCCGATAGCTGAAGCGTCCGGCCCAGACCAAAGGCGAGGAGTTTTCGACAGAAATTCTCCACATAGTCCATTTGGCGAAATTTCCGAATGTATTCGCGGACACCCTCCACCCCTTCGCCATCCATCCCACCCGGGAAGGTGGTTCGTAGGTCGATAGGATGCCCGGCTAAATCATTGGTCCGGCGCTCTCCGATTGGCCCGAAACCTTCAAAGGCTAGTCCAATGGAATCGAATCGGGCATGACACCCGGCGCACGCCTTGTCGGAGCGGTGTTGTTCCAGCGTCTGTCGAAGGGTGAGAGTGCCGAGCTTGGCTTCGTCCGAAGGCAATTCCGGTACCTTAGCCGGCGGCGGCGGGATTTCTTCGCCAAGCAAGCGGCGGACGACCCAATATCCCCGCTTCACCGGACTGGTTCGGAGTCCGGGTGAATTCCTGGTTTGAAACACAGCCATCGAGAGCAGTCCGCCACGTTGCCGATCGCTCGCGTCATCTACGGGCCACCAGACATCAGAGGGGGGAATCTCTTTGCCCGGAACGGGCAGTCCATAAAAGCGGGCCAGACGAACATTGACGATGTCACTTGGGCCATAAAGGAGGTCCAGGATGGACCTCTCAGCTCGACTCTTTCCCGTGTCGTTGCCCTCTGTCTGCTGCAAAAGGTCGATGAACAACCGGATCGGTTCTTCAAACATGGCCGACCGCAGCTCATGATCGAAGTCCGGGAAACGACCCCGATCGACCGCGTTGTGTTCCTCAAACCGGCGAATATCGAGCCAGTTGCCCAGAAACTCCGTCGCCAACCCACGGACTTTGACGTCGCGCAACATCCGGTGGGTTTGAGCCAGTAATACCGGCGGTTGGTGCAGGTCACCCGCTTCGGCGTGCCGCATCAGCTCGGCGTCGGGCATGCTGGCCCAGAGGAAGTAACTCAATCGACTGGCCAGGGCGATGTCCGACAGCGGTTCGACCGAGCTCGGCTCCTTGCCTTTGCGGGCCATCGGCAGGTCCAGTCGATAGCAGAAATGTGGCGATAGCAGAATGCTCACGAGCGTATCGCGGACGGCTTCTGCATGCCCCGCGCCTTCGTTGGTTCGGAGCCGCTGATAAAATTCGGCTATATCCGCGCGTTCTAGTTCTGTCAGGGGCCGACGATAGGCCCGACCGGCGAATTCCTGAAGGGCCTCGATATGCCGGGGTTCCGATTCGAGCCATTGCTTTTCAACCCGCCGGATATTGGCCTCGCTGATTCTAAAATACTGGTCCACAGCGGCGAAAACCGTCGTATCCTGGCTCATCCGGTGAACTTTGGCGGTGAAGGCTTCGGCGTATTGGCGAAACTTGGCCTCCGAAACAATGTCCTTATCGGCAGGGTGGGCAAAGGCGAACTCAGGTCCGGTACCGAAGTCCGATTCAGCCCTATCAAACCAGATGGAACCAGAATGCATTCGCATGGGCAGCTCGCAGCCAAACTCAAAATCGTCCCATAAACGGTCCAATTCCTGGCGCCCGGCCTGGTCCAGAATCAAATCGTATAAGGGAGCGTCATCGCGGAAGTAGCCCATCTGATTGTGGAAACCGGCGCTCAGCAATCGACCCGTGTTATCCTTGTCCTCATCGCGGTCCAAGAAAACACGTCCGCGTTCCGATAGGTAAAAGGCATCGGGAAACAGGGCGCAGAACCGCTTGAAGGCCGCCTCATACTCCACCCGGGCGGCAGGCTCGGAAGGCAAAGTCAGTGCTTCGGCCGCCGGGCTGACGGATAGGACACCCAACCTGTCCAAAGTCAGGTTGGTGATGCTTCCTCCCATACTACGTCGGTGCGTCGCCATTTCCCGGTCCTTCCAGAGCACAAAAGCGGAAGTTCCGGCATTCATGTTGTGAACCCGGAGGGTTGGAACCTCAACCCGCGTGAGGGCACGAATTCTGGCGATCAGGTCGGCCATTTCGCGCGCCGTGCTCTCTGCCCATTTCTCGTCCTTGCGTGAGGACGGCATGGTACGATAAATCGCCTGAAGCCCAGCCAGTGGCCCCATCACTTCTTTCTTGGACCACAGGGCCTCCCAGACCGCCTGGAGGTAGGGCGCACTCAGGTGTTCCCAACCAGACAGCTCCGCCAGCGACTCTGGGACCCGTCCATACTCGGCGCGGTGATCAAAGCGCCAAGCGGCGAAAATGTAATCGGCGATATTGGTTCGCTGCCGTTGATAAAAGTCGACGATCCGGCGAACACAAAATTTATCGCGGTCGGTGTCGGACAGGATGGGGTAGGGGGCGAAAGTGAAGCCCGTGGGCGTCAGCAGCAAATGCTCGGAAATAGAGCGTCCAGCTTCCAGATACTTCTTGAGCAGGGCAGGGGACATTGCCAGCGACTCCCCCGAATTATCGAACCCCGCTTCATTGGCGGGATCGACCGGAAACTCTTTGGCCGGATGAAGGTCGACTCCAGTCAGATCGCGGATGGTGTTATCGAACTCGGCCTGATTCAGGCGTCGGGCGGTGACCAATCCCGGGTCGCCTGCGTTTCGGTGTCCCTCAAATGTGCGGAGGTCGCGTATCCAGGAAACAAACCGCTGGCGTTCTTCGCTTGACGGCTGGCGCTTTGCCTCTTCCGGCGGCATTTGGCTTTCGCGAACCTGATCGAGGACTCCTTTCCATCGTCGCTCCTCGGCGATGACGTCCTCGATACGCTTAAAGGGACGGAGGTCAAAATCCCCTTTGGGCTTGTCCTTGGCATGACAGGAGCCGCAGTAGGTTTCCAAAAAGGGGGTGATGTCTTGTTGGAAACGAGCGCGAAGCTCTACCTCGCTGGAGAGTACCTGAGCGCAGGCTCGAAACGACATCAAAGAGAGCAACAGCGCCAAGCCCGACGCAATCTTGGCAAACGATCTCCCTACGAATCGCACGGGAAGGGAATGGTTTAGGATGGGAAAAGCCAGCATCAGAGCGGTCGAGGAAGATGAAAGGGAGGGAGGCATCTGGGCCGAGACTCCGTCAGACTATTTCCCATCCCCTGGAAGTCAACCGAAGACCGGATATCATCGGAATTCCGCGACCCGAAAGTGTCTGGCAAAGAAAAGGGCTCGCTAAGGCGCCAAGACGCAAAGGAAGACCGTGTTTGGGCAGAATTACGGCTCATGAGTCGACGGGCGCTGCCGTGACGGGGTATGGCACCCGGCTCGACGGAGTCTCGCCCTACCGATCCTACTTTAAATCAACAGGTTACAATTGAATTGCGAGGGTCTGAAGAAACCCTTCTATTGAGAAGAGCAATAGCCAGTTCATTCCTCTTCGTGGCTTCCCGCCTTCGGTGTGACCTCAACTCCACTCGAATTCGCAAAAGGTGGGGCTAGAAAAATGGTGCCAGCGAGAGGAATCGAACCTCCGACCAAGGGCTTATGAGTCCCCTGCTCTACCGCTGAGCTACGCTGGCACAAGTTCGGAAGGTCTTCCCTCCGACAGACGGGTATTTTTAGAGCGCGGCCTTTCTTGTCGCAAGTGGTTTATGTCAGTTGCCCATTTGCAGGTCCCCGTGATTTACTGCAAAACGATAACTATGGCTGCAATCAAATTTGGAACGGACGGATGGCGCGCCATCATCGCCGACGATTTTACCTTTGCCAATGTGAGCCGAGTGGCCCAGGCAACGGCGGATTACTGGCGACTCAATCCGGTCGCGGGAACGGAAAAGAAAGTTGTGGTTGGCTATGATCGTCGTTTTCTCTCCGATCAGTTTGCCCGGATCACCGCCGAAATCTTTGTTGGCAATGGATACCAGGTCACGCTGAGCAACGCCCCAGTTCCAACTCCCGCCGTTTCGTTTGCCGTCCGGCAGCAAAAAGCCATTGGCGGCGTCATGATCACCGCCAGCCATAACCCTCCTGCGTTCAACGGGTTTAAACTGAAAGCGCATTTCGGCGGGTCCGCTGATTCCACCACCAGTCAGGGAATCGAAGAACTCCTCGACAAACACCCGATTCAGCGACTCGCCATCGATCTGGCCAAGTCCGAGAAGCGATTGGTGGTCAAGGACTTGGGCCAGGCTCATCTCACCGCCTGCAAAAAGTTGGTCAATTTCCCCTTGATTGCTGCTTCCAAGATCAAGTTTGCCCACGAAGCCATGTATGGCGTCGGTGCGGGTTGTTTCGATCAATTGCTCGAAGGGACCACTTGCCAGGTCACCACGCTCAATGCCGCGCATGACCCCAATTTCGGTGGCATCAACCCCGAGCCAATCGCCAAGAACTATGCTAAATCGGCGGCATGGCTGGCTGAGCATCCCCATGATATCTGCCTCGTGACCGATGGCGATGCTGACCGGGTGGGAGGTATGTTGGGAGACGGCGGGCTCCTGACCACTCACCAGATTATTTGCCTGCTGCTGCGGCATTTCGTTGTCAATCGCAAGGCGAAAGGCAGGGTGATTAAAGCCCTGACCACCACGACCATGGTGGACCGCATGTGCGCCCATTACGGCGTCGAAATGGTCGAAACCGGCGTCGGTTTCAAATACATCGCCGCTGAAATGATTCGTGGAAATGTCCTCCTTGGGTTTGAGGAAAGCGGCGGAATTGGCTTTCCCGGGCATATTCCAGAACGCGACGGTATCGTGGCTGGGCTCATGTTGCTGGAGCTATTGGCGACCGAGAAAAAGTCGGTGGCCAAGATGCTGGCCGAGCTCGAAGCCGATTTTGGTCCCCACCTTTACTCACGAATCGACACCCATTTTCCGTTGGAGAAGCGCGCGGCCTTGATGCAGTACTGTAAACTGAACCCGCCGGCCAAATTGGCCAAATCCCCGCTGAAAGAGGTCAAGTCAGCCGACGGCGTCAAATTCATCGCAGAAAACGGCGCTTGGCTAATGCTTCGGGGCTCGGGAACCGAGCCAATCCTCCGAATCTATGCCGAAGGACCCTCCGAAGCAGATGCCGCCACCCTCTTACGCCTTGGTGTCAAGATGACCCAGCAGGTGTAGGTTGACGAATCCACCCACTTAGAGCGAAACTACCTGAACACTCGTGATCGCAGATTCATTCCGGAGCTCGGTTAAAGCTTCGGATGGTGGCACCGAGTCCAAATGCAAGACCGTCAGCGCTTGGCCTCCGGCATCGTCTCGCGAGAGGCTCATGTTGGCAATGTTCACGCCAAAACGTCCGAGAACGGTTCCAAGCAATCCGACAATTCCCGGGCGGTCCTGATTGCGCACGAAAAGGAGGTGCCCATGGATCGGGATTTCTACCGGCTGGCTATATAGGCGGACAATTCGAGGATTGTTGGGCGAACCAAAAAAGGTTCCTCCCGCAGACAAGACCTTCTCGCCACCTTGAAACAATTGAACGTGTAGCCACTCGTTGAACGTAACCGGTTCGTCGGAACGTTTTTCCTCAATAGCCAATCCAAGCGCGGAGGCGACACCACGGACGTTGACGTTGTTGATGTCCTGGCCGCTGCTTGCGGAGAGATAACCTCGCAATACGGCGCGGGTGACCGGATCCGTTTGAGGCAAATCCTTTGCTTTGCCACCGAAGGTAATATGGATTCGATCCACTTGGCCCGGAGTCAGTTGCCGCAGAAGACTTCCCAACTTTTCGCCCAGTAGGAGGTAGGGCTTGACCAGTTCAAAAGTCTTGGCATCGACACCGGGCAAATTGACCGCGTTACGGACTTCACCGGTCAGTAGAAAGCCCGAGATGATTTCGGCTACTTCAAGGCCGCATTTTTCCTGTGCTTCTTCCGTGCTGGCTCCGAGGTGCGGGGTAAGCACCACATTGGGCAGCGATCGCAAACGATGGTCTGCAGCGAGTGGTTCTGTGACGAATACGTCGAGAGCCGCCCCACCGACTCGTCCGGTCTCCAAGGCGGCCACTAAATCCGCCTCGTTGATGATTTCCCCACGCGCACAATTCACGATGCGGACACCCGGCTTCATCTTCGAAAAAGCCGTTGCGTTGAGCATGCTACGAGTTTCGGGAGTAACCGGCATGTGAACGGTGATGAAATCTGATTCCCGATAAATGAGGTCTGGGTCGGTGGCCAGTTCGACTCCGAGTTGGCGTGCTCTGGATTCCGTCAAAAACGGATCATAAGCGATGACCCTCATTCCAAACGCTAAGGCGCGTTTGGCCACTTCACCGCCAATTCGGCCCGCGCCTAAGATTCCGAGAGTTTTTCCAAAAAGCTCCGTACCCTGAAATTGTTTGCGGTCCCATTTTCCGCCTACCATCGAGGCGTGTGCGGCGGGAATCTTACGCGCAAGAGCTCCGAGCATGAAAAAGGTCATCTCCGCCGTGGTCAACGTATTGCCGCCCGGCGTATTCATGACCACCACGCCCCTTTGCGTGGCAGCTTCGACGTCGACGTTGTCAACCCCGACTCCAGCACGCCCGACCACCTTGAGTTGGACCGCCGCCGCCAAGACTTTGGCAGTCACCTTCGTTTCAGATCGCACGACCAAAGCGTCGACGTCGCGGACTGCCACCAACAATTCGGCTTCCGGAAGACGTTGCGGTAAAACGGTCACTCGAAATTCCGGGCGGTCCTTAAAGTAGGCGATACCTCGTGGAGAAATGGGGTCGCAAATGAGTACGTGCATAAACAGCGGTGGCGACGCTAGGCGGTCACCGCAAGTGGGTCAACCGTTCGCTCTTGTTCACGCAACTCTCACTTCGGTTGTTCAATCTGGAGCACTTGGTCAGAACGTTGGCGTGGAAGTCTTTGAATGCCCCCGCCGGGCCACGAGATTTCGATCCCGCCGACCTCGGTCTGGGTTCCCAGCCCAAAGGTCAGTGGGAGTTCGGATTGGGAGAGATAACTTCGTGTCGGCATGACCTGCCGCGATAAACTCTGTCCGGCTACGCGAACCGTCACCCAAGCGCCGATGGCGTCACGATTACAGTGGGTACCGACCAATTTGACCCTCAGCCAATGGTGACCCAGCGACTGATCATTCCTGAGCAATTTAGGCGGTCCATCGATTTGCGTCAAAACCACATCCAGATCGCCGTCACCATCGAAGTCGGCAAAAGCTGATCCGCGCCCCACCATGGGGCGAAAGAGGTCTGCTCCCGCTTCCTTTTCACCCACGGAAAGAAAACGATTTCCATTATTGGGTCCGCTATTCCAGAACAATTGTGCTGGCTGCCGATAGGATTGTCCGACTTGTACCCGGGCAATTTCCGGTTCCAAATGGCCATTGACGGTCAAGACATCCAGCCGTCCGTCCAAGTCATAGTCGAAAAAGAACAGCCCAAACTTCAGCAATGAACGGCTGGCCGGTCCAAATCCGCGGACGAGCGATTCATCGGCAAACACGAGAGGATCGCGTTGCGCCACATACAGGGCATTCATTTCGTTGGCAAAATTGCCAATAGCGATGGCCAGCGAATCGTCGTTGCGAAATCGTGCGGAATCGATCCCCATCGCACCTCGGGCTTGCCCGTGGGAATCAAAGGCGATGGTCGATGTCTCGCCGAT
Organism: uncultured Verrucomicrobiota bacterium; assembly: GCA_903835555.1. Lineage (GTDB taxonomy): Bacteria > Verrucomicrobiota > Verrucomicrobiia > Limisphaerales > UBA9464 > CAILNN01. The sequence continues at coordinate 31,404 of CAILNN010000211.1, forward strand.
TTCCCGAAACGTGCCATCGTGTTGGTTTCGGAAGACAAAATTCTGCACAGTGTCGTTCGCAACGACCAAATCAATCCAACCGTCATTGTCGATATCGACCGGAGCCAATGCCAGGGACTTGGCCAACGGTTCACCCGTCAGGCGATTGGTTATCTGAATTCCACTGGTTGCGGATACATCGATAAAAGTTCCATCGCCTTGGTTGTGGTAGAGGTGAGGGAAGGTGCCGGAAAAGCCGCGAGGCGGCCCAAATGCCTTGCCCAACCCGGGTAGCTCAAAGTGGCCGGATTCGTCCAGGCTTGCGGACCAAGCGACATAATTGAGGACGAACAGGTCCAGTCGTCCGTCGTTGTCATAATCGATCCACGCGGCACTGCTGCTCCAATCGTTGGTCGATCCACCGACGCCAGCCAAACGAGTCACATCCTGGAATTTGCCGCCACCCAAGTTGTGAAATAATCGAGCTCCACCCACCATCGTCACGAGGACATCGACCCTCCCATCATTGTCATAGTCGCCGACCGCCACGCCCATCCCGTAGCCGGTAACGTTCAATCCCGATTGAGGCGTGACATCGGTGAATTGGCCGTGCTGATTGTTGTGGTAGAGGGTCACCAAATAATTGGTCATGCCAGGCTGCGAATGTCCGGGCCAACCGGTCGTACTGACAAAAAGAAGGTCGGGGAAGCCGTCGTCGTCAAAATCAAGAAAGGCAACCCCACCCCCCATCGTTTCAGGGAGAAGCTTGGCACCGTAGCCGCCGGAGTGATGAATAAAGCCGATTCCGGCCTTCTCGGTGATGTCGATAAACGGAGCGGTTGGCGGGGTTTCCCCATTTCTGGCAGCAGCCAGAGAATCGCCTTTGGTCCCTTCTGAACGACGACAGCCAGCGACAACGAAAGCAACAATGAGTATCCGCAAGACCGACGAGAGCCGGTGCCAGCAAATTGGCTTGAATCGTCGGCGGTGACCGATCTTTGAACGGGAGAAGACCATGGGCGGGAGCGAGGTACGTTGCGGAAGGAGGTTAACCACCTCCTTTCAAACTTGCGCGAACGAATTTGGCTGGCAGAAGGAATTCTCTCGGCCATGGTTCCTCGCTCATGGCCATAGGGAAATCCATCCGCGTTCGTGCCGCCAACGGACTAACGTTTGTCGCGCTTTGGACCCTGATTGGTCTGCTGTTTGCCGGGCAGTTTCATTTGTCCAATGCCCAATTCGGCGTTCCCGTGACCTGGGGAACGGCGATCGGATTCGGTCTGGCGGATTGGTACGTTTGGGCGGTTTGGTCGCTTCCCATTCTGGCACTTTCACGGAGATTTCCCCTCGATCGTGGAGGCTGGGTGCGAAATCTGGCAGTTCACCTCTCCGCGAGCGCGGTGGTTTCGGTGGGGTATGCCGCCGTTCGGGCGTATATCGGCCAGCTTCAAGCCTCATGGGCGGGCGATTATCGACCCTATGCCGATTTATTTCATCCGCTGCTGCTCAAAACGTGGCACTACAATCTGCTGATCTATTGGATTATTTTGAGTGCCGCGCACGTGGCCATCTACCAGCGGCAATTGCGCGAGCGCGAGTTGCGGGCGGTCGAACTGGAAAAGCATCTGGCAAACGTCCGATTGCAGGCTCTCCAGATGCAGTTGAATCCACATTTTCTCTTTAATACCCTCAACAGTGTTGCCGCCTTGATGCATCGCGATGTCGAAGCCGCCGACCGCATGCTGGTTCGATTGGGGGAACTTTTGCGCCGGACTTTGGATAGCACTGGCACCCAGGAGGTTTCGCTGGGTGAGGAACTTGACTTTTTGGGGCGGTACTTGGAAATCGAGAAAACTCGGTTTGGGGAGAGGCTTTCCATTCGAATGGAGATAGCCCCGGAAACGCGTTCCGCCTTGGTACCCAATCTCGTTCTTCAGCCCTTGGTCGAGAATGCTATCAAGCACGGTATTGAGCCGCGTGCGAAGCCGGGCGAAATCGTTATTCGTGCGCTTGCTGAAGTCGGCCAGCTTCATCTCGAAGTCCGCGACAATGGCCGGGGACCGGTCGCTGCATCCAACAAGAGAGAGGGCATCGGATTGGCCAATACTCGGGCGCGGTTGCGTCAACTTTATGGGGATCAGCAATCCATGGAAACAGACGGAAAGCCGAACGCCGGCTTCAGTGTCCGCATCCGGTTGCCCGTGCGATACGCGCTCCCAACACCAAGCTGAACAATAATTACCAATTTTCGTGCCCCCTATGACCCTTCGCGTGTTGATTGTGGATGACGAACCATTGGCCCGGGAGCGGTTGCGCCGCTTGGTCGAGCGTCAGGCGGACGTCGTCGTTGTCGGCGAATGCGCCGATGGAGTTTCCGCTTTGGAAACCATTCGACGGGACCGCCCTCAAGTTGTCTTGCTGGATATCCAAATGCCTGAACTCGGCGGATTAGAACTCGTCCAGCAATTGGAACCAGAGTTGCGCCCAGTTATTATTTTCGTCACGGCCTACGACCGTTTTGCCGTACAGGCCTTTGAAGTGCAGGCTGTCGACTACCTGCTCAAGCCTGTCGATGAGGGACGGTTGGCTGCTGCTGTCCAGCGTGCCCGTGCGCGATGCCAACCGGATGCCGGCCCCGAGTGGGCCGAGCGGTTGAATCGTTTGTTGGGAGAGTTGCGTCCCGAGGCCAAGTTGCAGGACCGTCTGGCCGTCAAAACCGACGGGCGCGTCCTTTTTGTTAAGTACAGTGAGCTCGATTGGATCGAGGCTTCGGATAATTACGTTGAACTTCACGTCGGTGCAGCCTGTCATTTGTTGCGTGAGACGCTTTCAAACCTGAGCGAGCGACTACCAGCCGATCAGTTCCTTCGCATCAGCCGTTCGGTCATTATCAATCTCGACCGAGTCAAAGAGCTGCAACCGTTATTCCATGGGGAGTACTGCATTCAATTGCGCGACGGTACAAAGGTCACGTTAACCCGAACCTACCGACATCTCCTCCCCCGCTTGGGGGTTGGTGGCGGATGATGGATTGATGAAGTCAACGACCCAGTCCTGCGATTTCAAATCCCCTTGACTTCCCTTGACTTCCGATTTCAGCCGGTCAGCTTTCCGTCGCAAAGAAACCCGCAAACCCTTCATGGACAGCAGTCATACTTTAATCGTTACCAATGAGCGTTACTCAAAATGACCATACGTCGGGTCAAGGCAACAAGGGCACTCATCGGAACATAGACAGCGACGCGTGGGCTTATCTGCCCCGGATTCTGGAGCTCTACCTCCGTCAGCATACCGTCCGGAAGTGGGAGTATCTGGGGGCTCATTCCCACCAGCCGGAATTAATTGTTAGCGCAATCAGAACTGTTCTCCGGTACATGCCCTACGTCAAGGGAACGAGAATACTCGACTGGGGGTGCTTTCACGGACTGGATTCCTGTGTTCTCCGCCTGGAAATGGGTGACAAGGTCGAAATCACGGGTGCGGATGTCCTGGAGGAAGTTCCAGCGAAGGCCTTTTGTGATTTCTCCAGAATGCGTTACACCTATCTTAGCCACCCATACCGACTTCCCTTTGGAGATGCCGAATTCGATACCGTGGTCGCCAGCGCATCGCTGGAGCATTGTGCCATGCCATCAGAAAGCCTTGAAAAATTGCATCGTGTTATAAAGAACGGAGGGAATTTGATCGTGACCGGTGCCCCAAGTCGTTACTCCATCACGGAGATGCTTCAGGACTGGCTGCACTTATATCCCCATTCCCGACGGTACACGCGGTCCTCCCTCAAACGGCTGCTTCTGGATCACGGCTTCCAGGTCGTGAGTGTTGGATTCCATGAGATTATCCAAACGTTTTCCAGTCCGGCAGCCATGGGACTGCGCAAAATGCCGCTTTGCCGCTGGATGCTGAAAGGGCTTCATAAAATCTGCCCACTCTTGGACAAGTTGTGGCCGGTCAACCTCCTGGGACAGAATATTTACGTGATCGGTCGTCGATCGGTTGGAATCCAGTAGCTCATTTTATCGTCGCAATCCGAATATTCCATCGGTTTTTATCAGCCTCGTTCCGGAGAAATTTGCCTTGCATTTTGTCGTCGTTGTGATTGGGTAGTATAGCAGCGATGAAAATGAATCACACTCATGGACAGATGGGGTGTCGCCGATGCGTGGCGATCTTGCTTTTTTTGGCCATGCGGACTCTCTTGGGGCAGGATATTTCAGAATTTGGTGTCCTCAAAGGTGTCAGTTACCAGCAGGTCACAAATGGCGTACCGACACCACTTCGGCAGCAGCCCTATTCTTTCAACTTTTTTGCCGATGGAGCCAATCAAGCGATTCTTGGCGGCCGTGTCGTGCTGCCACTCGGAGCAAGCGGTATTACTACCACGATTCCCGTGACCTCTACCGACGGAAATGGTTTAGAGCTGCGTTCATCTTATTCAACCGCCCAAGCTCTTGATTCAGACTATCCGCCAGGGAACTATTCCATCACCCTCACAACGGTTAACGACGGTGAGTTATCGTTTTCGTTTAACCTTCCATTGTCCCTATTTCCAGCGCCTCTGCAACTATTGGATTTTCAACCGGCACAATCCATCAATTCAAAGGCAGATTTCACGCTCGTACTGATTTCAAACCCGGGCGGTACACCCGATGAATATGTTCAGGCCACGATCAATTCGTTGGACGGCAATCGCACGCTATTTGAAACCCCTCAGCCGGGGCAACCCGGTGCTTTGGACGGCACCACCACCTCCGTTTTAATTCCTGCAAATACCCTCGGCGAGGGCCAATCCTACCAACTTCAGCTATTGGTGGCCAGACTCGACGATCTGGAGACCACCTACGGTTTCGGATTCTCCGCTTACTTCAGCCAGACGGATATCCCCATTGCCACCTCGGGATCGGTTCCAGCGCCTACTCTAACGATCGACCGTCTTACTCCTGACCAATGGCATCTGCACGCCAATGGGGTAATCGGCCAGAACTACCTCATCGAATCCACCACGTCGCTGAGCCCGCCGGTTGTCTGGCAGCCAATGGTCAATTTCATTGGTTCAAAATCCGGTTTCGATTTCACAGACGGTGTGATTCATCGCCAGAACTTTTACCGGGCGCGGCCTGTGAATTGAGTGAAGCTGCGGATACCCTAGTCGTTTTCAGCGGTATTCGGTGAGTCCGCAGGTTTCAATTCGACGCTTTCGTGACGGATAGCTTCCAGCAGGAGTTCGTTCATCGACTCCAGGCCAAACTTCTCCTTGATTCGAGCGGCAAACGATTGAATCGTTTTTAGACTGAGGTTCAGATCAAACGCAATTTGGCGGGTGTTTCGTCCCTTGCCGAAGAGTTGAAACACCTCCAATTCCCGTGTGGCGCGGAGGAATTTGAGCTAGACCGATCCCGTCATCTTCAATCACCAAGTGAATCGCATCCTCGCGGCGATCGAGGAGGATGCTGACACAGACTGTCGTGTAAATCATGTCCGATTCGGCGTTGCTCGCGTTTGCTAACGCGCAGGATTTCTTCTTCGAGTCGCTGTCGTTCCCACCGTCGCGACGAGAGTCAAGCTAACTCCCACCAGCGCGGACTTTGTTCGCAGATTCAGCCGTTTTTCCTCCGGATGCATGGGCGAAATAGAAGGTCTGTCGGCACCGACGATTAATCAATCAACCCACGCCGTTTCGGCCTGTTTGTGAAATCGGCCATTCAAGGTACGAAATGAAACTACTTCGGAATCGAGACGTCGACGATTAAAGAGTCACTCCTTGACCGCCGTCGTTGATTGTGTGTCTCCTCCTGCAGTGAATACATTACGCGTGCCGTTATTGACTCTGTTGTCATGTGCGATCGTTGGTTGTGCTTCCAGTGAACGGAAGTTTGAGCCAACGAAGGTCCAGAAAATCCACCCTGGACTGTCACCGTCCGACGTCGAGGCATTGGTTGGATCACCCTATTCCAAGACAAAGAATGTACTGGGAGAGACGACCTATCGTTACACGTTTGACCACCCGGCGGAAATTTCTTCGAGCCCATTCCCGATTATGGGTGGCTACACCAATGGTATCACAGTCCGGAAGGAGTTTTTGGATGTTTGTTTTGGTCCAGATGGCAAAGTCAAAGGCTACACGTCGACCTTCGGTGCACTGGATGGAACTGTTGGCCTGATATCAATCAACTCCAGCAGTACTCCCGTAACCGATAAAGATAAGCAACCGAAGTGATTGGCCTAATCAGCCGAAATGCCGAGCTTTTCGAGCAATTGTTCCAACTCGGCATCCGAATGAAAACGGACCTCAATTGCTCCACGTCCCTTGGAATAGCGAAGGGCCACTTTGGTCAGGAATCGCTCGCGCAATTTGCCTTCCAAGTCGACGACATGTGGATCCCGGGTGGGAATTCCAAGGTCGAGCGTGGTGGGCTGGGGAGGCGCGACCGGTGCCGGTGCCTGGAGACGGGCGACCAATTCTTCGGTCTGCCTAACGCTTAGACCGCCATGGATGACCTGTTCGGTGACGGTCTGCTGTGCTGTCGTCGAATTAAGCCCGAGAATCACCTTGGCATGACCCACGGATATCCGACCGTCGCGCAGTGCCGACTGAACCGATTCCGGCAATTTGAGCAAACGCAGAGCGTTGGCGATGGCTGTGCGTGCCCGCCCCACTTTTTGGGCGACTTGCTCCTGGGTCAGCTCGAAAAGTTGTTGGAGCTGGGCATAACCCAACGCCTCTTCCAGTGGATTTAGATTCTCCCGTTGGAGATTCTCGATGAGAGCGAGTTCGAGCACCTCGCGGTTGGAAGCCACCCGCTCTATGATGGGGACTTCCGCCAACCCAGCGATCTGAGCAGCGCGCCAACGGCGTTCCCCGGCAATCAGCTCATAATAGTCGTCAACCGGTCGGACAATTAATGGTTGGACAATGCCTTGTTCCCGAATGGAGTCGGCCAGCTCCTGGAGAGCTTCAGGCGGGAAATCCTTACGAGGCTGCCACGGACTGGGACGCACCTTGGACCAAGGGACGCGCAACACTCCGCCCACTTTGCCAGATGAAAAAGGTGAAGGAGCCGCGCTGGAGGGCGGCATTGCAGTCCCAGGCGAAGGTTTTGTGCCTCCGTTCAACAGCGCCCCCAGGCCACGACCCAAAGCCGGTTTTGACATGTCAGGAACGTTACGGGGCGGAACGGTGGGGCAAAAGCGTTTTCCTCATGGACGCGCGTTCAGAAGATGAATGACTTCTCCATGGAGTGCCGGGGAAGAGGCCACTGCGGACTCAGCTGAGGGCAGGCTGGCGTCGTTTCCCTGCCAATCGGTAATTTGTCCCCCGGCTCCCGTGATACACGGTATCAGGGGCAACAAATCCCACGGTTTCATGATAGGGTCGACCATCACGTCGGCCCACCCACTGGCCAAAAGCAGGTAGCCGTAGCCATCGCCAAACGTCCGATAGAGCCGAACGGACCGGCACAAAGCATCAAATCCCTTTCCGTCTTGATATTTGGCAGGAAAGAGGGGGTCACTCGTCAAAAGAGTCGCAGCAGCCAGGTTGGCCGTCGGTCGGACCCGGACACTTCGCTCATTGAGTACGGTTTCTTGGCCATCACCAACCATCAATTGGCGCAAAATAGGTTGATGGATGCATCCCAGGACGGGGCGGCCTTCATGGAGCAGGCCAATCAAGGTGGTGAAAAGGGGTACCGCTGTGATAAACGATTTTGTTCCATCAACTGGATCGAGCACCCAGACGAATTCCGCATCTCCCCGCTCGCTCCCATATTCCTCACCAATAATTCCATGGTTGGGAAATCGTTTCTCAATCAACCGGCGCATCGCCAATTCGGCTGAACGGTCGGCAATGGTTACCGGTGAGTCATCCGACTTGATTTCCAAGCCGAATTGCGCATTTCCAAAATAGGGCAGAATGGCTTCGGCGCTAATGGCAGCCAGTTCTCTGATAAAGGCTCTAAAGGGGTCAAGCGTCACAAACCGATCAAAGCAGAGCGGCGAAGCAATGACAGCTTGGAATTGCTTCGTTTTTGCCCACCTCCGCAGCCAATGCACTCCCCTAATTCGAGATTGCGGTTGAAAGATTCACCCTTCCGGTCTCGGGCGAGTGCTCCACCATTTTCTCCCGCTCTCTATCCAAAGGGCGCGTGCCTCGTCAGTTGAACGCCCGAGACAGTCATCGTCGTAGCCGGGTTGGTAACCGCAGGAAGGACAGATTTCGAGCGAGGCGATTCCGTCTGAGTCGCGCGGAGGATATTGCAATTCCGGGTATCCACACACCTGACAAGAATAGCCGCCACTCAGCTTATTCACGGTCCGGTCATTCATGGAGCTTTACCAATTTCCCGGGTTGATGGTCGAAATAGCCTTTTTTCCCCGGTTTGAAGAAGGTCCGCGTGGCACCATCCGGATTGTAGGCTCCAAAGGTGTCCGAGGCTGGATCATAGATTCGCAAGACCCCTTTTTTGTCTTTCTTCACGAGAAACCCGGAAGCCGCCGCCTGTTGGCGAAATCGCCACGCTTTGGCGGCGTATTCTTCCGTATCTCGCGCATGAAAATCCGCTCCGTGCCGACGAAAATGGTCCTGGACCGTATCGGGGTGAGACCAGGTTTCCCGAGCCGGAGGCGCATTGGGTTGGGCTACTACCGAGGCGGTTGCCGAATCCAACTCCGATTTCGCCAGCTGTACTTTGGAGTCGGAATGCCACGCAATGGTGTTGGACGTAGTACCCGTTGTCGTTGCCGCTGGATGAATGGGAATGATGACGGCCAAAGGGACCACAGTGGGACTGCTCACGGTCCCTGACGGAAGGACAAATTCATTCGTCTGGAGCGGATTCCGGGCGGTCCCGAGAATAACTCGATAGCGGATGCCGGGTTCAAGTCCGGGAAGTTCGACGGCATGGCTGGTTCCCACCTTTCCTTTGATACGGCGGGTGGGACGCTCTGTTACTGGACCGAACAGGACGGAAGTTCCTGCTTGCTGGTCGGTCGACCACCGGATGACAATTTGGTTTGTCCCCATCTCCAGTCGAGGTGTCCCAAGGAGGTGTACCTCATCGGCTGTGAGACTTGGACACAATGCGAAAACCAATATTCCAAGTTGCGCAAAGAGGCGCAGGAACCCAAACAAAGTGGGAGTCATGACTGGATTTTCAGATGGCCCACGCCCGAGGCAAAAACCTCGCTCGATTGATCGAGCCTATTGCGAGTTGGCCGATTTTTCTGCTTTGGAGCCTTTAGCGGATTTACCGGTCTTTCCAGTCGGCTTGGCGATGACTTCATCCGCGACCATGTGGTAGTAAATGGTCACTTTTTCCCCAACTTTAAGGCTGGCCGCCCCTTTCAACGATTTCTTGCGAGCCAGTTCCCATTTTTCATCGCCCTTTTGGATGATGACGGAGGTGTCGGTGACTTCCACCACCTGTCCAGTGACTTGGTATTTGTTGGGCTCATCGGCTGCGAAGGAGGAGAAAGTAAAAAGGAGTCCTGCCGTGATAAGCCCGATTCGAGTGGTTATGTTCATGGAGGTGAGGATGGCTATCACCCGCATGCCATTCAACATTAGTTGTTTTCGGGTAAACCTTCCAGGTGTCCCAAGTTCTTAACCGGGGCAAAGATAGCACGGACGGATGCCAGGAGTTCCAAGTCTATCGGTTCCGTTATCCATTTCGCCCATTTGCGAATGTTCTGTGGATTTGCGCTTCCAGCGATCGTGGATGAAATCCCAGGATGGGCTACTGAGAACTGCAAGGCTAGCTTCGCGATGTCGGTTCCGCGTTCTGCGCAGAGCGCCGCCGCCGTTCGAGCGGCGGCTTTGACCGAGTCCGGTTCCTTAAGCCACGAGGGCAGGGGAGCATTGGTCAACAATCGGGCACTGAATGGACCAGCGTTGATGGCACCGACTCCATGACTTTGCAGGTACGGAAGGGTTTCCTCGGCAAACCGATTGTTTTGCAGTGTGTACTGGTTATAGCTGAGTACACAGTCCACATCCGTTTGGTCGATGATGAAGGGGAAAATTTTCTGCGGATACCCACT
>CAILNN010000212.1 GCA_903835555.1 uncultured Verrucomicrobiota bacterium
GATCGCGCGCCTGTTTCAATTCCCGGCGATGCCGCAGCAGGTAAAGCCCCAGGATCATTACCATGGCGACGGGTGTCAGCAGCATGACCATCGCCGCGAGATACTTCATCCATTCGGGCCATTCCCAGGAGCGACCGACGGTGCCGGTGGCGCACGCCATTAATGAGCCCGTGACGGCCACGCCGAAGACCAGCAGACCAGAAAGGATACGGCGCGCCCGCCGTTCGCGCATCCTGGCTCGCTCCAAACGGAGGAGTAGCGCCTGGCGGCGTTCATCAAACCCAACCTCGGCAATGGCAGGCTCCTGCTTCAATAGGTCATGGGTGAATTGGGTTCTATCTTTGGGCTCATTCATGGCGGGTGTCTTTCAATACGCGGCGCAAGGCGCGCCGGGCCTCAAACAGGCGAGATTTCATGGTTCCAACCGGACGATCCAGTGCGGCGGCCATCTCCTCCAGGGTCAGGTCTTGCAAATAATGCAGGGTAAGGACCTCCCGATGCGACGCGTGCAGTTGAGCCAAGGCGTGGTGCACTTCCGCCGCCGTTTCTGCTGTCTCCCCATCGGTACCTTCGTCGGCAGGCACGTCGTGTTCATCCAGGGGCACGAGTCTCTCCCGATCAACGATGGCCGCGCGCTGCGCCCGCGCCGCCTGGGCACGAGCAATACGGTACAGCCACACCCGAAAAGCCTCGGGGGAGGCCAGACGCGGCAAGCCGCGATAGGCGTCGAGCCAAACCTGCTGGTTCGCTTCAAGGGCCGCGTCTCTTCGTCAACGTCGCTCGTGAGGCAACGCCATTTTTCCAAGACTGCCGAAGGACCCACGCTGTAGATTCTGCGGACTGGCCTGAGGATACGACCTTTCGGGGGAAGCGTGCGGAACGGCGGTTTCCGACCCTTCACGATGATCCCGCGAAACCATTTGCGTCGACTCACGTCGGACGAATACGGGGATGGGAGGGATGCCGCAGTTTTTTGACCTTTGCGGTCACACCTTGTGTCGCATGCTACCACCTTTTGACTTGCTGCCGATGAGCATTGCGAGGTATTGCTTTCATCAGGTCTATCGCTTCCGGGCAGGGGTTGTCTTCCATGTTCAGCCTTGTCCGGGGGGTGACGCCGTTGGGCTGGTTTTTGGTCTGAAAATGGTCGCTCGGTAGACAACTTGCGGCTATACTAAGTAGCTGAGAGTGCGAAAAAGCCCGTAAAATGGGTCTTGGAAGGGTGGCTGAGCGGCTTAAGGCACCTGACTCGAAATCAGGCGTAGGTTCATCCCTACCGGGGGTTCAAATCCCTCCCCTTCCGCCATTTGCGGCGTGTTCTGGAATGTTCTGTAGGGAAGACGTCGTCGGTTTGGGCTTCGAGCGCGTAGTCCGGGGCAGAAATTGTCTCGCCCTTTCAGGGCGTTTTCTTTTTTGGACTTATTACTAGGGAGTTTCTCTAGGCTGTCTCAAGTCGCCCCGTTTGGGTTTGCCGTGGCCTCGGGGCCAACAGCGTCCCCGTAGGAGTCTGGCGCGAATCGACCCCAATCGATCGGAAAACGCCATCCAGACCGAATGGCATCGCTTTTTTCGCTGGCCGGTGTCGTTGGTCAAGCAGGTCGTTAGGGCCGTCGGTCCGTCGATCAACGGAATTGGGGAGAATACAGTGTGCTTTCCCTCGAGATTGGTTTCCGAGAATAAATTGGTGCTGGCGAGACGTATGCGGTTCGACGAAGGCCGTTTGCAGGCCCAATAGTTCGCGGTCGCATTTCCTTACGTTGGCGGGACTTACGTTGGTCGAATTTGATTTTTACCTACCTGTCCTCTTTTTGTTCAAATTCATTTCGAAGATTGTGTTGACGTTTTTCAATATTTCCGGAAGAGTAAGCTTGTTGCACGGATCATCGCTTTGATGCAATGAACACGAGTCCCCATTCACTTGGCGAGGTGAGACCCCAGCGGATCACGGTGGTCTTGCCAAGTGATCTGGTTGATTTTCTGCAAGTTCTAGCTCAACGGGATGGCAGCAACTTTACTTTGGCCCTTCGTTCAGCCATTCGCGCCCAACAGTTCTTTATCGAGCAAGAGGATCGGGGTGGACGGATTCTGATCGATACCGACGGGGAGTTAAGGGAAGTCAACAGACGCCGTTAATGGATTGATGCCCATCAGACGGAAAGGGTCCTAATGGCCCTATCTAATCGGTGAGGATTTCTCTGGCGATGACGCTAACTGGGATTCAACAATGAACAATTCTGATTCAATTGCGACTCGGGCCAGGCCGGTATCTGGCTTCGACAGGCGTTCTGCTTCTGAATCACATTCGGGCTTGAATGCTGAAGAAATTGAATCCATGCACCGTTTGGATTTTTCAACGGAGGCAGACACCTTGGACCCGAATGGCAATAGCGATCAGAGGTACACCCTTAGCGAGGCCATGGAAATGGAATCGAGTGGACCCCGATGGATTTTCTACTGGCTCGCCGGTATTCTCGGGATGACCCTCTTTCTTATCTTTACACTCGTCCGAGCTGGCGTGGTGGCGGTGACGGAAGTGAAGGAGCTGGGCATTTTGTTGAGTCCCTTAGTCACTTTAGTGGCGGCGGCGATGGGGTTTTATTTTGGGACGGTAGCGCGGGTGGATAGGCGGTGATGCGTGATTAGATGAGGGAAACCGTGGGACCTGTCCGAAGACGGGCCAAACACGGGGGAGCGTTTATTCGATTCGTGAGGTCGTAGCTCGTGATCTCGTCTTAAGTTGAGCCGGGCTTTCAGCCCTTTTGGATTAAATCCCAGCGTACCTTGGCCGATGGCCAAGGCTGATATGGGGTCGGGCCTTTGGCCCTGAGGGAATCGGTACGGCCTCGTTCCTCCTGACGTTTTGACCTCCTGGGCATTTTTGACCACTTTTCTATGGATTGACGCAAATGGCTCTGGTTGCCAAATTCCCCCCGTGATTTGGCTGCCAGTTCCTGTTTAACGTCGCTATGCCGCGCAAGATTCGCCAGCTGGTCCGGGAAATTGAAAAGGTCGGCTTCGTTCAAGTTCGCGGCGGCAAAGGGAGTCACCGCAAGTTCGTCCATGCTCAGTTTAAAGGGTTCGTCTTGATTTCCGGCCACGACGGGGACGACGCCTTGCCCTACCAGGAAAAACAAGTTGGCAACGCAATTCGACAAATAACGCAATGAAGACCTCCGATTGCTATCTGATGTACGTCCGCTGGAGCGACGAGGACGCCGCGTATGTCGGTTATTGCCCCGACCTCTTTCCTGCTGGCGGTGTCTGCCATGCAACTTCCAAGATAGAGGCGTATAGTCGCCTGACTGAAATCGTGGAGGATTTGGTAACTACGGCTGAGCAGCAAGGGATGGCACTTCCCCCCTGTTTAACCCGGCCAATGCGCGAGGTGGAACTTTCGCTCTGATGCGAATATCGACCTGTTTTCCGCCCGAAATTACCACCAAGGCAAGGACTGAACGGCGCAAATGGATGGGTCGGGCTTTCAGCCCTCTTGATTTTTTACCCTCGGCGGACCTTGGCCGATGGCCGAGGCTGATATGGGTCGGGCCTTTGGCTGCGAGGGGACGGATGGTAACGGGGATCGCGTGGCGCTTGGGGTCAGGCGAGGGATAGCTTGCGGGGGGGGCGTGGTCCGGACCGCCTACGGCTCGACGGAGTCTCGCCCTACCGATGTTTCCTAAGATCAATGAGTTGCGGGTGACTTGTTTGGTTAGGAAGAAACGCTGTTGTATAAGTGCCTGGAACGATTGCGTGAGATCGCGTGGGGAACTTTTTCATTCGCCATCACTTAGAGCGCGTGATCAGGAGTCTTGAGACTGATATTCGTGGAGGGCTTCTGGGATGCCGTCGGATGGCAGTTTCATGCCGAGTAATCGGAGGGTGGCTGAGAGGCAGGCCAGCGTTTGCAGGACAGGGATGCGCTGAGCGTTGTATCCCATCGTACCGATTCGCCAAATGACCCCAGCCAATGGCCCAAAGGAGGTACCGATCTCGATGCCAAATTCGGCTAGCAAGGTGGAACGAACTTTTTCCCCGTCGACCTCGGTTGGCACATAGATGCCGGTGATATTCTGCATGCGATGGGTGGGATCGCCGTAAAGGCGGAGTCCCATGGATTCCAATCCTATGCGCAAGGCCCGGCTGTGCAAACGATGGCGTTCTTGAGCCGCTGGCAGCCCTTCTTCGACCAGAATGCGGGCGCATTCGTGGGCGGCGTAGAGCATGGAGGTTGCTTCGGTGTGGTGATTCACCCCCTGCCCCCAATAGCCGAGGATCATGGCTAGATCGAAGTAGTTGCTGGCAATCCTTGGACCACTGCCGGGGACATAACCGACGGGTTGAATTCCCGCCTCCAGGTGCATCCGGGACTTAATCAGTTCGGCAACGGAATCGCTCAAAGTAATGGGTGAAATACCAGCTGCCCCCCCCAAACACTTCTGCAATCCAACCGACACGGCGTCCAATTGCCAATCTGCCACCGCCAATTGGTTTCCACCCACCGTGGCGGTGGCATCGACGTAGCAGAGCGCTCCGTACGAATGGCATAGGGCACCCAGCCACTCCAGCGGTTGGCACATGGTTGTGGAGGTGTCGCCCTGGCAAATGGCCAGGAGTTTGGGGCGATGCTCGCGAAGCCCGGCCTCAATGGTCTCGCGATCAAATACTGTCCCCCATTCTGCCTGAAGCGTGCGAACATCCGCGCCACAGCGAGAGGCGATTTCGCAAAGCAACTGACCAAATCGGCCAAAGACCGGTACCAGGACCACATCGCCGGGACATAGAACGGATACGAAGATCGCTTCGATGCCCGCGCGGGCGGTTCCATCGACCAACACGGTCGATTCGTTTTCGGTTTGAAATACCTGCCGATAAAGCTCCTGTGTTTCCCGCATCATCCTGCGGAACACGGGATCATATTGACCGAGCATGGGGGCCGACATGGCGCGGAGGACGCGCGGATCGGCGTTGATGGGGCCAGGGCCCATCAACAAACGGGGCGGCGGATTAATGGAAAAAGGCATGTCGATGTGAGCGGAAACCGATTAGCGTGAAACGGTGGCGGAAATGTCGCCGTGCGGATTGGGCGCGGGATAGAATATCACACTGTCGTTCTCTTGTCCGAATCGGGACAAATCGAAGGGGAAATAATGGAGATTGGGCAGGCGAATCTCGACTTGGCTCAGCTCGGGACATCGCCCAAGAGCGAGGGTGGCCATCTGAAACAAGGTCTCCTGGACGGCCCGACTGTATTGCTGAGCGAAAACGTCGATAAAAGCGCTACGGACGCGGGAAGCCACATCCAAGAAATCGGCGGAAGGATTCGAGAATTGCCAGGAAGCGGTTAACCGGGTGGCCATGATACGATCGGTCACCTCGGGTAGAGTGGTAAACTCGCAGCGGGGGAAACCGACGAACCCTGACCCGGTTGATTTCAGGATTTCCAGGTCTTTGATCCCGGAGTTGACTTCGCGGAATCCGTTGCGATTGGCGCAGATCAAGGCCGTTTGGGTGCCGTCGCCGGTTTTCTGAAAGGCGTGGGGATGTGGTTTGCCGTCCAGCGTCATTCGTCCCCACGGTTTGGATTCCAATCGAATTTCCAGACCATCGAAACTGGGATACTTGCCGAGAAAGTGGTCGGCTAACCGGAGACCGAACGGCTCGATGCCATCGAGTCCGAGATGGTCATGGGCGAGAGCGTAGACCGTGTTCTTGATGGTATCGGTCGGAACCGTTTTCGAGTTGTCGCCCAGCTCGAACGCTCCGGCAAAATCACCAGTCACCAGGACCGAGACGACGATCTCCTGCACGGTTTGCAGATCGCCGTCACGGAAAACTTTCAGGAGTCCGATCTCGGACTTGCCGTATTGACTCTGGATTAGGTGCATGCGAATGGATGGCTGCGTGGCAACACATTTCGCTGGGTCAGGCAAAACGTCCGCACAACTGGAAGTGACTTCTCCAAGGTCCATGGAACTTGTCACGCTGAATCAGTTGTCCGAGCCTGAATTTGTTGCCGTCATCGGGCCGTTGTTTGAGCATTCGTCCTGGATAGCGGCGCGCGGGGCGGGGAAGCGTCCGTTTGGCAGTGTCGACGAGCTTTACGAACAGCTGCAGGCCATCGTCGCCCAAGCAACCTTGGACGAACAGATTGGCCTTATTTGTGCCCACCCGGACTTGGCGGGAAAACTGGCGATTGCGGGGGAACTAACGGACCAGAGTGCGCTGGAACAAAAATCTGCCCGCCTCGACCAGCTTACCGCTGAACAATTTACACGCATCACGGCGCTTAACGACCGTTACCGCGAGCGGTTTGGTTTCCCGTTTGTGATCTGCGTTCGCGACCATTCTCAAGCGGAAATCTTCGACGAATTCGAGCGTCGACTGCGCAACGATCGATCGGGGGAGATTCTGGCGGCATTGGCTCAAATTGGCCGAATTGCCTGGCATCGACTGAAGGCGTTGATGTCTCTTGAACAATAAATCGTATTTCCTGATGCATTCCTCTGATCGACGCCTGACCACCCATGTGCTGGACACCCGGATCGGACGTCCGGCGGCGGGGCTATTGATTGAACTTTGGCGATGGTCCCCTGCGAATTGGGAGTGGGTCGCATCCGAGCGGACCAATGAGGATGGTCGGACAGGGAAACCGCTTCTTCTTCTAACACCGGTCAGTCGGGGAGTTTACGAGCTTCGATTCCAGGTGGGGGCCTACTTCAACCAGCAAGGAGTGAATAGCGATCCGATTCCATTTCTGGATGAAATTCCGGTGCGGTTCGGAATTTTCGATATTGAACGATCCTACCATGTGCCTCTTTTGGTCACTCCATGGAGTTACTCGACCTATCGTGGGAGCTGAACCTCGGGGAAAAGCGGCGGGACGCTGCTGCTACTTTTGGGATGGAACACCTTGACCTGCGATGAAAGCTGAGGAAACGACAAGGCCCCTGAGCCAGGAGGTGGTTGACCGACTCCACCAGCGGTTGGCGGAGCTCGGAGAAATCAGCGACGAACCGGGACAGTTGACCCGAACCTTTTTCTCCCCGGCTGTAGGACGGGTGCACCGGCGATTTGAAGAATGGGGAGCCCAGATTGGACTGACCGTTACCATCGATGGCTTTGACAATTTGCGGATGCGATGGACAAGCCAGGGGCTTGCACCGGGTATTCCAGGAACGGGAGCGCGGCGACTACTCGTCCTTGGGTCGCACTTAGACACGGTGCGCAATGCCGGACGATATGATGGAACGATGGGAGTATTACTAGCTTTGGCTTGTATCGAACAATTGCAATGTTGGGGTGAACACCTGCCGTTTGACGTTGAGTTGGTGGGTTTCTCCGACGAAGAAGGTTTGCGCTTTCAGACCGCTTATTTGGGCAGTCTGTACTATGCGGGGCTGTTGCCTCACGCCTGGCTGGAAATGACCGATGGCAATGGTCAAACGCTTCGACAGGTTGTGGAGGCCCGGGGTGTCGCAGCCGAGGCTATTCTGGCGCAGCAACGGCCACCCGATGGGCTGCTTGGCTATCTGGAAGTTCATTTGGAGCAGGGTCCCCGGTTGGAAGCGGAGGGAAGAGCGGTTGGAGTTGTCTCGTCGATCGCCGCCCAGGTACGAATGCGGCTTTGCTTTCAAGGCCAGGCTGGGCACGCCGGCACCACGCCGATGCATTTACGGCGAGACGCCCTTTGCGCAGCGGCAGAGTCGATTCTGCTGATTGAGAGCCATGCCCAGAGCGCTCCGGGATTGGTGGCGACGGTGGGTCAAATCAGCGTGAATCCCGGTGCGAGCAATGTGATTCCAGACCGAGTCGTTCACAGCCTGGATATCCGCCATGAATCGGACGCCTGCTTAACGGAGGTCCTTGGGATTCTTGAAACTGGGCTGCGGGCGATGGCCGACCGACGCGGCGTGGTTCTTCAAATCGAGGTTCTGCAGCGAGGCCTTGCGACGCCGATGGATGCGGGATTCATCGACCTGATCCGACAATCGGCGGTGAGGCGTCAAGGCCCAACGCCTGTGGTCCCCAGCGGGGCGGGACATGATGCCACCGTCATGGCCCGAATTGGGCCAACGGGGATGTTGTTCCTGCGCTGTCGGGACGGATTGAGTCATCATCCGGATGAATATGTCTCGCCAGAGGATATGGAAATGGGACTAGCGGTCCTGGCCGACGCCGTTTGTGAACTCGCCGCGGCGTCC
>CAILNN010000213.1 GCA_903835555.1 uncultured Verrucomicrobiota bacterium
GGCCCGGGAACTCACTCAGGAATTTTTTGCTCGAATCTTGACTCGCGGCGGATTCGATGGTGCCGACCCGAATCAAGGCCGATTCCGCTCCTTCTTGCTGGGCGCAGTGAAGCACTTTCTCTCCGACCTTCGCGATCGCGAACAAGCGCTGAAACGGGGAAGGGGAATCGCCCCGCAATCTCTGTCCGATTCTCCCCTTGCCGATAGCGATACAGATACGGGTTTTCATATTGCTGATGCACGAGCGACGGTCCCCGACACGCATTTCGATCGCCAATGGGCCCTGTCAATCATGGAGCGGTCGCTGGCTGTGCTGTCCCGTGAATGGTCCGATGAGGGAAAATCAACCCAATTTGCCCTCCTCAAACCGTGGTTGATCGGCACCGACGCCGGTTCCCAATCCGATGCTGCCCGTGCCCTGCACTTGACCGAGGGAGCGGTGAAAGTCGCCATCCATCGATTGCGCAAGCGCTTCCGGGTCTTGGTCCGAACCGAAATCATGCAAACCGTGCCCACCTCCGCCGACGTCGACGCCGAAATCCGCTACCTGGTGGAAGTACTTTCTTCCAGATAGTTCTCAATCTTCCTACCTCAAAAAGATCCGTAACCCATTGAAGTAAAGCAATTCGGTAGGGCGATATGCCGCCCCGTAGCGCAGGCTTTCAAGCCTTCCCAATGTCGACGCCATCTTGACGCGACCCCACCCCATCCACACGGCAAATGGCGAAGTCCGTTCACGCCATCGAATCACCAAAATTGTCGTTGCACGCCGCTTGGGGATCGGCAACAAAGCTAATCCTATGACCGTAGGTAGGACTCTAAAATGGGTCGGCTTGGCTATTTTCACTCGATGGCTGTCTATGTCGGCCACCGCGCAGATAACCGCGACCGCAACCGCCCTTGTATCAAGATCTGGGTCCGTGACGAACGTGCAAGTCGTCCAGGGAGGTTCGGGTTATTTTGAAGTTCCCCTGGTGACCTTTGGTGGAGGCGGACATGGAGCCTCGGCGATCGCAGAGCTCTCTTTCGGGGTGGTTACCTCGATCACCGTCGTTTCTGGAGGGTCTGGATATACCAATACGCCTTCGGTCACCGTGGCGGCACCCAGTGCCACCCTGGATCAGGGTCTCGTTGGTTTATATCCCTTCAACGGAAGCGCTGACGATCTCAGCGGCTCCGGGAACCCCGGAACGGTCTATGGCAGAGGCCAATACGTCTCCGATAGATTCGGGAACGCAATGAGTGCGCTCAGCTTTAATGGCCAGGGAGATTATGTGATGTGCGGGAAAGGATTGGCCGATTTGGAGTCTGCGAGCGTTAGTTTTTGGGTAAAGCTCGACAGCTGGGTCGGATACCAGTCCGTCTTTTTTGACGGCGACGCGACCCCGGGCAAGGATTTTGCCTTGTTCTTCGAAGGCTCGCCGTCGTTTGTGGTTAGAAGCGACGATAACACGGGAGTGAATGACTGGATGCCGCCTGTCGGCGCGTGGACCCATTTTGTTACCGTCGCGAACGCGTCGACCCATCGGCTGGAACTGTGGGTGAACGGGCAAGCCCTAAGGTCCGGCGGGTTTTCACCGGGAACATTGGGGGCAACAAAAGGTTACCATTCCAATCTCTTCTTCGGTGCCCGAGCGGAATACGACGATTGGTTTTTCCGTGGCGCTCTCGACGATGTGCGAATCTACAATCACCCGTTGACCCATGCAGAAATCCAAGAGCTTTATACCCGGGAGCTTGGAAAGACGTTTGACGTTGGAATTTCAATCGCATCGGTCGCTTTAACCTTGAACCTGGATCCCGGAACCACGAACCAGCTTGAAGGATCGTCGGACCTCATCGGCTGGAGTTCGATCGGTGCTCCGTTCGTCGCCACCAATGCTGTTTCAGCGCAGATCGTGCCGACCACCAGCGGCGTCAAATACTTTCGCGTTCTACAAGTTCCCTAAATCAGCTTGGCGATTCGGTAAGGCGAAAACTATTTGATGGAAATCTTGTCTGCCCATTGAGTCAAAGCCATCGGTCGAATCGTTTAAGACTGTCGAGACTGAAAATCCAAATTGATTGAATCACAATTCCATATCCGACAAGCAGCAAAGGATATGGAGAAAGGTCAATGGTTGGGCATTGAAGCGATGCGGGCGCGTAGTTGATTCGCCAAACCTTGGATCGTGGCTATTTTCTTTGGGTCAATCCGGGAAAGATTTTTCAGCTGCATCAACATGCGCTGGTTCTTTGACAGCCAGCTTTGGTGACGCCAGAGAAAATCCCAATAAAGTGTTGTAAAAGGACAGGCATTTGAACCGGTGGCTTCCGATGGGTCGTATCGACAGCCGATGCAGTAGTTGCTCATCCGTTGAATATATTTTCCACTGGCGATATACGGTTTGGACGCCATCACACCGCCATCGCCAAACTGAGACATACCCAGCTGTGGCCAGCGGCGTGAAAGTGGTGGGAAAGTGGCGATTTGAAAATCCGGTGATGGCGGGATGAAAATCCGGCAATTTTGTGGCATAAGTTAGGCTGGGTTGGTGTTGATCTGGTCTTTCATGCGGAAGCTGGAGCCTTCAATGACGACGGTTTCGGCGTGGTGTAGGAGTCTGTCGAGAACTGCGGAAGCGATGGTGCTGTCGTTGTTGAAGATGGAAGCCCACTGCTTGAAGGGCTTGTTGGTGGTCAGGACGATGGAACCGCGTTCGTAGCGTTGGCTGATGACTTGGAAGAGAAGGTCAGCCCCATGCTGGTCGATGGGCAGGTAGCCGATTTCGTCGAGGAGGAGCAGTTGAGGGGCGAGGTATTTCTTGAGCTGGCGGTCCAGTGCCCCGCGTCGGTTGGCGGCGGCCAGTTCGTTGATGACGTTGATGGCGTTGGCAAAGAGAACCGAATGGCCCGCTTGTGCTGCGGCATAGCCCAGGGCGGTGGCCAAATGGGTCTTACCCAGACCGACTGTGCCCAACAGGACGACGTTGGCGTGGCGCTCTAGGAACTCCAGGCGGAAGAGGTTTTGGACCTGGAGACGATTGATCTTCTTGGGCCAGTCAAACTGGAACTGTTCGAGGGTTTTGACGACTGGAAAGCGGGCGGCTTGAATGCGCCGCTCGACCAGGCGTTGATGACGCTGGTTGTATTCCCCCTCCATCAGGCGACGCAAATAGTCGACATGGTCCCATTGATGCTCGGCAGACTGCCGGGCCATCTCGGCGTGGTGGGTCTGAATGAAGGATAACTTTAGATATTCGAGATGCTGGGAGAGGAGCGATGGGTTGGCTTTCATGTCTTGGGTTCGTAAGGGGTGAGGTCGGCTGGTGGCAGTTCCAAGTCCAGCAGGTCTTGGCGGTGGGTCAGGTGCAGGGCAGAAGCGGGAACGCCCGTGCGTTCCTGCTGTTCCAGCAGGTTGGCGACATACTCGCAGCCAATGGCTTCAAAGCTCAGTGCGTGGCCCAAGGCCTGGTCGACTTTCTGCGGTCCATAGATTTCGCTGAGGGCAACGATCCGTTGGATATGATGGGGGGCATTGAGTCGCTTTTCGTCGAGCCTGCGGGCATAGTCCTCGGCGTGGGGACTCATGGCCAGGAAGCTCAGCAGGGTGGTTTGGGCGCGGGCCTTCCGCCGTTGGTTGATCAGTTCCCGTTGATGCTCTGGGTTGCTGATCCGTTGGTGGCGATCGTAGCTGCGAAGATGGGTGGCAATGAGCGTTTCATGGTGATAGAGCAGCAGTTCCTCCGGGTAGAGTTTGAGGGTGAGCTTCTGGGAGGCGTAGAGATGGGGCACCGAGTAGCGGTTGGTTTCAAAGTTGACCTGGCACCAGCCGGTAGAGGTGGTCGGGCGGATGACCGCGCAATCGTAGGCACGCAGTGGCAAAGCCCGGAGGCGGGGCTTTTCCTCGGCGAAGAGG
Organism: uncultured Verrucomicrobiota bacterium; assembly: GCA_903835555.1. Classification (GTDB taxonomy): domain Bacteria; phylum Verrucomicrobiota; class Verrucomicrobiia; order Limisphaerales; family UBA9464; genus CAILNN01. The sequence continues at coordinate 3,899 of CAILNN010000213.1, forward strand.
TCCAGCGGTTTACGCTGGGTCTCACCGTGCAAGCGGACATTGGCAACGGTATCCCGCCACACCACGGCGGCTGGATTGACGGACGCGAAAGAGGGGATATCCAACCCGACCAGGAAGTTCTTCTTGATATAGCCGACGGCATTTTCCACCCGCCCCTTTTCGTTGGCCTTGCGCACCGTGCAGGCCACCGGTTCAAAGCCGTAGTGGGCAGCCAAGTCGACATAACGAGGATGGAACGTCGCCTTCTCCCCCATGGGGTGGGACAAAACGCCCACCTTCAGGTTATCGATCATCACCCTCTGTGGGACGCCCCCGAAGAACTCGAAGGCATGGCGATGGCAGCTCAGGAACTGCTCCATGCCCTCGGTTAAGGTGAACTCGACATATATCATGCGGCTGTGGCACAGGACCATGACGAAGAAGCTGAGGCGACGTCGGGTGGAGCCGACGGCAACCGAGCCAAAACTGCCCCAATCCACCTGGGCACATTCACCCGGTGCAAAGGCCAGAGCGAGGTAGGCGGGCTTGTTGACCGGTCGAATTTGGCGAACAAAGTCCTTCAGGATCGAGTAACCGCCGGTGTAGCCCTGCTGACGAAGCTGTTGA
>CAILNN010000214.1 GCA_903835555.1 uncultured Verrucomicrobiota bacterium
AACCGGAAAATGACGTGGCAATGATCCTCCAGCGCCTACGCTTGGCTCTTCCAGACCAACCGCCCCCTCGCATCACCGCCGCTCAGGTCAATGACCCCTCTGTAGTGCAGACCTAGCTCTTGCTTTTCTTGCAAATCAACCACTTCCAAAGACTTTTTACGCGTATCCGCTAAGTCGGGCTAGGTCTGGAGTGCTGCGTCACAGTCGACAGGACCGTCGGCGGTACGGGGCGGGCGGTACTGTTTGGAGGGGGTGTCCCTCCTCGTAGCGAAGGCTTTCCAGCCTTCCAAATAACAGCTTCTCTTCCTACCCGTACAATTCACTCGTAACCAATTGACGCAAAGTAAGATCGGTAGGACGAGCCTCCGTCGGGCCGGGGCCGTGCCCCCTCACACGCGCCCCCGTTTTCCTAATCACCGCTGCCCGTTCCCGGACGCTGCTTGAGCTCTACTTCGCAGTCTCATCCCCCGGCAAACGCCGGGATGATACTCAGACGATCGCCATCCCGCAGGACTGTGTCCTGATTCTGCAAAAAGCGAATATCCTCTTCATTGACGAATATCAGCACGCTCCCGCGAACTGCTCCTCTGGCCTCTACCAGGCGTTCGCGAATGCCATTGAATCGATCGTGTAACTGGTCGATCACGGAGGCCACCGTTCCCGGGTTGACCTCAACTCGCTCGGTTCCTCCGCAAAACCGGCGGAGTGTTGGGGGAATCAAGACTTCGACCATATCGACTCCTCGTCAGGCGTTTACAGTTTGTGGGTGATTGCTTCCCGCGAGCAGCGCTTCAAACTCCCGTAGGCTCGGGCGAATTTCACGGGTTGCGCCTACGTGATTGGAGACCGCATCCAGTGTCTTGAGCCCGTTGCCAGTGATACAAAGCACCGCGCTCGAGTCTCGTGGGATTTTTTCTTGCTGAATCAGCTTGCGGGCTACGCCAACAGTTACCCCACCAGCCGTCTCGGCAAAGATGCCTTCGCATTCGGCCAAGAGTTTAATCCCCTCGCGAATCTCGTCATCGGTCACATCTTCACCGTGACCACCCGTCTCCTTCATCACCTTGAGTGCGTAGAAGCCGTCGGCGGGCGTTCCGATGGCTAGGGATTTGGCGATGGTGTTGGGCTTGACCGGCTTAAAAAAGTCGAGACCAGCCTTTTGCGCGGTGGTGATAGGGCTACATCCCGACGCCTGGGCACCGTGTATTTTCCATTTGCTCTCCGGCACCAATCCCAGCTTGCTGAATTCCTGATAACTCTTGTGGATTTTGGTCAGCAACGAACCAGAGGCCATACAGACCACCGTGTGCTCGGGAATCCGCCAACCCAGTTGCTCCTGGATTTCGAAGCCCATCGACTTGGACCCTTCGGCATAATAGGGCCGCATGTTGACATTAACAAACGCCCACGGGTACTTGCCGGCAATTTCGGCGCAAAGTCGATTGACCTCATCATAGTGCCCGCGAATGCCCACCACATGGGCACCATAAACCAGTGAATTCACCACCTTGCCATTTTCAAGATCGTGGGGAATGAAAACAAATGCTTCCAGTCCGGCAGCCGCAGCGTTGGCGGCGACAGAATTCGCCAGATTACCGGTCGATGCACAGGCGACCGTCTTGAAACCCAACTCAACTGAACGACTCAGGGCCACCGATACTACGCGGTCCTTGAATGAAAGGGTCGGATAATTGACCGCATCATTCTTGACCCACAACTCGCGGATACCCAGCCGTTTGGCCAGTCGGTCCGCTTTCACCAGCGGAGTGTAGCCGACTTGACGACCAACGGTTGGCTCCTCGGCCAATGGCAGCAGCTCCCGATAGCGCCACATGGTTTGTGGGCGGCTCTCAATGGATTTCCGGTCGAAAACGGCCCGAATGCGCTCGTAGTCGTAGGCCACTTCCAAAGGGCCAAAGTCGAACTCGCACACGTGGGTGGCGCTGAGCGGGTATTCCCGACCGCACTCGCGGCACTTCAGCGCCTTCATGTAACCGTGGCTGTTGCTCATGTTCCGTCAGTTCTGTCTGGGGGAAGCTCTTCCCCGATGCGTTCACTTGGGCCATTTCGCCGAAAATGGGCAAAAAAACTCCCACTCCCTGCGCAAATGAGGAAGCGGGCGTAAACGCGAACCGGCTCTCCTCATCTGTGGCCGACTTTTACCAAAGCCAGCCGCTGGATTTGGCACCTGGTCACGTGACAGCCTGTCACGCCGGTTGCCGTAGCATCATTGGGCCAGTCCCTCCGCTACTCTTGATGAGTGCCCCGATCACCCGGGGCAGAGCCATAAGTGGGTGAAGTCGTTCCACTTGTCAAAATGTTTCTGCGTTTGGATGCGAAAGACTATCCAGCAATTTGGACGTTGAGCGCAGCGACGTCACCGTTTCATCGCCCCACCGTCTTCTGCACCCCAGCGGGGTGCTA
>CAILNN010000215.1 GCA_903835555.1 uncultured Verrucomicrobiota bacterium
AGGCCGGCTGCGCTGTCCCAATAGTCTTGATGGATGAGGACGCGGCCTTGGGCGTCGAAACGGATGACGGAAATGCCCAAAGTCCGGATGGTTTGGCCCTTGGCTACAGACTTGAGTTGGTTGTCCATCACCCAGCGAAAGTAGTAGAGGCCATCCCCACTGCGCGTGACATCGTCGAACTGGACGGTCAATGAAACGGCGTTTTGGATGGTGCGGAGGAAGTAACTTTGGATGTTGGTGGCCCCGCGAACGGTCTTAAGGGTGTCATTCAGCCAAGCGTCGGGTGCGTAGACCTGGAGAGTGTTGGTTTGAATACTTTCGGCGCTCCATTCGCCGAGAAAGTGTTTCAATCGGTTGACGGCCAGCCGTTCGGTGTCCGAACCAGCAGCTACAGTTGGTTCGGAGGCTTTTTCGGCAAGGATGGTGCGAAAGGCAGATGCGTGATCAAATTGGCGGGGGACGGTCCTGCAGGCAGCCAGTGCCAAGCCAAAGGCCAGGAGGAGTGATATTGGCAGTACGACCCAGCGGAGCTTCATGGGTTAAGGTGGATGGGTCTCGGAATTTGGGCAAGGGAAGTGGCGGAGGGAGAGCTATGGGTCCTATGGGACGGATAGGACGGATGGAATCTAGTCCGCGATTGAAAGGTGATAATCTCCATTGACTCAATAGGGATTAGACTATAGGTTTTTCCAGTTGGACAAAGTCGAGTTATCCGGGTTTTCGACCGAAGAGATGTGCTTCTTGGGTTGTGGAACAGCGGGTGATGACTCGGTCCGGCATCGTGTACTTGGCTTTACCGGCCGGGTAGGAACCGACCCTTCCCCAGGGAGGTTTTGGACAACCATTCGGAGAGCGATCCAGTACCCTGGAAGTTCCGCCGTCGCAGATTCCAAAATGAAATTCCGTGCTGCTTTCCTGACCTTGCTTTCCGTCGTCACGCTGCCCTTGGCCAGCTTTGCCGACACCACCGTCGTTATCACCGGCGGCAATGCTTCCAAAGGTGTGCTTTTTGATCGCGCCGAAGCCCTCCTTAGCGGCTTCACCAAAGTCAACGGGACCAATTCGAGTATTCGATCCTATAAGAATGGGACCATCGCGAGCCAGCCGGGATTGGGAAAAGTAACGATTCATTTCGTTCTCAACGGTGCCGCTTTGGGCCTAGCCAATCTCCGCGACCAGGCAGCGGTGGGTACCGCTTCGGGCGGCTCGTTGGTCCCGCAAGCGGCTGTTTCGAGTGTCCAACCGGAGACGGTTGGCATCGATGGATCGATTTACACGACTGTCCAGACGGCGGTTGTTCCATTCGTGTATATTAAGAATCCAAACCTCCCCAATTCGATTCACGGAGTCACCAATTTGACCCAACGACAGGCGTCCTATTTGGAATCTGCATCGGGTGCCCTTCCGACGGCATTTTTTGGGGGAGAAAGCACCAATGACCCCATCTATCTGGTTGGACGCGACACAGGTTCAGCGGTGCGTCTCGTACTCGACGCCAACGTCTATTTCTCCGACACGCCTTCCTTTTGGGTGACCAATAAAGCCCCCAACCCTCCCCTACCCCCCATTCGGGATATCGTGACCTTTGGTCTACCGACTGGCGGAGACGTTACCAACAATCTCACGGTCATTCCGAATGCCATTGGTACGGTTTCGGCGGGCGATGTGGGCGGGTTCACGCCGTTGGCCTTTGAAGGCATTCCGTTCTCATCGGCCAATGTCGCGAATGGTTCCTACCCGCTCTGGGGCTACGAAAGCTGGTACACGCTGACGGGTGGAACCGGAGTTCCATCGGGACCGCAGCAGACGGTGATCAACTTGTTGCTGGGCCTGATTAAAGACAGCAGCTATCAACACACGAATTCCAATTTCGTTGGCAAGTTTGTACCTTTAGGGGATCTCCAGGTATCGCGAACCGTCGATGGAGGTCCGATCTCGTCCACCATCTATTAAACCGCTTCTGGCACAAACTTGGCAGAGCGGTGCGCCATCGGAACCTCCGATTGGGCATTTGCCGCCAGGACGAGGAGTGGTTGATCCATCCAGATTTCCAGACCTCGAAGCCAACCTAGGACGAACTATGATTTCTTACCTACAGACCAACAGCGACAAACGCCGAACAGTGGTCCAAAACTCCCGATGGTTGCCATTATTGGCCTCGGTCGGTATCGGCACTCAAATGGCGATGGGATTTGGCTACACGGACGGCGATTTGCTGCTCGTTTTTCGGAAGGATGGATTCAACGACGTTGAATTCAATCTTGGCCCCACGTCCCAATTCCTGAATCAGAAGGCAGGCACGACCGTGACAGTGACCAACTGGGATGTAACGGTGGTCACAGGCCAATACCTGCTCAGCGATGGGGCAAAGGTGGCCCTGGTGGGAGCAACCTCCCTGGCCGCTACCCCTTTGCGGGCCTGGGTCACCGATGTTGAGACTGCTTCATCTCCGACAGAGGTCACACCGTCCCAGTGGCAGGTGCTTTGGTCGAAGGTTCATGCAATTGGATCGAAGGCCGCGACTGCCACGGGAAATGTGGGTGGGAATGCCTATGTGGTAGCTCCGACGGCCAATTCCTCGTACACAGCGACCGCGTCAAATGACGGTTCCCTCCCCACCGGAATCCGACGGCTGGGTGGAGCGACGGCCTTTAATATTGAATCAGCAATTCCAGCGACGCTCCAATTAGTTGAGTTGAGTCCGAGCAGCGTGAGTCCGAAGCCAGCCGCGACGGTGATTGGCAGCTTCCAATTGGGCGGCGACGGTACGCTGACCTTCACCGCCGCCGG
>CAILNN010000216.1 GCA_903835555.1 uncultured Verrucomicrobiota bacterium
GGGTCGTGCTGGTCGGCAACAAGATCAAACCGGGGCAACCTGAGAAAAAGGACGATGGCACCCTCGTCCGAACTCTTTGGGGTGAACTCGCTTGGCAATTGGGTGGCCCTGAAGGTTATGCCATGGTCCGGGGCGCAGACGAGACGGCCACCAATCCGGGGGATGCCCTCGGCAAACTGATCCGGCGATTTTCGCCCTGCTTGATCTTGGTCGATGAATGGGTGGCCTACGCCCGCCAATTGCATGACGACAAAGACCTTCCGGGCGGTGACTTCGAGACCCAGTTTACCTTTGCCCAGACCTTGACCGAGGAAGTGAAGGCAGCACCGCAAGCCATGTTGGTGGTCAGTTTGCCCGCCTCGACGGATGGTGGAAGCGGCGTTTCACCCACCAGTGATGCGCACGACGAGGAAGTGGGCGGAGTTCGTGGGCGGGCGGCATTGGCCGCCTTGCGGAATGTGATTAGCCGGGTCGCAACGGCGTGGCGTCCGGCCAACGCGGACGAAAGTTTTGAAATCGTCCGGCGCCGATTGTTCCAACCAATCACCGATTCAGCCCTGTTCACGGCTCGCGATACCACGGCAAAAGCGTTTTGTGACCTGTACCGGCAGCATCATCAGGAGTTTCCTGCCGAATGTCGGGAGGCTGATTTTGAGCGCAAGCTCAAGGCCGCCTATCCCATCCACCCGGAGGTTTTTGCCCGTCTTTACCAGGATTGGTCTGGGCTGGTGAAATTTCAACGGACGCGTGGCGTCCTCCGGCTCATGGCGGCGGTCATTCACCGACTTTGGGCGGATAACGACAAATCGCCACTCGTCTTGCCCGCCAGCATTCCATTGGACGATTCGCTGATCGTTTCCCAATTGACCGGGTACCTGCCCGGCGGGTGGGAAACCGTGATTGAACGCGATGTCGACGGGATGGGATCGTTGCCTCGTAAACTCGATGGCGACCGTCCTAACCTTGGGCGGTATCAAGCGTGTCTTCGAGTCGCCCGGACGTTGTTTCTCGGTTCAGCCCCAACCCCGGGAGCAGCGAACCGCGGTGAGGAGGATCGCCGAATCAAACTGGGATGTGTACAGCCCGGAGAAGCACCGGCGGTATTCGGCGACGCACTCCGTTACCTGGCACAGGCGGCCACATACCTGTACCAGGACAATTCCCGGTACTGGTACTCCACCCAACCAACCGTCACCAAACTGGCGGATGATCGGGCTGAACTCCTCAAGCGCGAGCCGGAAAAGGTCGCGGAGGAAATTCATCGTCGGGTGAAGGACGATTTAAGGAATCGAAGCGATTTTCCGAAGATTCACGCCTTCCCATCGGGTTCGGGAGACGTGCCGGACGAGTTGGAAGCTCGATTGGTCGTGCTCAACGTCGACAAGGCATTTGGCAAAGAAGGAACCAATCTGGCCCTTCAGTCGGCAGCGGAAATCCTGGAAAAGCGCGGGAACAGTCCCCGATTGTACCGGAATACACTAGTATTTCTGGCAGCCGATCGGAGTCGGCTGGATGAATTGGAAGCGGCAACCCGCTACTTCCTGGCGTGGAAATCGATTTGCAATGAGGCGACAAATCTCAATCTGGACCCGTTTCAAAATCGCCAGGCGACAACGCAAAAGGGCAACTGGGATAAGACCACGCTGTCGCGTGTTTTTGAGACATTCCAATGGCTACTCGCCCCCATGCAGGGGAAGGAACAGGGCAGCATCGAATGGCAGACCTCGCGAATCAGCGGCAACGATCCGCTCGCGGTGCGGGCATCGAAGAAGTTGAGGAACGATGGCCAGCTCATTACCTTGCTCCACCCCACCGCCCTTCGCCTCGAACTCGACAAAATCCCGTTGTGGAGAGGCCATCACGTGGCCATCAAACAACTGGTCGAAGACTTTGCCAGTTACCTCTACCTTCCTCGACTGCGCGATTCCCAAGTCCTGACGAGCGCGATCCGGGACGGTATTAGCTCGACCACCTGGCAAACCGAGACCTTCGCCTTTGCTGAAAGCTACGAGGAACCGACTGGGAGATACCTGGGTCTACGGGGTGGACGAATCGTTGCCATCGAGACGGGCGGTTCTGGCCTGGTGGTCAAAGCGGATCGCGCTCATGAACAGTTATTGGCGGATGAAGCGGCGAAGGTGAAGCCGCCCGTTGTATCGCCAAATCCCGGAGGAACGGAAACTGGAACGGACGGCGTTTCGCCCGGGAGGTCGGGGACTGAAACCCCACCACCACCTCCTCCCCGGCCACCGGTGACGCAGCCGCCCAACCACTTCTTTGGGAGCGTAACGGTTGATTCCACGAGAATCAGCCGGGATGTCGAGAATCTGGCCAAGGAAATTGTCCAGCACCTAGCCTGCCTGCCCGGGGCCGTGGTCAAGGTGACGGTCGAAATCCAGGCAGATATTCCTCAGGGTGCGCCACCTAATACCGTCCGGACGGTATCGGAAAACTGCAAGACGCTGAAATTTAACAACCACGGTTTTGAGATAGAATGAGGTGCATCATTTTATTTTTCTACCAAACGGACCGGATCACCTTAGTTATGTCGATTCGACTAATCCGATTTATCCTGGCTCTTGTCGGAGCGACCATTGCTCTACTAGCAGCAGATGTGCCGTTCCACAGTTCGGAACTGCTTTTTTCCTCTGAGCCGTGGCATAATCATGCCTCGTGTCTGGTGGAGACGCGGCAAGGGGACCTATTGGTCTGTTGGTTTCATGGCTCGGGAGAGCGAAAAGCCGACGATGTCCGGGTTGAAGGGGCACGGTGGGAGCATCGTCATCAGAAATGGTCCGAGCGCTTTGTTTTGGCCGATACCCCTGGGTATCCGGATTGCAACCCGTGCCTATTGATCGACCGATTCGATCATCTGTGGCTGTTTCATACCACGATTCTGGCTCATACTTGGGAGAGTGCGCTGCTCAAGTACCATCGTTGCGACCAGTGGGAGCGATATGGCGCTCCAGTTTGGAATCGTGAAGGAGTTGTTCCTATCACGCCGGGCAAAGAATTCACGACCGCCGTATCGAACGCCCTGCCCCGCTTCCTCGCCGCCGCAGCCACCAACCAGTGGAATGGTAAGACCCGCCGCGAGGTCGATGATTACCTGGCGGCGATGCAACAGCACATCACCAACGAGCTTTACTTGCGCCTCGGCTGGATGCCGCGAGCGCATCCGTTGCGAATCGGTTCACGGCTCTTGCTTCCGCTGTATCACGATGGCTTTTCTTTTTCGCTCATCGCTATTTCTGACGACGATGGCGAGACGTGGCGATGCAGCCAACCGCTGATTGGCGGCGGCAATATTCAACCGAGCCTGACGCAACGTCGCGACGGAACGGTGGTGGCCTGGATGCGCGACAATGGACCACCGCCGCATCGGGTGATGAAATCCGAATCCGTGGACAGGGGCGAAACCTGGTCGGAAGTGGTCGATACTGAGCTTCCGAATCCCGGATCGGGCGTGGAGGCTGTGGTGCTAAAGAATGGGCATTGGTTGTTTATTGGAAATGATACGGAAGACGGAAGGCATTCCCTGGCGGTCTGGTTAAGCACCGATGAAGGACGCACGTGGCCGGTGTTGCGTCATCTAGAGAAGGCCCCAACCGGTCAGGGCTCGTTCAGCTATCCCAGCCTGATTCAAGCCCGGGATGGCAGTCTTCATGCCACCTACAGCGAAGCCATTGGGCAAGGACGGTCTTCCATTCGCCACGCGCACTTCAATGAGGCTTGGGTAAGGGAGGGTGAGTCGCGGTAGTCGTGATCCTCGGGACTTCTGCGCTCGTGGGAGAGGGGTGCTCAGCGACAGGTGCAAAATGGGGTGGACCAGTCTGGGGCCTGTTGGCCTTCGAGTTCCGCAGCGTCGCCCATGCGCAGCCCATGCGACTTCGGTCTCAACTCGACATGGGAGAAGTTCTAAAGATAGCCTCCTGTCGCAACTATTGTGGTCCCGGTAGTCGTTTCAACAGCTTCGGCTTCCGTGTGGTGTTGCGTGGTGGTGAGTCTGGGTCCCCGGGTGGTTTCTGATTTTTTTCTTTTTCCTTCCGCGAGGCGGCAAAAAATTTTACCGGTATTTACTTTGGGAGCTGGATCGGGCTTTCAGCCCTTTTCGCGTGACGGCGCTAACTTGGGCCGATGGCCCAGGCTGGTATGATATCGCGCCTTTGGCGCTTGGAAATTGGGGTGTTATGGAGTCGACGAAATTTGGGGATCAACACCGTCAGCCAGGCATCGGCCCCACGGTATGCCGCAGAACCTGAAGCGGGCACTTATGAACGCTCGCCGTTGTCCAAATCACGGCCGTCTCCAAAGCGCCAGAGGACTGGCGCAGTTCAAGACCTGGCGGACGACCCCTTGCTCGATATTTCGGGTAGTGCCTTGGACTGCGTTAGTGATAACAAAAATGCTGCGTCGGACGGACCAAGACCGCAACCCACATTGGGGTTGATGTTACTTTCTGATGGTACCCAGGGTAGGCCCGTAGACGGGCCGACCCTGGGCTTTAATCCACAACCTCCTTGAGGTTGAAATTGAAATTCAATCCAACTGAAACCCGACCCGGTTCCTAGATGTGCTGAATCACTTCGGAGGCGGCGAATCGCACCTTGGGCAAGGCGGCGTACTTATCGTCTCCCGAGCGGTAACCAGCAGCACAGGCCACGACGGTTTGGTAGCCAGTGCCGACCAGTCCGAGAATCTTGTCATATTCCGACGGTACCAAGCCCTCCATGGGGCAGGTGTCGACCCCCAATACGGAGGCGGAGGCCATAAACTGACCCAAGGCAATGTAAACTTGGCGGGTGGCCCAATTCAGGAGATCGCTTTCGGGACGTGTAGTCAGGCTGTTGACCATCATGCCGCGATAACCGGCCAGACTTTCAAGGGTTCCGCCCCGAACCTCCACTTGCCGGGCGAGGAAGTGGTCAATGAACTCCACTGTGATGGAGGATTTGGCGGCAAAGACAACAAAGTGCGAACAATCGACCGGCTGGGTCTGGCCCCAGGTTTGCGGCACCAGCGCCCGACGAACTTCCGGGGTGGTCACCACCAGGAATTTCCAGGGCTGGAGACCGAAACTGGAGGGAGTCAATACCAAGGATTGCTCCAAGGATGACCAGAGTTCTGGAGCGATGGTCTTGGTGGCATCAAAGCGCTTGGTGGCGTAACGCCATTGGAGAGCGTGGAGAAGGGATTCGGTAGAGGTCGCGGACATGAGGTAGACGGGATCGATGGTTGTTCTGAGGTACAGGTTCCATTCAATTGGCAAACCTGCAAATGAGGATCGGTCGTCCCGGGCGTCTCTCCAACAAATTTTTGTTTGTGTCGATTTTGAATTCCCCGCTCGCCATTCGGTCCAAGTGGCCATTAAAACTCTACCGACATGAAACTTCGGCTTGCCCTCGCGCTTTCGATTGCCGTGCTCGCGCGGATTTATTCCGCCACCGCCGGTGAAACAGACTGGGCTAATTGGCGGGGTCCGAATTATGACGGGTCCAGCCCGGCGACCGGACTGCCCACCGATTTTTCCGTCGGGCAGGCAGCTTGGGTAACTCCCCTGCCCGGACCCGCCGGGGCTACGCCAATCACTTGGGGCGACCGGATTTTCCTGACCAGCCCGGACTCCTCGAAGAACCTAGACCTGCTCTGCATCGACAAGAAGAGTGGAAAAGTGCTGTGGTCGCAGGTTGTTGCGGTTGGAGACAAGGAAAAGGGACGAAATAATCTGGCTGCCCCGTCTCCGGTGACCGATGGGCAACGGGTTATCGCCCTTTTCGGTACCGGGGATATTGCAGCCTTCGACTACGATGGGAAGCTGTTGTGGCAGAGGGCGTTGTACAAGGACTATGGTCGATTCGCGATCATGTGGCTCTACGGGAGTAGTCCGCTCCTTTTTGACGGGACACTCTACCTGCAAGTCCTACAACGGGAAGAAATGCCCGGGGACTACCCTTTCTTCGATGGAAAACCGGCCCGGGAATCGTTTTTGCTGGCTCTGGACCCGGCCACGGGAAAGACCAAGTGGAAGCATAATCGCGAAACCGATTCCACCAAGGAAAGCCATGAGAGCTACGCCAC
>CAILNN010000217.1 GCA_903835555.1 uncultured Verrucomicrobiota bacterium
AGTGGACGAACTGTTCCTTTTCGTTGGAACCGAAGATGAACCGGCGGTCCACTACCCGCGAGATGCAGTGGTAGTACGCTTGGCCGATTCGCGAATCGAGCTTCAGACGGGGCTGGCGCATGCTCGGAAAGTAGATGGGAAAAGTAAGGGTGTCAATACAAGTGACCTGGCCCTCTGATTTCCCCGGCTTGGGAACAATTGTCCTTGAGGATGCAATGGGGTGTTGTACGCTAAAATCTAGAGTAAAAGGGTAAAAGTTGACCGGGGAAGCCGTTATCGGATCAGGTCCAGTCCCTTCTTGTCGATTGCCTACCCTTGGCCCGAACTCGGTGGTAACCCAGCAAACCTCCTGGTGATGAACAGCCTGCGCATGCGTTATGGTATTTTATCCGGTCCACCGGAACCGAACTTGGGGTGGTCACCCAGCGTCGCGACGACTCGGGTGCTGTCGTCTCAAGGACGAAGGGTCGGCACAGCCAATTCAGGGCAAATGAAGTTGCCAAGCGACTGGATCGTTCGTCGATGGGCACTTGGCATAATTGCTTTGGCACTTCCGCTTTTGGGGCAAAGCCCGGAGTCGATTCAGAGAAATCCCCCGACAACCAATCAGGTACCTGCGGAACGGGTGATCCTTCCGGCAGAGATACCGGACCCCATCGAACCATTCAATCGGGCTATGTGGTCCTTCAACAAAGGATTGATCTTGGATGTTATCAATCCAACCGCGCAGGCCTATCGATTCGTTGTGGTGAAACCGGTTCGACGTGGAATCAGCAACGTCAATCGAAATCTCCTATTTCCAGCTCGTGTTTTCAATAACTTGCTCCAGGCAAGGTGGACCGGCGCACGCGATGAGTCGTACCGGTTTCTGGTCAATAGCACGGTGGGCGTCGGTGGGATTTTCGACTTGGCGACCCGATGGAATATTCCGAAATCCGATGCTGATTTCGGCCAAACGTTTGGCCAATGGGGATGGAAGCCGGGGTGCTTCATCATGCTACCTATCTTTGGCCCTAGCAGTGAACGAGACACCCTCGGCTTGGCTGCGGATACGGCGGCCAATCCCCTGCTTTATGTTTCTCCGTACCGATTCGAACACCACAATGTTTTCACCTACCTGGGTGTTTACAGTGATTTCAATCTTTTAGCGACGTACAACGGCTTATCGGATTCGGTGCCCGAAGCCGCGCGCTTCAGCGAGTCGGAAACGGACCCGTACGAGGAGATTCGATTGGCGTGGACCTTTGCCCGCGACAGCCGAAAGCCCGATTTCGATCTTCACGGCCCCCGCGACAAAACCTCGTTGGAAACACTGAAGGCCGCATTTGTCACCTACAAAGACCCGGAATTCCCGGTCCGAGCCAAGACTCGCTCGGTGGTAATTCCTTCGACGGGTCGGAAGCTACCCTTTTCCTATTGGCTACAACGCGGAAAGGCTCCCTTGGTTTACGTTTTGCCCGGCCTGGGTGGTCATCGCCTAGCCCAGCCCGCATTGGCATTGGCTGAATCGTTGTATGGGGAAGGGTTTTCAGTCGTTTGTATCAGTAATCCGTTTAATTCGGAGTTCATGGAGCGGGCTTCCTCTGCCGACTTGCCCGCCTATCTACCCATCGACGCCAAGGATGTCCACGTGGCGTTGAACGAGATCGACCGACGTCTAACAGACCTGTATCCGGGACGATTAGGTAAGAAGGCACTTCTAGGCTATTCGATGGGGGCGCTGGACGCCTTGTACATTGCGGCAGCTCAATCAACGAATACACCTTCGCTCATCCAATTTGATCGCGTTGTCGCCATTAGCACGCCGGTGCGATTGATGCATGGAGTGGAAAAACTGGACAATTTCTATCAGGCTCCGCTGGAATGGGCTGCGAATGAGCGTAGCACGAAACTCGAGAACACGTTCCTAAAGGTCGCCGCGCTGGTCAAGAATGGCTTGCCAACTAATGCACCTCCGCCCTTTGAAGCGGTCGAATCCAAGTTTCTCATTGGCATGTCCTTTCGCTTTATTTTGCGCGATGTGGTCTTTAGCAGCCAGCGTCGGGTCAGCCAGCATGTGCTACGTGAACCGATATCAAAGTTCAACCGGGAAAAGGTCTACGAAGAGATCAGTCGGTATTCCTACCAAGACTACCTGCATGACTTTGCCGCCCCCTATTACGAGAAGACTGGTTTGGTGCATGCTGCCGCCGACGCGTTGACAACCGCCGGGGATTTGCGGACATACGAGGCCGGTCTCCGGGCGAATCCCAAAATCCGGATCATTCTCAATGAAAATGACTTCCTTCTGGACGAGTCGGACCTTGCTTGGTTGCGCTCAACCTTTCCGGGCGAACAACTGACGGTGTTCCCGGACGGCGGCCATCTGGGCAATCTGGCCGAGCCGGCCATGCAAAAGGCGATCGTAGGGGCGTTGGCGGGATTGGGAGGTTTGAAGGGACAGTGAGGGGAAGGCTGTGGCGTGTTTCAGAAATGAGCCACGCTTTCTCCCAGTCACAGGTTCCTTTTCGATATCACAATCCGAGTATGCTATGAATCATCCGCCATCCTGGTCCGCGAACGGGCGACGATGGATGGCCAAGGGTAGGCTGGCGCGACGGATGACACCCCGGTGGCTCGATGGAATCTGGCCCTACCGATGGTCCTGGGGATGGTTAAGTAGCGTTGCTCTTTGGAATTGGCTCGGTTGGGACCGCCCAACCCCTTTGAATTCATTCCAATTCCTTTTGATATTGACCCAAATGGTCTTGATTCTTAAGGGCATGAAATTAGGCATTGTTCAATGCAGGAATCTTCTCGAAATCCTGCGAGTCCGGTTCCAGAAAAACATGAGTCGCCACAAAGGTCTCGAATGGGCCGAAATCTCGGCCCGTTTGGAGGACGAGCCCCAAAAGCTTTGGTCACTTAGCGAAATGGAACGTACAGGTGGCGAACCCGATGTGGTGGGTCATGATCGAACGACGAACGAATACGTCATCTTTGACTGTTCAAGGGAGACTCCGAAAGGGCGAACGAGTGTTTGCTATGACCGTGAGGCCCTGGAGTCTCGGAAGGAAGCCAAGCCCGCGAACAGTGCGATTGAAATGGCAGCGACGATGGGCATCGAGCTATTGACCGAGGAACAGTATTTGGAACTTCAAGCGTTGGGAGATTTCGATACCAAGACATCGAGTTGGGTGAAAACGCCGGTTGAAATTAGACGACTGGGCGGAGCGCTTTTTGGGGATCGCCGCTACGGTCGCGTTTTCATCTATCAAAACAGTGCTCCCTGTTATTATCGCGTCAGAGGATTTAGGGGATGTCTAAAGGTATGAAGCCGGTATTTGGTTTGCATACGTTTTACCCCTTATCCAGGGCATCATCGCGAAGATCAGTAACAAAACGAGGAAGGCGGATCCGGACACGGGATCGTGTTGAGTGATGACGCCTTTTAAGGATAAGCCCTGCATGAGGAGGCCCGTCAAGACTTCCGCCATGAGCGTAAATCCCAGTGCAATAAAACCGACTGCAATCCGGGTGCTGGGGGTGGATGATAAAGGGAGGCGTTTCACGATCCATCCTGCCGCAAGGTAGATGGCCAACAGCATGAAGGGCCCCTCCAGAAGTTCGGCATAGCGAACGCCGAGTCGGGGCGTGACCCATAATGTGCGGATCACTCCTAGCGTGAAGCCGGTGCCGAAGACGAGTAGGAAGTAGGTGATGGCGGATTTGAGGATGGAGGAGAACATATTAAATGGACGCCTGCGTTACGGCAGGCCGGAAAGTCTGCGCTACGAGACGGCGTATCACCCTACCGATGTTGCTTCGCTTCAATAGGTTATATGTGAATCGTGCAGGTCGGTTGAAAAGCAGTTATATGGAAGACCTAATCTTTTGCTACGCTACCCGCGGAAAATGTCGAAGGGCTCGATCTTGAGGACTTTACGAATGCCGATGTAGCTGGAGATTCCGGCGATCAATAGCACCATGCCGAATGCTAGGCCCAGGTTGCCAAAGGTGATCATGGCGGCGTAGTTCGGCAAACGGTAGCGGGCAATGGAAATCATCAGGGTGACGAGGCCAATTCCAAGGCCGTATCCAGTCAAGGCGGTGAAGAGCGCCATGAACAGGATCATGTAGATGAGTTCCCTGCCCTTGGCTCCTATGGCTTTTAGCGCCCCAAATTTCTCCAGGTTCTCCAGAATAAAGGTGAAGAATGTCTGTCCGGAAATGGAAAGCCCAACGATGAAGCTGATGACGGTCATCAACAGGATATTGGTACCAATTCCGGTGCGATAGACGTAATAGTCGGAAATCTTTTTATTAAACTCGCTCCGGGTCAGGGCGAGGTAGCCCAATTTTTCGACGGACGCTTTGACTGAGGCGATGGCGTCGTTGGTCTTGAGTTCGACCAACACATAGGAAATGGTAAAACGGGTCGTGGGAATATACTCAATGGCGCGATTGTAAGTGGTGTACAGGGTTGGTACTCCGTTCAGTCCATTGGCAGCGACGCGGGCAATGCCGACGACGCGTCCACGGTGGTCATTGATTTCGAATCCTCCACCAATTCCAGGCTTTTCCAGTTTCGCGTATTCCGCGTCGTTGACGACCACAAATGCCTTGTCGGCGAAAATGTCCTGGATGTTGCCTTGTTCGAGATCGGGTCGACCGAAGAGGCTGGCGTCATCGAGGCCGATGACGTTGACCGACTGATAGACACCGGAATCGAGTTTGACCATAGCCCCTCCCATGAAAATCGGGACAGCATGGCGGACACCATCCATACTTCGGACGGCATCCAAGAGGTAATTGGGAAGTGGAATGGCACTGCTGGCGGTGTTCACCGCCGGGTCCATGATCCAGACGGATGCCCCTATATTAGTGACTGTGGAGAAGGCGCGGTTTAAAATGCCGGCAAACATAGCGGTCATTTGCATCATCAAAAAGACGGCGAAGGTGATGCCGATGAGCAAAGCCGAGAATTTAGCCTTATCATTGATCAGCAGCTTAAAGCCAATTCGAAGAATACCGAAGTGTTTCATGATGGGTTACCGGGCAGCGGCTTCCCCGGACGACACCAAGCCACCTCCCAACGCGGCGAATAGCGCGACGGTATCCTGATGGCGGAGGGCAACAGCATCGATATATCCCAAGGTTGCCTGGTGGAATTGGACGTCCGCCGCCAGGACGCTGATGAACGGAACCAAACCGGCCCGATAATTGGCCTGCACGAGAGCCAGAGCTTCGGCGGAGACGCGCTTGGAATCGGTCTGCGCAACCAATCCCTCGGCGTCGTGCTGAAGAGCAGTCAGGGAGTCAGCCACCTGTAGAAACGCCTCATTGACCGTCTGTCGATAGGTCGCCATCGCCGCTTGGTAGGCATCCTGAGCGGCCCGGCGTCCGAACCAAAGGCTGGTTCCCTGAAATACAGGGATGGTGGCGGCGGGACCGATGTTCCAAAAATTGCCGCTTGCTCCGAAGAGATTGCCCGCGCTGGAACCCGAGGCTCCGTAACCGGCGCTGAGGCTAAAGGATGGGAGCATGGCAGCAGTGGCCACGCCGATCTTGGCACTGGCCGCCTGAGCCTGGGCTTCGACAGCCAGGATGTCGGGACGTTGCCGGACCAGTTCGGAGGGCAAGCTCAAGGGTAGGTTCGTGGCCACGGTCAGGGCAGCGAGTTGGATTTCCATGGAATGGCCTTCCGACGGGAGTTGTCCCTCGAGCATCGACAACAGGTGGCCAGTCTGGTTGATCCGTTGTCGAAGGGGGGCCAACAGGCCTTGGTTGGCCGAAATCAAACTCTGGATGACCAAGACATCGGAATCGGAGGCGGTGCCGCTACGAACCGATGCCTTTACGGCCTGGAGTTGCTCCTGTTCCAAGGCCAACAATTGCTCGGTAGCCCGAGCTTGGCTTAAATAGGCTGCACCAGCAATGCAGGCGTTGACGACATTGGCGGACAATGTCAGATACGCGGCCTGGGTTGTGTGAAGCTGGGCATCGGCCTGCGCTTGCAAGCTTTCGACATTTCGGCGACTCCCACCAAAGACATCCAATGCATAACTAACGGTGCCGCTCAGTGTGAAGAGGTTGAAGATACGGCCCGATTGAAGCGACCCCTGTTTGCTCAGGCCGGTTCGCTGTCGGCTGATAGCACCATCCCCTTGAATCTGGGGATAAAAGACCCCGTATCCCGCTCGCATGGTGTCCTGACTTTGACGCAAACTAGCCTGGGCGGCCTGCAAAGTGGGATTATTATTCAACGCGCGCCGCACAGCGGAATTGATCTCGACGGATCCGAAGACCGTCCACCAATCCGGGATGACCTTTGCGCCGGGAACAAACTGTTGGATGACGCCATCCGCCGCAATCAACGGAGGCAGTGAAGTCTCCTGAGTGTACCCCATGGTGACCGGGGGCCTTGGGCGGATGAAGTCCGGTCCCACGGCACAACCACCCACAGACATGATCGTGATGGCGACGAACAATCGTGGAAGGGATTCTTTCATCCGGAATAAGTCCATGAGTCTATTTTTGACCGATATAGACATCCACCAGTTGGCCGGGATAGACCGGGGCATCCTTCTTTTCGAAGCGGAAAATGACCGGCAAGACCCGTAAATCCACTTTTTCCAAGCGTTGATTGGACAGTTCTATCTTTGGTGAGACATACGGCTGCACACGAACGAACTCCAACGGAATTTTGACATCGGTACCTGGAATGGACATTTGGGCGATGAGATGCCAGGAGGCCGGCATTCGGGAGACCAGGATTTCATCGACATAACAGCGGATGCCCAGGTGTTCCTGGGACGTTCCCATGACCACGAGTGGATCAAATCCGAGGGTGTAGGGATTGTACGCACCCTGAGGAGAAACATAGCTCCCATTGGCCGCGTTGAGTGCCAGCACCACCCCATCAACGGGAGCCTTGAGGGTATACTTTCCCAGCAGGACCAGGGATGCTTCATAAGCACGGCGGGCGGCGGCGGACTGCTGGCGCTGATTCTCGATGTCGTAGCTCCAGGCACCTGCCTTGGTCAAATCGTATTGCCGACGGGCGGCCTCCAGCGCCGCCGTCGCTTGATGGGCTGCGTTTTCCGCAGTGTCCACCACATCCCGGCTAATCGATTTTGAGTCGAACTGGAAGGACTCACGCCGTTTGGCATACTGATCGAGAGCCGTCTTTTCATTGGCAGCGGCCAAAACCACCTGGGCGGCGGCCACCGCCAAAGTCTCAGGTCGCGGCTGCGCTTCCAGTTCTTTCAAAAGAATGACCGCCGCCTCGGCCTGCGAACGTAGTTGTTCAGCATTGGCTGTGGGCAAGCGGTTATCAATAATGACAAGAACCGTACCCGCTTTCACCGACTGGCCCTCATGTACAAGAATGTCGACGGTCGGACCGGTCACTTCCGGAAACAGGTTCATATTCGCCCCACTTCCCTGATCGCTTTCAACGATCCCATTGGCATAGATTGCTGACGCAAATGGACTACTAACCGGCTGAAAAACGGGCGGTTGAGAGCTCTTGACCCGTCCCAGTACGAAGGCGGCGATCAGCCCCGCAAGAACGCCGAGAGCGGACAGGAGAAAAATGATGCGAGAGCTCATTCGTTTGCCTTGCCGACATCAGTAAGATGGCCATCTTCCATATTTAATATCCGATCCGCATATTCGTTGATGCGCGCATCATGGGTGACTATCAGAATACAGCGCTTGGTGTTTAGAATCTTTTCTTTGACAAAGGCAATGATCATTCTTCCGGTATCTCCGTCCAGCGAAGCAGTGGGTTCGTCCATGATCAATATTTCTGGACTGCTGATGATTGCCCGGGCGATAGCCACCCGCTGTTGTTCGCCTCCCGAAAGCTTGACTGGCAAGATTTCACTCCGGTTCTTGAGGCCCACAATTTCGAGGTACTTCCGCGCCTCGTTGATCGATTCGTCCCAATTTTTCTGCTTGAGGATCAGGGGGATCGCCACATTTTCAGCGGTGGTTAAACGAGGAAACAAGTGGTAGTCCTGAAAGACGAATCCAATGGTGCTCAGACGGAATTCAGAGAGTTCGTCGGCGGACATGGCCCAAATATCCTTCCCACTGACGACAGCCTTCCCGCTATTGGGGCGGAGGATACCGGAGATCATGCTGAGCAAGGTGGTCTTTCCGCTGCCCGAGGGCCCTACGATGAACAGCATTTCGCCGTAATGGGCAACCAATGTCACCTCTTTAACGGCGGTGACGAGGTTTTCACCCGCCCCGAATGTCTTTGTCAGCCCAGAGGCGACAATTGCTTCCATGTTGATAGGCAATCACACATCACGACTTCTTAAATCAGGTGGAGAGGCCCTTTCTGTCGGGCTATAGTGCCCCGGAACCGCCCCGCCACCTTCATCGCCGGTGAGATTATTCCAGGATGACTGCGTCGATGGCATGGATAACGCCATTGCTAGCGGCAATGTCAGCCGTGACCACTTTCGAGCCGCTGACCTTGACTTTTCCGTCATGGGCTTTGATTTCCAAGTTCGGTCCGCCGACGGACTTGATCGGGCCGGTTTTGAGATCTGCCGCCAATAATTTTCCCGCGACAACATGGTGGGTGAGAATGGCCGTCAACTTTTCCTTGTTTTCCGGTTTCAACAAATCTTCAAGGGTTCCCTTCGGTAGTTTCTCAAACGCCTTGTCGGTTGGAGCAAAAACGGTGAAAGGCCCCGGGCCTTTTAGCGTCTCGACCAAACCGGCAGCCTTGAGGGCGGCGACCAAGGTGGTAAATTTGGGCGAAGCAGCGGCGACGGCCACGATGTCTTGATCTTGAGCTCGGAGAACGTCCTCGGAAAGAGCGAGATAGCTGGTGGAAACAATCAACAACGTGGCAATGTAGGTTTGAACTTTTTTCATATCGATAGATGATTTGGACGAATAAAGGGGGACCCCGTCGTCTTCTTCCAACATAGATTTGCCCTTGCGGCTCTCAATGGGGTGAAACCCTGAGCGGAATGCCAACTTTTAGGTCCATGCCATTTTCCAGAGCGCCAGAGGGATGGCGCACTCCAATACCTGGCGGAATGTCGCTTGGCTCGGAAACGCGGGGCGCGCCTTGAAGTACTTGGGGCCGTTGGTCGCCGACGAGGATGACGCGGGTTTGGGGTATACCCGGGCCAATGGATTCGAGAGCGACACGCCTGGCAATCTGTTCGAGCAGATCGCACTTGAGGGAGGCACCGGTTAAGGCATCGGAGCACCAGACCTCGAGAGTCAATACTGCGCCGGCATTGCCGACCGAGGTCACAGGACAACCTCGTACCTTCTGAGCTTTGGGATGCCGAGTTCCGATCTCCAGCATAATGGCTCGAACGCGGCCAATGTCCGAGGCATTTCCAACTCCGATGGGGATCAGGCAAATCAGTCGGGAGTCGTTTCCGGTCAGGTTGATGATGGTCTGCCCAGCCATGATGCTATTGGGAACCACCACACAGCGATTTTCGTCGGTTCGCAGGAGGGTAAAGCCGAGAGTAAGGCTTTCCACAATGCCCGTTTCCAAGCCGGTGGGTGCAAGAACTTGGACTTGGTCACCCAGTTTGAATGGGCGGTAAAGAAGGAGGGAAAAGCCGGAGATCAGATTCCCAAGGGTATTTTGCGCTGCGAAGCCGATAATAACCGAGATTACGCTGACGCTGGCCCATCCCGCCGTGCCAAGGCCGGACAAAGCCGGAATGCATCGAGCGAAGGTGACCAATGCGATTCCATAGACCCCAAAACGGACCAATTGGGCAAGGAACTTGGTCGCAGTAGGATCGACATGGTCGTGGACTTGGCGAGCCAAAGTCCGCTGTACAGCAACGCGAGCGAACCGCGCGATGGCCCAGGCCATGAAAGCAAAGACGACTGCATAGACCACCGCACCCTGAAAGGTTCCAGGGTCGGTGATGTGCCAATCACCGATTCTCTGGGCAAGACTGCGCACCATTGTGTTAAACTCTGTCATAGGGGCAAATGAAAGCTGGAGGATGGCTGGACGGACGTTCCCATAGGCGGGGGCACTTGGGGAATCTCGCTGGCCAGTTGGACGGCAGCGTTCGCCACTGCCGTACTCAATTGACGAGCCAACTCTTCGACATTGCTTCCATTCCAAACGGTGGACGGAGCCTGATAACTTCCGTGGAGAATGACTGGCGGCGAAGAACCCGGCGAGGTGATTTCCCAGCTCATTTCAAATCGAATTGATCCGACGGAGGTACTTGTGCGGGCACCCTCGCAGGAAAGAACTCGCACCCGGACGTCCCAATCCGGAGAACCACGGACTCCCTGTTGACGATTGACCGAAATCACATTGGTCGCGGCGCTTAGGGACTTCACCAGGACCCGGGAAATGCCCTGATCCAAGCGCTCGCCCCATTGGTCAAAATCGGAATAGGAGATTTCGTTGCTCCCACTTCGAATCGCCAGACTCTTCGATTGCAAATACGAAGGGAGCTCTATTGGAGCCAACCGTAACCGCACGGCACCGGCTTGCTTGATTCCCGTCGTTTTTGGGTGGTTTTCCGCCTCCCGTGAATCCAGAATGTAGTAGCGGATGGAATCGGACTTCGGTTGCGCCCATGAACAACCGGCCCAGGACAGGACAAGGCAGAGGATAGCCATTGGAAACTGCCAACGGATGGAACCGGCAGGGAACTCGTTTCGTTTTTTCATTCTAGGGAGGATTTTGAGCGGGTCCGTGTCCGACCCAGGATCAATGCATTGGGATTCCGTTCGAGGAAGCTGGCAAGCCGATCGACAGAATCGGCGGCATCCCCCAGGCGCCGGAGGGTCGAGGCGGCATCGCTGGATAGGCCGGAATCGGGCTGCAAGAGTTCGCGAATTCCATCGGTCATTTGGTGAAAAGACCGGAGGGAGGAAAGCACTTCCGACTGGGCGGGGTCGGCCTGTACGGCAAGTTTGTCGGCCAATCGTTGGAGGCTGTGGGCGGTGGCACCTACGGCTGCCAGAGAACCTTTGGCATCATCGGAACCAACCAAGGCGTCCACCGAGGTGGCCGCTGCGGTAATCCGGGCCACCATCGTCTTCAAATCCAATTCACCGGCTTGCCGGTTCGCGACAGACAGCAATTTTTTCAGTTCGACGGATAGTTCAACAAAATTGACATTCGCGAGGTTCGTGGCGGATCTAGAAAGATTAACAACCAACTCCGAAAGACCCGAGCGAACAGTAGGGATAATGGGATATTCTGAGGTCCCCGGCTCAACTGCGGCCAACTCGTCTGGATGGCGTCCGAATTCGAGGGCGACAAATTGCAATCCGGTAATCCCCACCAGATCAATCTTCGCGCGAAGCCCCTCTCCGACCCATTGTTCGACCGTCGTCCGATTTGCCAGAGCGATGGGATGTCCCGACTGGTCATGGATAACGTTCTGGTCCAATTCTCCCATGACCACGGCCTGCGCACGGTGTGAATCCGGGTCGTAGTTAACGTGAATGGCGACGACGCGCCCGACCCGTACACCCTGAAGCCGAACCGAGCTACCTTCGTCCAATCCCTGCACGGACTCGTTGAAACGGGCTATGAATCGACCGGAGGTTTGGAGAGATTTCAGTGGACGAAGTGCCAGGATCGTTCCGGACGCGAGAGCCAGAACTCCCAGAACTAGTGAGCCGACGAGAAATGGATTGAGACTTGGTTTCATGGGAGAGATGAAATGGCGGGTGCCAAACTCGATTTGCCATCCGCCCCGGCAGCATCCTGATTTAGGAAATTCCGTACACGCGAGTCAGGGCTGGTTGCGGCAAGTGCCGCAGGAGGGCCTTCTGCGATGATACCTTTCGTCGTCTGGTCCAGCATTAGGACGCGGTCCGCCAACCGATAAATGCTCGAAAGCTGATGAGAAACGATGACCATAGTGACCTGGGTGGTATCGCGCACCTGACCAATCAATTGGTCGATTTCCCTCGAAGTGATAGGGTCCAGACCTTCTGACGGTTCATCCAGAAACAAAATCACAGGGTCCAAAGCAAGTGCCCGAGCGAGTGCTGCCCGCTTTTTCATTCCGCCGCTGAGTTCCGACGGATAAAGTGCGGCTGCATCCGCCAATCCGACCTCACCGAGCTTATAGGCGACTACCGCTTCGCGATCGGTTTGGGAAAGCGATGTGTGCACTTCCAGCGGCAGGGAGATATTTTCCGCCACGGTCATCGAACTCCATAGGGCACTTCCTTGATAAAGAACACCGAACGTCTTGAGGATATCTCTGCGCTCCGAAGGATCGGACCCGGTGAAGTTTCGTCCAAAATAGGTGACGGCTCCGTGAAAGGGGGCTGAAAGTCCAATCAGACAGCGAAGCAGCGTGCTTTTTCCGCAGCCGCTGGATCCGATAATAAAGAGAATCTCGCGTGATGCCACTGAGAACGTAATGGCTTTCAAGACGACATTGTCACCGTAGCCGCAAGCGAGATCACTCACGTCGATTGCTGATGGATTGGATTGGTTCATATCGTGCTTTGGTGGATTTTCGATTTAGGCCGTGTTTTCAAAATGCATTTGCCTATCTGCTGGCCAAAACAGGCGGGGGCTTCGTTGCTCCTCGGTCACGTATTTCGTCGCAATATGCTCCCTCGTCGCGCCTCGCCCCCGCCTGTTTTGGCTGGCGCATATAG
>CAILNN010000218.1 GCA_903835555.1 uncultured Verrucomicrobiota bacterium
CCCGGCGGCAAGGGCAAACGGCACCGTAAGCCCGTCGGACATCCCGATAACGACATCGCGGACGGCGTCACCGGCGGTGAAGTGCTTTTCAATGTGAGGGTGCATGCGTGTCCTTTGATAGTCGCTGCTCGACGTTTGAACTTAGGAGTTTAGGTAGCCTGCGCAATTCTCTGCCCGACCCGGACTGAAGCCGGAGGCTTCAAAGCCAATAGCCGGTGATTGAGCGCAGCGACATCACCGGATCGCCGACGCGTAAATCCGTAGCACCCCGGCCAGGGGTGCCAGCCAATTACCCATACGACGTTCCAAGGCAATGAAATCCTGTCCAACGCGAGTCGGATTTCCGCGATGGTGAGCCCCATCTACGCCTAGGGTCAGGTTTTGGCCCCCAAAAGATGACGTTGCCTTGCTTTTGAAACATGTTCTTGGGTGGCTCGTTGGCCGAAATGACATCCTGGACTGCCGAGCTGCAATCGGTTTTATCTTGAAATCCAAGAGTATGGGGTCTAACCGGATGAGTATGTTCCTTCGCTTTTCGTCCCTCGGGTTGGCCCGATTTCTCCTGCTGAGGTGCTTGAAGGCAGGCAGCGAGACGCCGCTTCTACTGCCGATCCTCGGGTGGGTCCGAATCCTCTTGCTGAGTTGCCTGCTCCTGCCGGTCAGCGCCGCATTTGCTGAAGATAAGCCCGCAGAACCGCCAAGGCGGAGGCCCCGAAGGACGGTGAGAAAAAGCCCGACGACGCAGGACCCAAAAAATCCAAAATCAAGAAATTCGACGAGACCATTACCGAGGACGCCGTTACCAAGATTGGCCTCTTCCGGGTCCATCGAGTGGATGAAAATCTTTTCTACGAAATCCCGGTCGAGGCTCTTGATAGCGACCTGCTCTGGGTGGTCCAGACTTCAGAGACGACCGCCGGCAATTCCTACGCGGGGATGCCAGTGACGGACCGGGTGGTTCGGTGGGAACTGCGCAATATCAACGTGCGGTACATTCTTCGTTGGCGTCTGGAAAAGAAAAATCCGGAGTCTGCCATTTCAGAGCCAATCAAACCGACCGTTTGGTACGTGGCCCGGGAAGTCCCCCAAAAATGGAAAAATTATGTGAAAGCGGGGATTGAAGATTGGGCACCGGCGTTTGCCGCTGCGGGATTTACCAATGCCATCATCGGCAAGTATGCCCCCGACCCCCGAGAAGACCCGGACTGGGATGTGGAAGACGCCCGCATTTCGAGCATCCGCTGGCTCCCGTCGGATATCGAAAATGCCTTTGGCGCGCAGGTTCACGATCCGCGGACCGGCGAAATCCTCAGCGCCGATGTGCGCATGTATCACAATGTCCAAAAGCTGGTGCGCGACTGGTACTTTGTCCAAGCCTCACCGAATGATGCTCGGGCTCAGACGCTTCCGCTGCCCGATGAACTGGAAGGCGAACTGATTCGGTTCGTGGTCGCCCCTGAGGTCGGGTATTCCCTGGGATTCCCCAACAACATGAAAGCTTCTTCCAGTTATACCATTCCGGGAGTCGACTCGACACAGCAGACTGAGGACCTCGGTTCAAATGCCGCCTACACGCCGACAAAGCTTTTCGGTGATCTTCGCGAGGGCATTTTCCGCGAACTGGCCGTCGCTCCTGCGGATATTGATCTTTACCGGAGGAACCTTCAACGCGCCTACGTAGAGCTTCTCTCCTCCTACCTGAAGGCTTCCGCAGTCAATTCGGACCTGCCCGCCTACGCACGGTCCGAGCTGGAAGCCATCCGGGAGCTTATCCGGAAAACCGATGTTTCCCGTTCCCGTTCGGTGGTACAGATACATCTAGAGGAGCTCCAGGTTCGCATCCAGCAGGTACTCGACCCTCGTGCTCCACTCAATCCATAAGTGCACGCCTATGAATCCCCCCGTCGACAATATCGACCTACTCCAAAACTTGGAATTCGTGGTCATCCAAGTCTGGCGCACCAACCCGGATATGCCTGATTCCGCTGTGCTCCGTGCATACGAGGCGTCGTTTCAATGGTTCAAGGACGAACTGCGCGGACATACTCCCAAACCTCCCTCCCTGAGGGGACTCGAGGTGGATACATACGCGGCCGTCAAGGCGATGTGCGATGCTCGGCTGGGACGGTTCCGTTCGGAGCCATCCGGCCCCGGCGATGTTGCGCCCGTCGAGGTGTCGGAGGTTGTTGAGGCCCTTCGAAAGCTGATTAAGTCCGTCGAGCGGCACGGGCGCACCGGCGGCAGGCAGGG
Organism: uncultured Verrucomicrobiota bacterium; assembly: GCA_903835555.1. Taxonomy (GTDB): domain Bacteria; phylum Verrucomicrobiota; class Verrucomicrobiia; order Limisphaerales; family UBA9464; genus CAILNN01. The sequence continues at coordinate 2,251 of CAILNN010000218.1, forward strand.
CTATCTGCGCTTCATCAGTCAGTTTATTGGTTGACGAATGTAAATCATCCCGACCGGGGCGGAAGTAGTGCTTCAGAACTAACGCCGTCGTCCGATGCCCGGTGACCCGTTGGACGACCTGGAGGGGTACCCCGGCTGCGAGTGCTACGATAATCCAGGTCACCCGGAAACGATGGAAATCGTGGACTGACGCCCTACGACGTCCCGTTTCCCGTTCCACTTGAAGGTCACTGACGGTCAACGCCCGTTTCTTGCTTCGGAGGGCGGTACAACCGAGTTCTCATTCCAGTTAATTGAGGTAGGTTCCGAGGTGGCCGGACACCTTCGCCCGCAGTTCATCCACAAGTTCAGATTGCATGTAGGTGTAGTCGTCGGGGATGTGTAAGGCCACGACGTTCTTTCCATCCATGGCTTCAGGAAAGCGCCCGCAAAGCCGGTTGGCGTGCGATTTCTCCATCACAAAGATGATGTCCGCCCACCCGATTTGGATTGCCATGGCGAGCGCGGAACAATTGGTTTCCTACGACCAGCAAAAGGGAGAAAGGGGTGGAATGCCGCTGGGATGGAAAGTGAATTCATTCCCCACTGATCGGCGTTCTCGAGGCTTGACACCTATGCAATATTTATTCTATACGTCAGCTAAATGCCTCCGCTGAAAACTGCGAAACCGGTGTCCCGGAAACCGGTGTCCCGATCACCCGGCACGGCCGAGATTCATGTCGCGCGCCGACTCGCAGCGCTCCGGGAGGAGAGTGGCCTGACATTACGCGATGTCGCTGGGCGTTCTGGCCTGTCTGAAGCCTATTTGAACCGGGTTGAGCGGGAAAAGACACCCATCAAGGGCAGGAATTCAATTACGTGCTGGAGGGTCGTTGCGCGTTTCACTTTGGCCGACAAAAGCTCGAATTGACGGTGGGTGACGCCGTGTATTTCGACGCCACCGTACCGCATGTTTACCGCCCCATTGACCATGGACCGGCGAGAATCCTCGCCGTCGTCGCTTCGGCGAATTATCCGCCGCACGGCGATATCTCGGTGTTGCTCGATGACGCATGAGCTCATCCTTACTGCGTTTTTCCATTGGGCCGCTCGGATTTGAACTTGCTACGGACACGGGTTCACTTCGCGAGATTCGTTTTTGCGGCCACGAAATCGTGCGTGCCATTTATCCGGCCATGCGCGACCGAGAGTGGGCGACGTTTCCGCCTCAAATGGAAGCAGTGGAATCATTCATCGGGCCTGAAACGATTCGCCTGTTCCTGCGTGCCCGCGTGAAGGGTACCGAGATGGATTTGAGCTGGACTGCTGAGATTGAAGCCCAA
>CAILNN010000219.1 GCA_903835555.1 uncultured Verrucomicrobiota bacterium
CTATATGCGCCAGCCAAAACAGGCGGGGGCGAGGCGCGACGAGGGAGCATATTGCGACGAAATACGTGACCGAGGAGCAACGAAGCCCCCGCCTGTTTTGGCCAGCAGATAGGCAAATGCATTTTGAAAACACGGCCTAAACGCCGAATGGCTGGCGCACTCCAAGACTTGGCGGACATCCCCTTCCTCTATAGCTTGGGAATGGGCGGTGGCACTCACGATAAGCGCCGGGAATTTCGTCTATCTCTCCCCGAATGAAGGCTCTAGACTGCGCGAGTGAATCGGATTCACCTGCTGCCTGAGCAGGTTGCCAACCAAATCGCCGCTGGCGAAGTCGTCGAACGCCCGGCCAGCGTGGTCAAGGAACTTGTCGAGAATTCCCTGGATGCAGGGGCCACCCGCATTTTGATCGAGATCGGCGCGGGTGGGCGGGCTTTGATTCGGGTCACGGATGATGGCTGCGGCATGAGCCGGGATGATGCCCTGCTCTGCCTGGAACGGCATGCCACCAGTAAGATTCGGCGCGCAGAGGATTTGGACTCGATACGTTCCATGGGATTTCGTGGTGAAGCGATCCCCAGTATCGCCAGTGTCAGCCGGTTTTCACTGACTACGCGGGAACATGACGAGACAACGGGAGAGGCCACCCAGATTCTCATTCAAGGCGGCAAAATTATGGATGTCAAGGTGGCCGCCGGACCTCCGGGAACGGCCATCGAGGTCCGACAACTGTTCTTCAATTTACCCGCCCGGCGTAAGTTCCTCCGGTCGGAAGAAACGGAACGCGCCCATATCCAGCATTATGTGGGGCTCATGGCCATGGCCCATCCCCAGGTGGCGCTTACGCTGGTGAATGACGGACGGGTTCTCTGGCAGTTCCCCGCTCAGCGTTGTGAGACCGAGGCCGATCGGATTCCGGCACTGCGTGAGCGTTTTCGCCAAATCCATGGAGCCGATGCAGACCTCTTGCCCATCGATTTTTGTGCCGACCTGGATTCCCATCAATCGGCTTTCCAGGAGGTTGGTCCGGAGGAGGCGTCCAGCTTGGAAGTAAATGACCGTCCGACGGTCGAGCCCGATCAACTCCGCCTCTGGGGGTTGATTGGCAAACCGGGCACCAGTCGTTCCACCCGGGATAGCCAGCATCTGTTCGTCAACCAACGCCCAATTGATAACCGGGGACTCAACTTCGCCTTGACGGAGGGATATCACACGGCGTTGATGAAGGGGCAATACCCGGTTTGTTGCCTTTTTCTGGAAATCGACCCAGCGCAGGTGGATGTCAACATTCACCCGCAAAAGCGCGAGGTGAAGTTTCGCGATGAATCGCGGGTACGACGCTTGGTGAGCCAGGCGGTGCGGGAAAGTCTTCATCAATTTCATCAGCTCTCCCCCACCCAGGCTCCGCCTCCTGACTTGGCGTCTGTGTCAGCAACACCTGCACCGGTTGCGTCGAATCAATCCAGCTTCAAACTTTGGAGCCCGCCCACCGCAGGGACTTCTCCCATCGCCACCCCATCGCGATCGGTCCCCTTCCCTGCACCGGCTCCAGCTTCGATTGAATTGTTGCCAACGCCTTCCCAGGCACCGGTCCAGCCTTCCGTTGCTCCTGCGGAATCGCCGCCCCCAGTTCCAGTCCAACGAAGCAGTCCAGATGAGGTTCCGACTGTGGCTCCGCCGCCCGAACCGCTGCCGCTGCTGCGCGTGCGTCTTCGGATGATTGGCGTCATTGGACGTCTCTATGTGGTTTTTGAATCGGACCGGGGCATGGTCTTGATGGACCAGCATGCGGCCCATGAACGCGTCCTTTTTGAGCAAATGCTGAGCCGAATGGAACGTACAGAGGCAGGGCCATCCCAGAAGCTGCTTCTTCCCGAAACAGTTGAGTTGGCACCCCGCGATGCCGAGTTCTTGCGTCGACATCTCCAGGTCTTATCCAGGCTTGGAGTCGGATTAAGGGAATTTGGGGAGCGAACTTTCCTGCTCGACGCGTTGCCGCCATTTGTCAAGACGGGGCAACCCCGGCAATTCATCTTTGAATTGATCGATCAACTCAAGGCTGCGGGGAGCCAGGTCAATAATCTGAGGCTGGGTGAGGACGTGGTCGCCAAGACGGTCTGCCGACATGCGGTGAAGGCCAATGATGCCCTGGCACCCCGGGAGCTGGAACAGTTGGCCGAAGACCTGCGCCAGTGCGTCATGCCTTACACCTGCCCGCATGGACGCCCAACACTCATTGAGATGAGTTGGCGGGAGCTTGAAAAAAAGTTTGGGCGGACGGGGTAGTTCAGAGGTTGGAAGAGGATGGCCTTCGGGAGTTGTTCAAACGACTCCTTGGAAAGGTGCAAGCTCACATGCTGTCAAAGCACCGAAGGGCTTGCGGACCTCCTATACCTGGATAATGCGCGGCAGCGTCTTGGAATGCGGTTGTCCTCTACCGTTTTTTGCCTCGCCACCTGAAAAGCACCCCAGTGATCCTCGGTCGCTATCCATTTCACGTCCGTTTCCAAAGCGCCAGAGGACTGGCGCAGTCCAAGACCTGGCGGACATCTTCTTGCTTTATCACTCGGGAAGCGCCTGGGACTGTTGTAGCTCCAAAAAAAAGCGAGGTCGGGAATACTAAGGCTGGTTTTCTTCCCACCTCGTAGCGCTTTTTTGTATTAACCACATTAAAATATACGCTTCTCCGTGCTGGCGATGGGGCTGGGCCACGGGATATCGAGCGTGGGGCCAAAAGCACTTGAACCCATCCGCTTGTCGGGTAATTGATAAACACCGCCATCGTCCTTGCCGTCGTTTCCGACACTCCAGAGTCGGAACAATCCGTCGTCAGTTCGTTGATAGTGCAGCGGCTCACCGGTCATATAGTCCACGGGGACGACCGCGATATATTGCGGTGCCAATTCGGCCAACGTCGTGGGGAATTCGCCATGGGCGAGGTGGAATCGTTCCAAGGCGCAGGCGGTTGTGGCGAGGCGGGCGATCGTCTCCGCCGCCGCCGCCTTGAGCGTTGCTCGGTCCAACGCCGGCAACAGCATATTCATCAGGATATCAAACGGCCCGAACGAGCGCTGAATTGAAGTTACATTTGTCGATGTATCTCCAGCTTTCACGGCAAAGCGGTATCCTGAGTTTGTTGGACTTAGCTCCTGGCGTGCCTTTACCAAGAGGCGTTGATAGCCGTTTAGCAGAGAAAGTTGGCTACGGCGAAACCAGCCTGCAGGAACCAGCAACATACTGGGCTTGAACAGGGTGGGACTGGAAACACTGGAAAAGAACGAATCCGCCCCATCCCCGTTTCCAAGACTTACCAACGGAGAAAGGTCGACCAGGAGTTGACCAGGCCCGATTAACGCCCGATCGAGAGTCTCAATGGCAATGGCGCGCTCGCCTTCCAATGATTGGACCAATGCGGGTCCAAATTGGCGATTTTGTATCACGCGTTGAAGTTCGACCAATTGATTATCTGACCACCGGTGATCTACGAGTCCGATCCAAAGCGTTTTGAATCCAATATTCTCGATGGCAATCCGCACCAATTGAGTGATCAGGAGTGGTTCATCTTGAATCGATTCGCCGAAGCGAAAAATCATACGGATATCTTCCAAAGCCCCACTTGAATTGCCCGTTTCCAGGCGGGCAGCTGCCCGGAGTTGGAAGATACGAGCTGTCGATTTGAAAGCGGCAAGATTGGGAAGCAGCGTCGAGAAACCCTCTTCAAAGTGAGTGGGATAATAATTCTTAGGGCGACTCGACGCCTCGGAAAACTCAGCCAACGTAGAGTCGAATTTGGATAGAGCGAGGAGGACATCATCGGCTGGCTTGCCCGGTTTAGGGGGCAAAGGGAAGGATAAACCAGGCCGCCCACTGTGAGCTGGCGGGGGATTGGTAGCAGCTTGGCGGAATGCCGCGGCCCAGTCGGCAAGTTTGATTCGACCATCGGTGGATGTGGGAAGGCTGGGTAAATCAGTTTGGGCGGGTTTCTTGATTTCGGGCAATTCCGGTAGAGTAAAATTTGTTTTATATGGAAACTCAGCTCCGTTCATATTTCTCCACTGCGTCGTATACCCGCTTGGCCCATTGGTCGGCACGCGCTCGTATTCAAACTGTTTCCAGAACGGGGTGGCGAAAAAATTGTCTTCATCGCGCGGTTTCGGGCCGATCAATTCGGACAGGCCCAGTCGTTCCCCGGACGCGATTAATTCGGCACGACGTGCTTGGTAGGCGGTGATCCCGCGAAAATCCTCGACCGCATGAAATAGGACCAGTGGCGTGCAAGCACTGATCAGTAGAAAGTATAAGAATCCGAGGATGACACTCGCGGGGGAAATCGGTGACTGGGCGGTCAAAACAGACGCCTCGGGTTCACTGGCGGTTGCCAGTAGCGAGGCTCTCCGATTCCAGGCGGGGCGGGTCATGATTCCCTGGGCGAACGCTTGTAGGGCGACAAATTCAGCAATGGGCGTAGCCAGCCAATGGAGTGGAAAGTCCACGATTGACGACCAGAGGGAGACCTGACCTGTTGGTTCGTTAGAAGTGGCAACGATGGCGATGGCAATAAACAACGCTTCCGCCAACACGTAGGCCGCAATGGTGCGGAGGGAGATAAACCCCAGCAGCCGGAGCCAGGAGTAATGCTGTTCCGGGCGAATTCGCCATTGGGGCACCCATAACCAGGTTGATCGGTTTCCAGCTCGGCGCAGAAGGTAGTTTTGCAGGTTCATAGGGGCATCGCTGAGGCAAAAGATTTTGGTGGTTCAACCCAGGCAGTTGGTTGAAGAACGGCGCAAGGCTGAATGAGGACGCGGCACGAACGCAGGTGGTGGGTTGGCGGGCTCTGGGATATCTCCGTCCGACAAGGCGGCTAAACGGAGGACCTCGGGACGATGAATCTGATAAATCGACCAGAGGTTCCCAACGGGAACGAGGGTCGGCTTGGAAGACTGGCCGGAAGGAACGCCAAGCAAGGCCAAGGCTGCGATCGAGGCCGACCAAAGTCCCAGGAGCCATCGCCATTCCGCGCCTACGTTCAACGAAAAGGCGGACTTCGCTGATCGCTGAATGCGTTGCGCTGGAGCGGCTTGGACAGCCGAACGGAGAATATCGTGTTTCCAATTCGCGGGCACGCTGCGAAGCGGGTGACGGCCCAGTCGGGCTTCAAAACGGTCGTTCGGACCTTCCGGAGAAGAATTGTTCATGGTCATGAAATCAGCGGGATCGAATTTCGTCATAGAGGGGACGCAATTGTCCCCGAAGTTTGTCTAGTCCGTAGCGATAACGGCTTGCGGCTGTATTGAGCGGTATCTCCAAAGCCGAGGCGATTGCCTCGAAGGTCAACCCCTCCCACAATTTTAGGTGTACCACGGCTCGTTGTTCCGCAGGCAATTCACCGAGTGCGGAGGCCAGTTCACACCGAAAGGCGGCTTCATCCGGGTCACTGCTATTGACAAACAGGTCAATGCATTCAACGGCCAGATGAGCCTGGGCCAATGAGCGGGTTTCCCGTCGGCGAAAACTGTCCAAGGCCAGATTGTTTGCCATGCGAATCAAGAACCCGCGTTCGTCGCGGACCGCATCTAGCAATCCCGGACGGGAGACGAGACGCGCAAAGATATCCTGGAGTAGGTCGCGAGTGTCCGCTTCGTCGCGGGTCAGGTTCAACAAGAACGCAAACAAGGAGGACGCGTGGGCGTCGTAGAGGCGTTCTAGCTCCTGAGTAGGCATGGCGTGTTTGGACAGAGGACGCGGGTCGAGGGAGAATTTGTCTAGTTCTTCTTTTTTTGCCGTCTCGGGTATTTCGCCTGGCGGCGGGTCTCGTTCAGGAGTTTAGCGAACGGGCTCCTCCATTCGATTGGCACCGTTCAATTCACGGCTGTTTCCAAAGCGCCGGAGGACTGGTGCAATCCAAGACCTGGCGGACATCCCGTGATCGTCGCTGATTGCAACGGGGCATTTTCAATGTTGCATCAGGGCGTTGCAGCGGAAAGAGTTATGCCGAAGCTATGCCGACTGCCCGATTACTGATACTGATCCCTGCCTACAACGAGGAGAATCGGATTGGCCCAATGCTGCGCAAATATGCAGAGTGCTTCCGCGACAACTATTCGGGCGAACATCAGCTACTGGTGGTCCTGAACGGTTGCCGCGACGGGACTCTGGGGGTGGTGCAGGAGGCAGCGAAGAGCTTTCCTTCGATTCGCTGGGTGGTTTTTCCCGCGCCGATTGGAAAAGGAGGGGCGCTCATTGAAGGCCTCAAGTTGGACCAAGGCTATGATTATATCGGCTATACCGATGCCGACGGATCAACCGAGCCGATATCGATCCTGAACATGGTTGAGCACATCGACGGGGTTGATTGCGTGGTCGGCTCCCGGCGCATGCCTGGCTCAGTGATCAACCAATCACAGCCCAGCCATCGGATGCTCGCGAGCCGGGTTTTTCATATCATTGTCCAAGGGCTTCTACGCCTGAACATTCATGATACCCAATGCGGTGCCAAGGTCATGCGTGTGTCCGCGGCGAGACACGTCCTTCCCATGCTGCAAATCTCGGATATGGCCTTTGATGTCAATCTGCTCTATTCCCTAAAGAAAGCAGGGTTCAAGTTGCGAGAAGTACCGGTCGAATGGACCGATCACATCGGGTCGAAGGTCCGCTATTTCCGCACCTCGCTAGTCATGTTTTTGTCAATTGTACGGCTTCGGTTGATCTATTCCCCGTTTCACGTTCTGTTTCCGCTACTTCGTCCCTTTGAAACCTGGCTTTACCTATCATTGCGTAGTGCACCGCCTCTGCCCGTGAATCCGCAAGTCAAGGATTCGGTGAAATCGGTACAGACTCGTGGGGCGTCGTGAAATGCACGCGGGACGCACCAAAGGACCGGACAAGACTGAAACGGTATAACCACAAATTCACACCGATAAACGCAGTTTCAGAAAAACAAGGATTGCAAACTTTAAGCGTGTCCAGGGCTCCTCGGTTCCGATGACTCTTTCGCCAGGGGAAAACCGCTATCATTTCATGGAAATCGAGGTCGGAGAGTTGGGATACGGTTCATCAGGTCCTTTGACAGAGCGCCAGAGGATTTGGTTGAGCAGGTCGGCAGGGCATTGGTCTTCTTCTTCCAATGCCAAAGCACCTGAGTTGATGGCGTCTTTCCGAAGAATCGAATTGGTGATGCGTTTCGGAGACGGATTTATCTCATCAAGGGGAACCTGATTGGGGACGCTGGCGAAGGGAGTGAAATCGGGTGTCGAATTGAAACAGTCGGTCATCGGAGTCGCGGTGGCATCGAGTTGATTCATCGGGGGTAGGCCGAGGATGAGTTCGATGGTCCGCAGGATGCTTAGATGGTTGTACTGGGCGTGAATGGTTTCGGCCCGTTTGGTGTAGGGACTGGCGAGATAGCAGGTCGTGCGGTAGCCACTGACATGGTCCCAGCCCGCCTGAGCGTCGTCCTCGATGGCAAAGAGGCAGGTTTCCGGCCAGAATTTACTGTGGCTAAGAGCCTCTACGATTTGGCCCAAGGCCAGATCGTTGTCGGCGATTTGGGCGCGTGGAGTTGGGAATTTTTCCCGGGTTCCACCAGTGTGGTCGTTGGGGAGGAAGATCAGAGTAAGCTCGGGGAAGTTCCCCTCGCTTTCGAACCGGTGGAGCTCCCGGATGAACTCGGCAGCACGGGCGACATCAGGCACCCGCAGGTCCCATCCAACGGTATTGGGATTGCTGCACTTGCGAAGAGATTCTATGGAGGGCGTCGACTTAATCGCGGTATCGCTTCCGTGAGCTTGGTAGTCGTGCCAGAAATCGAGCCATTCTGGATCGCCCTTATGCCCCGACTTATCTCCCCACTGGGCGTCGGTCAACATCCATTCCCCGTAGTTGCGGAAGGTCTTTCCGTGGGCCAACGCGTTGTCCCAGATAAATCCCGAGGAGGCCCAGGAGAGGGCGTCGACGGCATCGGCTCCCTTGCCGCCGGAATAGCTGCGCGGGTAGCCGGCGGTCAATTGGCGCTCGGTGTATTCGTTGGCCAGCCCGCTATCCGTCCACTGATGGCCATCGGCGCTTTGCACGCCGGAGCAGTAGGTATTGTCGAGCAAGACGAATTCGCGGGCGAGCTTGTGCTGATTGGGGGTGTTGGATTCACCAAAGGTGCACAGTTTGGGATTGCCGTTGCCTTGAGGCATATCACCCAGCACTTGGTCATACGATCGGTTTTCCTTAATGATATAGACGATGTGTTTGAACAGGCTGGATTCCCCGACGCGTTCGGGAACTGGTGTCGCCGGTTGGTTGGCCCGCGGCGGGAGTTTGGCTTCGAGCAGTTTGGGATAGCGAAGGTTCCAGATAGCGACTTGGGTCATCGATCGGAGTCCGCGATGATTCGGCATCGGCACGAGCGAAACGGCCCCGTGGAAGGTGTGGCTATTGAGCTTAACCTCTTCGCCGGGCGCGAAGCGTTTGATGGCTCCCAGTCCTTTAATATTGGCGACGCACAGTTTCTTGGACCCTGAGTGGAATGCAACGGCTCCTGGAAACCATCCAACGGGAATAAGGCCCAAAAGCCGGGAGTGCTTGTTTTGGGGACTAAAGGATAAGACGGCGACGGCATTCTGAGTTCCGTTGCAGACGAAGAGATGTTTACCGGTTGTATCAAAGGTTAGTGCATTGGGTTGAGCCCCAAACGGATCTCCCGGATCCTGGTGCACCGAAATGCGTTCAACAATCTGGTCGGATTGAGCGTCGATGACACTCAAGGCGTCACTGCCGGAATTGGCCACAACGACGAACTTTTGGTCAGGTGAAACGGAAATGGCGGAGGGGTGAAGCTCAACGGGAATTTCCTTTCGGGTCAGTCCGGCCTTCAAATCGATGACGGAGACGGACCCGGCGGCGGCGATAAAGCGAACGGGGTCGACCCGGACGGATGAATCGCGTCCGGCCACAGCGGAAAGATCGGTGGCTTCAGGAATGGGTCCCCCGAGATTGACGACAAAGGCCTTGTCACCTACGAGCGCCACATCCATTGGAGAAACGCCGGTTGGCCATGAACGCAGTAGAACACCCGTATCGGCGTCGAATTCGAGCAATCGATTGCCAATATTGCCGACGATATAGAGGCGGCGATTATCAGCAGAAACTGCGAGCCCGGCAGGAACATCCATCTTGTTGTTGGCAAATGGAGGCAGTGTGAATTTGGCGGCGACGGCCGAAATGTTCGTTCCTTGAATGGCGAATACGCGCACCGAGCCATCGGCGGTCGAGACAAAGAGTTGATGACCGTCCGGGGAAAACACGAGACCGGTCAAACCAATTTCCACGGCAGGAGAGGTGGTTCCGTTGGTCGTGGTTTTGAGGCTGCATTTTTGGAGGATTTGCCCAATAACGGGGTCAATTACAACCAAGCTGTTTTGCTTTCCTGCGGTCACAAGGAGGTGTTGGTCCGGGCTCAGCGCCAGGACTTGCGGGCGCATGCCGGGAAGTTCCACTTGGAGGCCCGCCGGGGTCAGAAGTTGGCCGGTCGGGGTCTCATAACGATTGGTTCCGGCGATGCCTACGTGGTTCACAGATGTCTGGTTCTCATCGCTGAACGGGGTGATGTGACTGCATCCGACCGAGAGGAGCGAGGCAAGCATCAGGAGGAAGGCGATAGACTGCGCTCGACGAAAATCGCCAAGGCGATTCGCATTTGTCGAGCGGTGGCCTGAGTGTTCGGTGAATCGCGGCATTTCCAGAATGAGTAGCGAGTTTGCTGAAATGCCGATAGCTCAAACACGACGGACTTTCTCTTGAATCGCGAGGGCACGAATCGCCCGCCCAGGCGGAATCCTTCGGTTGAGATGGGCTGGCCCAATGTTATTATCGGCGAATCCGAACGCAGCAACCGACAACAACCCGCCGGGGCCTCATACCACCGCCACCGCCCCGACCAACTCTTGCCGATCGACATAGGGTTGTAGGAGCGCGGCTGAAATCGATGGCATTTCGGGAGGGAGTCTTTGGCTCGAACTCGCCAAGGCCACTGCCAAGATGGATCGTGAAAGAACTCGGGATAAGAACTAATGTTGGAGGGCGCACTGGGACAGTCTCCGCTTTTTCTTGCGAGCTATGAGGGCAAACAGGCCGAGGCAAAGGCCGACGACTGATACGGATCCGGACGGTTCTGGTACGCTGGTAAACCCGCTCAGGGTGAGTGTCCAAGCCTGCAGTGTCATGGTGCCGCCGGGAGAGAGGTCTGCGACATTCAGGTACCGACCACGGATGGGGAAATCATCATCTCGTTGTCGGGGGAGCGGTCAAAGGCGGCACGGTCTATGGTCGGTTCCCCGACCTATCTCTGGGCGGTCCCGATGACTCCGGGTCCCGGGGTGCCCTCATTCCCAGTTCGTCGGTCGATCAATTTGGGGCGACAATGGCTTCGTGGCTAGGAGTGCCGACCGGACAGATGTCGGCAGTGTTTCCCAATATTGGCAATTTTGCCACGCAAAATCTGGGCTTTGTGTAGGTCAAATCTGGCAACCGTCTCGGTAAATTAGGCGTCGACTTATGAGCGACGCCTACGAAACTAGGGAATGGCAACCACCCGGTAGAACGATTGAGAACCGCCGTCCAGCTTACCTGAATAGGTTGATGCCGTTCCGTTTGATAAGATGGGTGCTCCTACCGAAGTCCAGTTCGGACTACTGAGGGTAGGAGTAGACTCAACCTGATAATGCAAACCTGCCACAGTCGACCAATTCAATCGAATGCTTCCTTGCAGGCCAGTTACAGCTTGGAGGATAGGTACTGGGACTGGAGTAACGGCCACATCATCCAAAGCCCAATTTCCGGGGTCGTCGGTAAAGCGGAAGGCCAAGGTCGTTCCGGACGACGGCGCAGAGGCGACAAATTGGTAGTAGGTCCAATCAAAGACAAGCGCATTGGTCACATCGTAGAGGGGGATACTGTCCCAAAGGACATGAAACTGATTGGGAACGGTCGCTCCGGTGGAATCGCCCATGGAACTCAACCAGAATGCAATTTGGTACAGTTCGCCAGCGGTCGTCGGAAGCGTCTGGGAAAGTGATCCGAGTGCCTTGGTTTCGGCGAAATTCTGACCAAGAGTCGCCGCCCACGAACCACTATGGGGCACAAGGCCGGTAATAACCGTCCCATCATCCACAAAACTGTAGGTATCTGCCGTGTAGCCAGCCAGCAGCCAATCGGAGAAGTCTCCGGTTTCAAATCCCCCATTCTGGACCAAGTCCTGACCCACATGAACGGAAATGGTCCTCGTCTGAACTGAACCTGAAATGAGATTGGTAAACTGCAAGCTGGCGGTCGTTACCCCTGTTGGCAACGCCGAGGACAAATCATTCACTGCAACACGAATGGTCGTCCCAACGCCAGGTTGGGCAAAGCTTCCATTGACTGCAGAAACGGTGAGCCAATTGGGAACGCCACCCAACGACCATGATAGCGATGAATTCGCATCATTGGTCAGATGAAACGATTGGGATGTGACATTGTAGGGCCCTCCCGGTGGACCATAAGCGTCAAACCCAGTCCCAGGAGTAATTCCAAGCGGGTCGGTGATGGCCAATTTCGCCACCAAGGCCCCTACCACGGGTGTGCCGATTCCTGTGCAGAGATCATACCCTACAACTGCCGAGTAGGATGAACCCGATCCAGGGACAATATTGTTTCCGGAGGTAATATCCCTGAAATAGGTTGAACGACTCCCTCCTTTATAGAGGGCATAAAGGGCTGGATTCAGGAAACCGACGCGCGGTTGACCGAGCGACGCAGCAGCTTGGTTGGCCAAGGCAGCGACACCGGCCCAAAGAGGAGCAGCAGCACTTGTTCCGGTAATGGTTTCATTCTGCCCATTATCCGCCACAATAAAGACATTGTCGGCCAAGAGGGCCACATCGGGGACGTTTCGATGGGACGTGGAACCCCGATTGGACGTCATCGGAATTCCCTGCTGCCATGTTGGAATCAGATAGTTTTGGCTGACTCCACCGGAACTGGCTGCGCCCCCCCCGGCATTCCAAACGGTTTCCGACAGGTATTTCCCTTTCGGACCGGTGGTGTTCAAAGTGGTCCCCCCAACAATCGTGTTATAGGGACTATCGTCGGGCACGGGGATGGAGGTTCCATAATAGGAACCGCTGTCTCCGGAAGCGTTGATGAATGACTGACCCTGGGCCACCATTTGCTGGAAAAGTTGGTCGGTTGAAGCGCTGGGAGCGGAGCCAAATGTCCAAGAGCAACTAATCTGAGCGCAGGAATTATCCATCACGATGCGACTCAACATCTCATTGGCCACCCCATTCGTAGGGTCTGCCTCATAGACGACGATCTGAGACAACCCCGGGGCCATGGCCATGGCCATCTCAATGTCTAACGCCACCTCGGCATTCCCACTGTTCGTACCCGGCGTTGGTAGACCAGGATATCCACCCACGGGCACCGTCCGAACTGGAACATTGGCCAATCCTGTCTTCTGGCGATATTGGGCGATATCTCCCGGGTAAAACCCATCAAATTCAAATAGGCCAACGGACTGACCATTTCCAGTCCAGGTAACACCCGGTGCGTAAGCGGCCTGAATGTCTTTGGCGGCATAGTCTCCGCCGTCAGGTCCTGAACCAAGGGCGGGATGCTTGGAATCGGTGGAGAGGCGATGCAGCCCCTTCGGTTTCGGAAGGGAATAGTTGTTTAGGCCAGAAATATCCAGCACGGGAACCGCTGAGGGCACCAACGGCTCGGTATCCGGGGCAAAAAAAGTCCGAGCTTCAGACGGATGCTGATAGGTTCGCAGGTTCACGTGAAATGCTGTCTCCACATTGGCAACGGACCCATTGACTCCCAGCAGCATTCGATTGCCATGCTCACTGGTTACCTGAAGCCCCTGGCTTTCGACAAAGTCTTTCACCGCTTGATAGTCCTGTCCCGTGGGGCCAAAACGATCGGTAAACTCTTGAGGCGTCAGGTAGTGGTGAAATTGGGAACTGGCCGGGTCATAAAGATCGGAGAGCTGCTGCTGGAGCTGATCGGGATTGCGGACCGGAAGACTGATGGCCAGGTGAATCGTTTGAGAAGGATCCAAACGACCGATGGAAGGGATTTGTTGAACCACCTCGGGAACATGGCCCGGAAGTTTTCTTAGGGCGGAAGCGCCCAAGGCCGGCAGAAACTGGCAAAGCAGGGTGAGGACACTCAGCGTAACGGTGGAATATCGGAAGGCAAACCGACGGTAAGCAACAACCATTTACCTGATTTCAAGCATGAACGACGCCAAGGTCAATCGACTTCCCCGGAATTCCTCACTTTTCTTGAAAGATCTCCCGTTGACAGGCCAAAAAGTACGATTTCCGGGCGGCGAACATTACCCGCAGCGCTCCGGACCCAATATCGCGGTTGGATCCTGGATGAATTCCGCCCGCATGGCTTGCTGACCTTCCTCAGGAAGCGGCAAAAACTTCCCGCTGGCTTCAGCCATCAGGTCCCCGTGTAAATTGACGATTTCCGCCCGGACAAGGAACAACCGGCCTCTCTTGTTCTCGACCATCTCCCCGCGCGCGACCAAGTCGGTTCCCGGCGCAATCGGTCGAAAGAAACGAACCGTGAGTTCAGCGCAATAGGCAAATTTTTTGGCGCACACCCCCACGGTCCACGCCATGGTTTCGTCCAAAATCGTCGTAATCAAGCCCCCGTGGACAACCGCTGGAAAGCCGCAATGCTCGGCTCTAAACTGAAACTGACTTTCGACCCGCTGCTGATCTTCAGTCAGTTCCAGCTTAAACCCAACTTGATTGTGCACCCCACAGACAAAACAACCCCGAGTTTGTGGCAATGTTTGCATGTCCGTTTTAACCGGGCGGCCCTACTGTTTGGACGGCTTGGGTTCGAGAGGATAAAAACGCCAGGAGGGGGTATAATCCCGGGTCAGGGGTTTTTGCATTAAGCTTGCGCGAATGAGATCGATCGGAATGGCGTTTTCCCGTAGAACGGCATCGTGAAATTCCCGGTCCGTCATGGTTCCGTTGATTTCCTGACGCAGCGATCGGAGCTGTAATCCGCCCAGCATATAGGCCGCTTGGTACAGTGGACTATAATCGCCGGCAATGGACCGGCGAACCTCGGCGGTTGCGTTTCGCCGTTCATGGCCGACTCGGTCCACGAGGAAATTAACAGCTTCCGGAGCGGTCATCTGGCCCAGATGATACTTCAAGGAGAAGATAATCCGAGCACACCGGTGCGAACGCCAGAAAAGCATCCCCACCTTGTCCTCCGGGGATCTGGCAAAATGAAGGTCCCAGAGCAGCATCTCCCAATAAAGAGCCCAACCCTCGATAAGAAATGGAGTCCCAAACGCAGTCCGGTGGGTCTGATATCGGGCCGCCATAAATCCCTGAAGCCAGTGACCGGGGATCAGCTCATGATGTACGGTGGCATGGCTGAAGTGTGCATTATTGCCCCGCATTCCCATCAGTTTGTCTTCATAACTCATGCTGTCGGTCGGATACGAAACCGAGATAACCTCGCCACCCGTAAAGTAGGGGTTCACCTTTTGCCGGGCGGGACTCATCATTTCCATCCGCCAGGTTTCCTTGCAAAGCGGGGGAACTGTTACCAATCCGCGCGACTCCACAAACTCGGTGGCCTCGTCCGCCAACGCCTTGATCGCAGCCGGTTGGCCCCCCGGTGCGGCACGGATTTCACTGACTTTGGCGATGGCCGCCTTCCAATCTGCCACACCCAGCTCCTTCGTGACCTGGCGCATTTGTTCCTCACACCAGGCAAATTCATGATTGGCGATCTCAATCAATTCCTCCGGTGTATAGACGATCCCTTCCGCTTCCAGCGACTCGAGGAGGGCCTCGCGACCAATTGGGTCGCCGATTAAGGGTTCATCCTCTTCGTCTTTCACGCCCATCAATTTTTTCCTCAGGAGCTGACTGTTCTCTTCCAACTCCTTATTGGCCTTCTGCCAGGCCTCTTCCACCCACCAGGCAAAGTCAGGATGGTATCCGGAGTAAAAGTCATGCCAGTCGCGAAAACTCCGTCGGGCATCCTCCAGCTCCTTCCATGCACGTCGGGCAATCACACTGCCGGGCAACTCGGCGGCTTTTGCTTTATCGTCGATTCTAGTTTCAAGATTGGTGCGGAACCGATGGGCATCGACCACCAATTGCGATACCCGCCGGGCGGCGTCGGCTGAAACCAATGGCTTCATCATCCTCTTTTCGTCATCAAGCGCGAGGACAGTACCCAAATAGGGCAGGAGCGGCGACGCCTCGGCAATGCGATGACGTTCGTGGGCCAACTCCCGAAGCTGCCATTTCAGTCGATTGCGCAGGAGCAGATAGTCTATCTGGCCGTTGAGCGTCAAAGCACCGAAGTCAGTTTGTTCCAACCGTGACTGACTTTCGTGCAAGAACCGATCCAGCCGATCCAATCGCGCCGGGGAAATATCCACCGACATGAATCGACCGATGTTCTCACTATCGGCGGTGTAATTCTCAATCAGTTGCCGCATGGGACTAACCGAGGCATCTCGTGTCCTCCCGTCGAGGCCCTCAGCTCGGCAAACCCCGAAGCCCAGAACGAACGCCAAGACCGTCAGCCTCACCCGCCTGCGCCAGATAGATAAAATCATAGAAAGTAATCGACAGATGGGTTCGAAGTCCAAGGGCGTGTCAGTGGTATTCCTGAACCGTGCGAACCTGAAAGCCAGATTTCTGGAGCGCCTGAATCCCCATGGCCACGGCCCGGGCTCCGCTGAGCGTCGTCATGATCGGGGTCCCGGTCATCACAGCGGTCGTTCGAATCTTGACCTCATCCTCTCGCGGAACTGCTCCGCTGGGGGTGTTGATCACCATCTGAATCTCTTTGTTCTTTAAATGATCAACAATGTTTGGGCGTCCTTCGAGTACTTTTAAGACCCGCTGAACCTTGAGACCAGCCTTCTCCAGCACGGTGGCGGTTCCGCTGGTGGCAACCAATTCAAAACCCAGGTCGAGGAAAAGCTTGGCAACCTCGGCGACCTTATCCTTGTGGTGACTGGCCACGGACAGGAAAATTTTTCCCTTCAGGGGCAAGGGCGATCCCGCCGCCATCTGGGCTTTGGCATAGGCGATACCCAAATCTTCATCGAGCCCCATGACTTCGCCGGTAGACCGCATTTCTGGAGACAACAGAATGTCCTGGCCTGGAAAGCGGTTGAAGGGAAAAACTGACTCTTTGACCGCCCAATACTTGGGCCAGCGCTCCTCGGTAAAGCCAAGCTCCTTGAGCGTCTTCCCGGCCATCACCTTGGCCGCCAGCTTGGCCAACGGAACGCCGATGGCTTTGCTCACAAATGGAACCGTGCGTGAAGCCCGGGGATTGACCTCGAGCACATAAACCTTTTCGCCCTTGACCGCGTATTGGACGTTCATCAGGCCGGTCACCCGAAGCTCCCGCGCCATCGCATGCGTGTATTGGCGGATGGTGGCAATCACCGAAGGTGAAAGTGTATGGGGCGGAAGAACCATCGCCGCATCCCCGGAATGGACGCCAGCAAACTCAATATGCTCCAGGATTCCGCCAATCACGGCGGTCGCTTCCATAGGGTCGGCAAAATGCCCGATGTCGGCCAGGCAATCGACATCTACTTCGGTGGCGTCTTCGAGGAATTTATCTACCAAGACCGGACGTTCCGGCGAGGCTTCGACGGCAAAACGCATGTAATGTTGCAACTCGCCATCGCTGTAGACGATCTGCATGGCCCGGCCGCCCAACACGAATGACGGACGAACCAGCACGGGATACCCGATTCGGCGTGCTGCGGCCAAGGCCTCGACTTCGTTGGTGGCCAAACCGTTCTCTGGTTGGGGAATCTCCAACTTATCGAGCATGGCGGCGAAGAGCTTGCGGTCCTCGGCGATTTCGATGCTTTCGGGAGAAGTCCCGATGATGTTTACCCCGTTTTTCTTCAATCCCAGGGCGAGATTCAGAGGTGTTTGACCTCCAAATTGGGCAATGGCTCCCCAGCACTTTTCCCGCTCATAGATGTGCAGGACATCCTCCAGAGTCAGCGGTTCAAAAAACAATTTGTCGGATGTATCGTAGTCGGTGGATACGGTTTCCGGATTGGAGTTGACCATGATGGTCTCAAAGTTGTCCTCCTTCAGGGCAAACGCTGCATGGACACAGCAATAATCAAACTCAATCCCCTGCCCTATCCGGTTGGGTCCACCGCCCAAAATCATCACCTTCCGTCTTTCGGACGGCACGACTTCATCGTCTCCCCGGTCCCAACTGGAGTAATAGTACGGCGTATACGCCTCGAATTCGGCAGCGCAGGTATCTACCAGGCGGTAACTGGGGAAAAGGCCAAGCTCGCGACGACGAGCCCGCACGGCGTCTTCAGTCTGCCCGGTTAGGTAGGCGATCTGGCGGTCGGAGAAACCCAGCGTTTTGGCGCGTTCGAGAAGTTCGGAATTCATGACAAGGCTACGCTCACGAAAAGCCCCTAATTAAGCCCGGGAAAGCCGGTGCTGGCAAGCACCCGGTTGGTCATCGAAGAATGAATGAACCGCAGTTTGACGCAGATTCACGCAGATTCGATCGATGACGGATGAAAGCCCGGACCAATCCGGGGGAATCTGTCAATCTGCGGTTAAAATGTCGTCAGGTCAGGATTTCGCGGACCACGTCCCCGTGGACATCGGTCAGGCGTCGATTGATTCCGTTGTGGTAAAAGGTCAACCGTTTATGATCGATCCCCAGAAGATGGAGGATGGTGGCGTGGAAATCGGGGACCGTGACTTTGTCGTCGCCCACGAAATAGCCGATTTCATCACTTGCTCCGTGGTGATAGCCCGGTTTCACTCCGGCACCGGCCATGAAACAGGTGAAGGCACTGGGATGATGGTCGCGACCAGGGGCATCAATTCCTTGGGTTGCTGGACTGCGTCCAAATTCGGTGGACCAAACAAACAGGGTGTCTTCGAGCATGCCACGCTGCTTTAAGTCGTGTATCAGGGCCGCCACTGGACGGTCCATGGTGGCAGCTTGGACGTCGTGGTTTTCCCGCAGGTTTTCGTGCCCGTCCCAATTAATGCGCGGACTACCAAAGGACCCTCCATTGAAGATTTGGACAAAACGAACTCCCCGTTCCAGCAGGCGTCGGGCCAGCAAGCAATTGCGCCCGAAGCCTTTATTGGTGGGATCGTCGATGCCGTAAAGCGCTCGGGTCGACGGCGATTCAGTTTCAAGTCCAACCGCCTCGGGGATGCTCACTTGCATCCGGGCCGCGAGTTCATAGGACCTTAGGCGGGCCGCAAAGGCACCATCGCCCGGATGTTGTTCGGCAAATTCCCGGTCCATGGCCGCCAGCAGTTGCATGTCGGCTTCCCGGGATTGCGGCGTGAGGGTGGTCGGGGATTCCAGGTTGGCAATGGGTTGGCCCGAGGTGGTCCGAAAGCCGACTCCCTGATGATTGGCGGGCAGAAATCCAGAGGTCCAGTTGATCGAGCCCCCGGCCGGAAGTCCGCGCGGGTCCGGGAGGACAACAAAGGCGGGTAGATTCTCGTTTTCTGTCCCCAATCCGTAGCTTAACCACGCGCCCATGCAGGGAAAACCGTTCAGCGTAAACCCGGAGTTCATCTGAAACGTCGCCGGGGTGTGATTATTGCTCTTGGCCGTCATGGAATGGATGAAGCAGAGGTCATCCACACAGCCCGCCAAATGGGGCAACAGGTCGCTGATCCAACTGCCGCTCTTTCCATACTGCCGAAAGGGATAGGCGCTCTTCATCAGCTTGCCGGGTTGACCGAAAAACCCGAGGTTTTCCCCCTTCCCTTCCAGGCTTTTCCCGTGGCTGCGCTCAAGTTGGGGTTTGAAATCGAAGGTATCGAGATGGCTGACTCCACCACAGCAAAAGACCTGCACCACTCGCTTCGCCCGGGGAGCAAAATGAGGTGCAGCCGCAGCGGAAGCCCCATGAGCCAATGCCGCGTCCGCCCGGGCCTGGTCCCGGCTTAAGAGCCAGGCCAGCGCCACCCCGCCCAAGCCACCGGCAGAATTGGCCAGGAAATGACGTCGGGACAGGACCGGAGGAAGCGCCCGGTTTTGTGGAGTAGCCGAGGTTAAATCAGCGAACATAAAGAAATTCTGTTGAATTGAGCAACACCCAGCAGAACTCCGGAAGCCCCCGCTCCCGAACGGCTTCC
>CAILNN010000220.1 GCA_903835555.1 uncultured Verrucomicrobiota bacterium
AGGCCATTATTGCCCAGGCACAGCCCCGAATCATTTTGAAGCAACGTATTCCAGGTCAGGATTATCCGGACTCGGGCCTGGCAGAAATCGAGTTTCCATCCTCAACGACCTTTTCGCTTGAAGACGGCAATCCGACGCGTGCGGATCGCCTTGGTGCCGTGACGTGTGAAACCGCCGCCTATGTCGTTTTTACGTCCGGTTCGACCGGAACTCCCAAGGGAGTTGTGGTTCCTCATCGTGGTATTGTTCGGTTGGTACGCGCTCCCAACTACATGCGGTTGGATTCGACGGTTCGTATGCTCCAATTGGCCCCGGTCAGCTTCGATGCCGCGACACTCGAGATTTGGGGGCCGCTCCTAAACGGCGGAACCGTTGTGCTGGCACCATCGGGGTTGCTTTCATTGGCTGAGATTTCAAGATGCTTGCTGTCCAACCGGGTCAATTCCCTCTTTCTTACCACTGGATTGTTCCACGCGTTGGTGGACGAGGACCTTTTTTCCTTTAAGGGACTGATGCAGTTTCTCACCGGCGGCGAGGTGATTTCACCCTCGCATGTGAGCAGGTTTCGCGAGGCACATCCACATTGTACCTTCATCCATGCCTACGGACCAACCGAGATCACAACGTTTGCCACCTGTGAAACCCTTCCGGAAAATATTGATGGAATTAGACCGGTCCCGATTGGTCGTCCGATCAATGAGACAACAGTTCTTATTTTGGACGGTGCTCTAAATTTGGTCCCAGTCGGAATGCGAGGGGAGATTTACTTGGCAGGTGCCGGCTTGGCAATCGGCTATTCCGGTGCATCCGCGCTGACGGCTGAACGCTTTGTCGCCAATCCCTTTTCCCCCCTCCCCGGGGGACGCATGTACCGCACCGGCGACCTGGGCCGATGGCACCCAAATGGGACGCTCGAGTTTCTTGGACGGGAAGACCATCAAATCAAGATTCGCGGCTTCCGGATCGAGTTGGCAGAAATTGAAATCGAGCTTCGCAAATTGCCGGGTATTCACCAAACGGCTGTAATCGCGCTAACCAATGAGGCCACCGTTGTCCAACTAGTAGCGTACATTGTTCCCTCAGATGGACCCCAGATTGATCCACAAGCCATTCGGGCCAGTCTGGCCAGGAATCTGCCCGATTACATGATCCCCTCGGGATGGGTTGTCATGGATTCACTGCCTCTTACACCCAACGGCAAACTCGATCGGCGGGCTTTGCCAATGCCCAAAAGGGAGGCGCGTCCAACGGAATCTCCTCAAAACTCAGATGAGGACATTATTTGTCGACTTTTCGGGACGATTCTGGGATTGGAAAGCGTTGGCCGAAATGACCATTTCTTTCGTTCCGGTGGGGACTCCCTGCAAGCCATGCGCCTGCTTGGGCAACTTAGGCGTCAACAGAAGCTGGACATCCCGTTTTCCGTCCTATTCGAATCTCCGACTCCACAAGCCCTCGCATTAAAACTAGCGGGTGCCAACCTTGAAGCCCGGGATTTGGTTCCCAGAAATAACGCCGAACCCACCCCGCTGTCGCATGCTCAGGAAGGGCTTTGGTTCGTTGATCATTTTCAAGGTGGATCACGTGAATACAACATCCCTTGGTCCATTCGAATTAGTGGTCCATTAAACATCCCGATCCTGGAGTCCAGTCTACAGGCTTTGCTGGACCGGCATGAGAGCCTTAGAACTCGAATTGAACAGGGCGACGGAGCTCCTATCCAGATTGTCGAGCCACGCATCGCTCTACGGATTCACATAATGGATTGGAGCAACCATCCCTCGGAAAAGATCGATTCTTTGCAAAAGAGTTTTTTTGAACGGGAAAGGGAAGCCGTCTTTGATCTTCAGAATCCATCATTTATTCGATTTACGTTGATCCATCTTGGTCCCGAGAATCACATTTTTACACGAACAACCCATCATATCATCAGCGACGGTTGGTCCGAACTTATTCTCGACAGTGAAATCTCGCGGCTGTATTCGGCATTCGTTCGCGGCCAATCGAATCCACTTCCTCCGTTGCCGATCCAGTTTCCAGATTATTGTCATTGGAAACGACAACGTCTTACTTCCTCGGTGATCCAGGACTTGTTATCTTATTGGAAACCCCAGCTGGCAGGAATTCCACCGGAAGTGACCCTTCCAATGGATCGACCCCGTCCAGAGGCGGGCATGCATGCATTCGATCATGTCCGCATTCAACTGTCACCTTCTGAAAAGAAAGAATTGAAAAATCTAGGCACCAATTCTGGGGGAACACTCTACACGACCCTGCTAGGTGCGTTTTCTCTCCTGATTGCGCACTATAGCGGCGAACAGGATATTCCGATTGGAACAGCGGTCTCTGGAAGGGACGATCCGTTGCTGGAACCGATCGTGGGATTCCTCGTGAACACGCTGGTGATCCGGGTAAAGACTGCTGGAATCTCCTGCTTTTCAGAGCTGATCAGGGCGACGCAATCGGTTGTGCTTGGCGCACTCGATCACCAAGACCTTCCGTTTCAGAAGTTGGTCGAAGCCGTTCAGCCGGACCGAAAGACGAATGCAAACCCATTGTTTCAGCTTTTCTTTTCCCTGGAGTCCAAAGACGTCGGGCAGAATTCATTTGGTGATTGCACGATTGAACCCCTTGGAAATCGCGAGACTTTGGTCCGTTTCGATCTCGAACTTCATGCCACTGAATCGCCACTAGGACTGGCACTCGATTTCCTCTATAATCAAGGACTGTTTGATCGCTGGCGTATTGAGCAATTCTCACGCCATTTCGTCGCGCTGTTAGGCTTGGCCTGCAGACAACCAAATTGCCCATTGGCTGCATTGACGTTTCTTTCGCCAGAGGACCGTCGAACCTTGATCCACGATTTCAACGGCACACACCGGGAGTTACGGGGTGAGACCGTGGTTGATCGCGTTGGATTCCACGTACAGCGAAACCCAGAGGGAATTGCCATTCAGGCGGACGACGAGTCACTTTCCTATGCCGCACTGGATCAACAATCGGGCCAATTGGCTCGAATGTTGATCTCGCGTGGCGTCCGAAAAGGGGATGCCGTTGCTGTTTCCCTGTCTCGGTCGCCCCAGCTTATCATAGCCTTAATGGCGGTCTGGAAGGTGGGAGCGGTGTACTTGCCTTTGGATCCGAGCTACCCCAATTCTCGCCTCTTGGCAATCGTTCAAGAGGCGGTACCCACCCAACTCATCTTGGCCAGTGGGAATAGTTCCTTGTTAGCCCCACAAAGGACTGTTTTCATCGATGCCCCGGAAGTTCGATCGGCTCTATTGGCTACAACGGTGGGACAGGGAAGGGAAAAGGAACGATTGTCCAGCCTTTTTCCGGGCGACCCCGCCTACATTATCTACACTTCAGGCACAACGGGACGCCCCAAAGGTATCGTGGTCCCACATCGTACGCTCCTCAATCTGGTTGAATGGCATGAATCGAGGTATCTCCCAGGACCGGTTGCTCAATCCACGTCCGTCAGCTTCGATGTCTCCCTTCAAGAGATTACCGAAGCTCTGCTGAGAGGGCAGACGCTTGTAATTATTGGGGATGTCGATCGGGCCGACGCGGCGCGGTTTGCAGCCAAGATTCAACGATATGGAATCGCGCACCTATTTGCGCCACAAATCCTCTTAGAGCACCTGATTGAGGGAGCGCTGGACACTGGCATTGAACTCCCATCCCTTCGCGGATTATATCAGGCTGGCGAGCCACTGCGCATTACCTCAAAAATGCGTTCCTTCTTTGAGCTCCATCGAGATTGCCAATTGCACAACCATTACGGACCGGCTGAGAGCCACGTCGTTACCGGCTTGACACTCACTGACTCACCCGGCTCTTGGGCTTCAACACCGACCATCGGTCGGCCTATTTGGAATACATCCGTTTTTATTCTGAATCCGGACCTTGCGATGGTTCCACTGGGTAGCATCGGCGAGATCTATCTGGCGGGAATAGGGTTGGCGCACGGCTATTTGAATCAGCCGGGGCGAACCGCCGAACGCTTCGTCGCCAATCCGTTCTCCGAGATGCTGGGAGATAGGATGTATCGAACAGGAGACTTGGGGAGATGGCGACCGGACGGAACCGTTGAATTCCTAGGGCGTTCCGATTTCCAGGTAAAGATTCGAGGCTTTCGAATTGAGTTGGGCGAAATCGAGCACGTCCTCAACCAACACGCGGGGGTTCGGCAGGCCGTCGTAATCTCCCGTCATGACTTTCGGCGTGAAACCTACCTCGCCGCTTATTTGGTGCTTGAGGAACAGGTCGAATTGGATGTGGATGGATTAAACCGTGCAGTTGCCCGCCAACTTCCGGATTACATGATTCCGGCGGCATGGGTTCAATTGCCGCGACTCCCATTGACCGTAAACGGCAAGCTCGACCGTCTTGCCCTGCCGGTCCCCCAGCTCGAGTCGCGACAGGTTGAAACACCGCAAACCCCGGAGGAAGAAACGGTTTGTGGAATCTTTGCTACGGTTCTGGGATTGAACACGGTTCGTCGTAACGATCATTTTTTTCGGTTGGGTGGGCATTCCCTATTGGCCATGCGGTTGGTAAATCAACTCGGTCGAGCGTTTGGTGGAGAACCAACGGTTCGCGTCATTTTTGAATCTCCAACGCCGGCGGAATTGGCGCAACGGCTCGGAATAAAAAAGGCTGGAGTCACAGCCATTCCCCGTGATCCGCGATCGGGCACCATACCCCTTTCCCTGAATCAGCGGAATTTGTGGCTTTTGGACCAATTGGAAGACGGAAGTCCCGAATACAACGTTCCTTACGTCCTGGATATGTCGGGGCCTCTGAATAGGGATGCCTTGGAACGAGCGCTACATGCTTTGGTTGCCCGGCACGAAATACTCCGAACACGCTTTGAGCCCAACGAATTGGAGCCGGTACAAATTATCGAACCTGACGCCATAGTCGCTTTACAAGTGGTTAACATCCGGGAGGTTTGTCTTGAGGAGTTTCAGGCAGAGGCGTCACACGTGGTCGAACGCGAAGGGGCGGTCCCGTTTAATCTACGAACGGGCCCGCTGGTTCGGTTTATCCTGCTCTGCGGGCCTCAGGATCGAAACCTATTGCTGAGAATCAGCCATCACATCGTCACGGATGGCTGGTCCGAGACGATTCTAAATTCGGAACTAGCCGCTCTCTACACGGCCTTCACCGACGGGAGCGTAAACCCCCTGTCCGAAATAGGGATTCAATATGCCGACTTTAGCTCTTGGCAGAGGAAGAAGCTATCGCCTGAGTGGTTCGCTAACCGATTACCCCTTTGGCGGGAATTCCTCTCGGATATTCCGCAGCAACTTGCAATACCCACCGACGAAATACGATCAGACAAAATAGCCAAAACTGGCGGAAAATTGGTCCGACATTGGAGTTCCAAACAACTGACTGAGTTGAAATCACTTGCCGCGGCAGAAAACGTGACCCTTTTCTCCGCGCTGCTGACGCTCTATGCCGAGGTCCTCAGCCGGCATGCCGGACAAGACCGATTTATCATTGGCTCGCCCACGGCTGGTCGTTTATTGACGGAACTGGAGTCGTTGGTCGGCTTTTTCGTCAACATGTTGCCGATCGCCGTCCGCCAAAAGGCTGATGCCTCCTTTGTCGAGCAAGTTGCCGTCATGCAACAATCGGTGCTCTGGGCTATAGAACAGCAAGAGTTTCCGCTGGCGAAATTAGTGGAAACGTTTTCGGATGTTCGTCAGCCGGGAGTTTCGCCATTATTTCAGGTGGTTTTTGCTTTGCAGGACGAGCCATTGACTGAATGGAACGTCGCGGGAAATACTTGGCACACGAGAGAATTTGCAACACCGCTGGTCCGGTTCGATTTGGAAGTTCACGCCTACGAAAAGGGCGACGAATTTCAGATTCAGTGGCTTTATCGGCGGGAACTGTTCCATCAAGTTAGGATTGCCCAGTTCGCTGATCATTTTGACCGCCTGGCCCGCAAAGTTTGTGCTTCGCCACAACTCCCCATGTCTCAGCATTCTCTCCTGGGCCCGATCGAGGTAGCTCATCTGCTCCAGCTATCTCAACCCGCCACAGAGGAATCCAATACATCAACGGTGGTTGATCTATTTGAAGCGCAGGTTCACCGGACGCCGGATTCCATTGCCTTGACAGATGCGCATACCAGCTTGTCTTATCAACAACTCGACATTGCCGCGAATCAATTAGCACATCGGTTACTCCAGGAAGGCGCTCTCCCGGGAATGGTCATTGGTGTTTGGGCCGTCCGCAGGTGGGAATTGATTGTCGGGTTGTTGGGAATCCTGAAGAGCGGCTGTGCCTACCTGCCGCTCGATCCCAGTAGCCCATTGGAACGGATCCGGGCTAGTCTCAATCAAGCCCATGCCCGCCTCGTTTTACATCCCCGCATTCCAGGTCCGGATTATCCGGACTCAGGATTGACGAAAATTGAGTTTTCAATTTCAACGGACTCCTCTCTTGGGGGGACCCATCCGACGCACGCGAGCCGTCCAGGGACAATCACGAGTCAGTCTGCTGCCTATGTTGTC